>CAINXC010000383.1 GCA_903854655.1 uncultured Verrucomicrobiota bacterium | reverse complement strand
CGCTGCCGCTGATGCTGGGCACGGGCATCGGCGCCGAGCTGCGCCGCCCGCTGGGCCTGACGATGGTGGGCGGGCTGATGGTGAGCCAGGTGCTCACGCTGTTCACCACGCCGGTGATCTACCTGGCCTTTGACCGGCTGTCGCGGCGCTTCAGCCGGGGCACGTCCGTGCTTCCCGCAACCGGCGGCGCGACCGCGGCAGAGGCATGAAATTCATCGACACGTTCATCGACCGGCCGGTGGCCACCACGCTCTGCATGGCGGGCGTGGTGCTGTCCGGCGCGATGGCGTATTTTCTGCTGCCGGTGTCGCCGCTGCCGCAGGTGGACTACCCCACGATCTCCGTCTCCGCCTCGCTGCCCGGCGCCAGCCCGGAGACCATGGCCTCCACCGTCGCCACGCCGCTGGAGCGCACCCTGGGGCGCATCGCCGGCATCACGGAGATGACGTCCTACAGCCGCCTGGGCTCCACCGGCGTGTACATCCAGTTTGACCTGGACCGCGACATCAACGGCGCCGCGCGCGACGTGCAGGCGGCCATCAACGCGGCGCGCAGCCTGCTGCCCACCGGGCTGCCGAGCAACCCCACCTACCGCAAGGTGAACCCGGCGGACGCGCCGGTGATGATCCTGACCATGACCTCCGACGTGCTGTCGCCGGGGCAGATGTACGCCAGCGCCTCCACCGTGGTGGCGCAGAAGCTTTCCCAGGTGGACGGGGTGGGGCAGGTGACCGTGGGAGGCAGCTCCCTGCCCGCCGTGCGCGTGGACGTGAACCTGTCGCTGCTCAACGGCCTGGGCATCAGCATGGAGCAGGTGCGCAACACCCTTTCCAACGCCAACGGCAACCGCCCCAAGGGCAGCGTGCAGGACAAGGACAAGCGCTGGCAGATCTATGCCAACGACCAGCTCCCCAGCGCCGGCGACTACATGCCGCTGGTGGTGGCCTACCGCAACGGCTCCGCCGTGCGCCTGTCGCAGATCGCGGAGGTGACCGATTCGGTGCAGGACATCCGCAACGGCGGCTCCTACAAGGGCCTGCCCTGCGTGAGCCTGTACATCTACCGCCAGCCGGGGGCCAACATTCTCGACACGGTGCAGCGCGTGAACGAGCTGCTGCCGATGATGCGCGCCTCCATCCCCCCCTCCATCGACCTGACGGTGGCCATGCAGCGCACCAACACCATCAAGGCCTCGCTGCTGGACGTGGAGCATGCGCTGCTCATCTCCATCGCCCTGGTGATCATGGTGGTGTTCCTGTTCCTGCGCAACCTGCGCGCCACCTTCATCCCGGCGGTGGCGGTGCCGGGCTCGCTGCTGGGCACTTTCGCCATCATGTACCTGATGCATTACAGCCTGGACAACCTGTCGCTGATGGCCCTGGCCATCGCCACCGGCTTCGTGGTGGATGATGCGGTGGTGGTGCTGGAGAACGTGACCCGCCACGTGGAGGCGGGCATGACGCCCTACGAGGCCGCCCGGCGCGGCTCGGCGGAGGTGGGTTTCACCGTGCTCTCCATGAGCGTTTCGCTGGTGGCGGTGTTCATCCCCATCCTGCTGATGAGCGGCATCGTCGGCCGGCTGTTCCGCGAGTTCGCCATCACGCTCTCCGCCGCCATCGTCGTCTCGCTGGTGCTCTCGCTCACCGTCACCCCCATGATGTGCGCCCGCCTGCTGAAGCCGCACGACCCAAACCTCCGGCATGGCTGGTGGTACCGGCTCAGCGAGTGGTTCTTCAACCGCATCCAGCAGTCCTACGGTGAGACGCTGGGCGTGGCGTTGCGCCACCCCGTTTTCATGCTGCTGGGGCTGGCAGCCACCATCGGCCTGGCGGTCCACCTGTACATCGGCATCCCCAAGGGCTTCTTCCCGCAGCAGGACACCGGCCTGCTCTCCGGCTCGATCCAGGGCGACCAGAGCATCTCTTTCCAGGCGCTCAAGACCAAGACCGAGCAGTTTGCCAAGATCGTGCAGGACGATCCCGCCGTGGCCACCGTGGTGGTCTCCATGGGCGGCAACTCCGCCGGCTTCCACGTGGCCTTGAAACCCCTGGCCGAGCGCCAGATCAGCTCCGATGACCTGATCACCCGCCTGCGCGAAAAGACCGCGCACCTGCCCGGCGCCCGGCTCTACCTTCAGGCGGTGCAGGACATCCGCGTGGGCGGCCGGGTGAGCAGCTCGCAGAACCAGTACACCCTGCATTCGGACGACCTCAACGCCCTGCGCGAATGGGAGCCCAAGGTGCGCCAGGCGCTCTCCGACCTGCCGCAGCTCGAGGACGTGAACACCGACGTTCAGGAAAACGGCCTGCAGACGACGGTGACCTTTGACCGCGACGCAGCGACCCGGCTGGGCATCTCCGCCAGCGTGATGGACGCGCATTTGAACGACGCCTTCGGCCAGCGCCAGGTCTCCGTGATCTATGCGGCGCTCAACCAGTACCACGTGGTCCTCGAAGCCCATCCGGACTACCTGCAGGGGCCCTGGGCGCTGGACCAGATCTACGTCACCTCCAGCACCGGCACCCTGGTGCCGCTCTCCTCCTTCGCCCACCACTCGCAGACCAACACCGCGCTGGGCGTGAGCCACGACGGGCAGTTCGCCGCCAGCACCATCTCCTTCGCCCTGGCCGACAACGTCTCTTTTGGCGACGCGCAGAAGGCGATCGAGGACGCGGTGATCAAGCTGCGCATGCCCAACAGCGTGATCGGCATCTTCGGCGGCACCGGCGGCGCCTTCCAGGCCGCGCTCTCCTCGCAGCCCATGCTGGTGCTTGCCGCGCTGGTCACCATCTACATCATCCTGGGCATCCTGTATGAAAGCCTGGTGCACCCGCTCACCATTCTTTCCACCCTGCCCTCCGCCGGCGTGGGCGCGCTGCTGGCGCTGTGGGTGTGCGGGCAGGAGTTCAACATCATGGGCTTCATCGGCGTGTTCCTG
>CAINXC010000382.1 GCA_903854655.1 uncultured Verrucomicrobiota bacterium | reverse complement strand
GCACAACCCGTATCGCGGCCACGACGCCTTCCGCACCCTGCAACGCAAGCTCAACCCGCTGGGTAAGACTCTTTACAGCGTGATCATTCCCCAGCACCAGCGCATCACCGGCTGGCTCAAGTCCCAGCCCTATGTGGACCCCGCGCGCATCGCTTTCTATGGCCTGAGCTACGGAGGCAAGTCAGCGATGCGGATCCCCGCCATCGACACCGATTACTGCCTGTCCATCGCCTCCGGCGACTTTAACGAGTGGGTGCGCAAATGCGTGAGCCTCGACATGCCCATGAACTACGTCTTCACCCCCGAGTACGAGATCTGGGAATGGAACATGGGCCGCACCTTCAACTATGGCGAGATGGCCGCCCTCATCGCCCCGCGCCCCTTCATGGTCGAACGCGGCCATAACGACGGCGTGGGCCAGGACGAATGGGTCAGCTACGAGTACGCCAAGGTCCGCCGCCTCTACAACAAGCTCGGCATCGGCGACCGCACCACCATCGAGTACTTCGACGGCCCCCACACGATTCATGGCGTCGGAACGTTTGAGTTCCTGCACCAGAAGCTGGGGTGGAAGTGAGAAGCGAGGGACAGTGAGTTTCATAAGTCTCAAGTGACGGCCGAGTTCTTTGGCGTGTCTCAGCATCCGGAGTTTTGTCTCCTTATGTTTCGCTGTTTTGAACTGCTAAAATGAGCTCGACAAGCCGTAGATGCCGTCCGCACAATGTCGGCATCCTGTTTTGCCGTGGCTGTTTCTGATCATGCTGACCGCATTCTCCTCCCTGCGTTTTTCTCTTCTCTGCTTCACCCTGGTATTGCCTGCGGTTCCGGCGATGTCAGAGGAAGCTTTTTTGAAACAGTTTCCGCTGCACAAGCAGACGAAGTTCTTCGACTTTCGCTACAAGCGCAACCCCGATGCGGTGGAGGAGGTGGCGCGGTTTGCTGACGGCTTTTTGCGGCTGGTGCACCGCGACTATTTCAAGGCTGATTACGCTTTTCCCATCAGGGTGGCGGTGCTGGAGGACCGTGACCGCTTTCAGGAGTTCCTGCGGCGCGATGTGGGAATCACTGATCCGCCCAATTTCGGGATCTTTCTCCCGCAGGCAAGGCTGTTTGCAACCTATGAGAGTTCGGGGTTGGGAACGTTTGCGCATGAAATCCTGCACCCCATCGTGGAGAACAACCTGCCGCTGCATCCCATCTGGGCCACGGAAGGAATACCGACCTTTTTTGAAAAATTCTATGGCTATTGGCAGAATGACAAACTGGTGATAGCGCTCGGGTTTCAGAATCCCTGGCGCATTCAGGCATTGGGGCCGGAGCTGACGAAGCTCGACCTCCGGCAAATCCTCAACTACAAGGATACGCAGGGCCGCTTCCGCGAGTGCGAGCAGCGCATGGTGTCGATGTTCCTGTGGAAGCAGGGCAAGTTCAAACGCATGCTCAGCCTGATCGAGAAAGGCGAGCCGCCGCCCGGCTACACCACATGGTTTGAAGCCGCGATGGAGATGGATGTGGAGAAGGCGAAGCCCCTGTGGCAGGCGTATTTGAACGAAGTGGCGACGCAGGTGCCGCAAATCATGAAGCTGCCCATGAGCACCGTGCTGCCCAACGAGGAGGCCTACAAGGCTTTTGCGGCCCGCTACGGCCTGCCATCAGATCCCACGGACTGGAAGCCTTGATCACACGGATTTCGAGGGCCGGTAGCAGGCCTACTTCGACGGAGCAATTTCAAACTGCCACGCGACGGGCTGGCAAGCCTTTTGGACCTGCGCTTCCATGTCTTCGATGGCTTTTTGGGCGGCGGCGAGCTTCGCTTCGTCCTTCGCCTGGCTGGCGGCCCGCCAGGCGGTGTTGAGGGGGCCTTCGAGTTTGCTGATGAGGCCGAGGATCTCGGTGGCGTGCTGGCCCAGCGCACTGTCGAAGGCGGCGGTGACGTTCCAGCCTGCGGCGAGGTCCTTCGCCGTCAGGGTGACGGCGGGCTTGCCGTTGATGCTCACTTGGTAGCTGCCTTCGGCAAGCCCGGAAACCTTGAGTTCGTACTTGGAAAGATCCAGCAGTGAGGGGAGCAACTGCGCGGCGGTCTTGGCGGCGGGAAGGATGGGCCAGGGGCTGGCTTCATCGGCGCGAGTGAAGGACAGCGCGCCTCCGCTGGCTTTGATGTCGGTGATCTTGCACCCCTTGGTTTCGAGCACCTTGCCATCGGCGGACAGGGTGGCGGAGCTGACTTCCCCCGGTGCCTTGAGGTCGGCGAGGATGGCTGAAGCCATGGTGTACTGGCCCACCTCGCCGGTGTGGACGGCATCGCCGTGCAGAGGAATCAGGGAAGCTGGCAATGGCGCGGGCTTGGCGGGCTTGCCAGGAGCGGCGGGTGGTGGTGGAGGCGGCAGTTTGCCGGTCTTGGCGGCAAGCTCGGCACCCGCGCGACGGTTCTTGCCCCAGAGATCGATGAGCGTGTGATACTGATCGACGAAGACCACCTGCTCCTCCTCCGCAAGCTTCTTCAGCGCGACAGTGAAAGCATCGAGACTCTGGCAGCGTGGCGATCTCCAATCGCCCATCATGCTGCCATCATCCACGGGGCTCGACGAGATCAGCACCGGCTGCGCATGGATGGCGCGGATCTTGCCGATGATCTCCTTCATGCCATTGATGTACACATCCACAGGGCCGTTTGCATCGTTCATGCCCAGCTCGACGCTCACGATGGTGGGCTTCCAGGCGGCGACATCGTAGTCGAACCGCTTCAACACGTTGCCCGTGCGGTTGCCGCCGATGCCGGAGTTGCGAAAGTGCAGGGTCAGCCTGGGAAAGCGGGTGCGGTAATAGGCCTCGATGAAGTTCGTGTGCAGGCGTTGCGCGGTGATGCTGTCGCCCGCCATCACCCATACGTCGCCGTCCTTGAGGTTCAGCTCCGGTTGGGTGGCGAAGGTGGGCGCTGACTGCAGCAACAAGGCGAACCCCAGAGCGAGAGAGCTGCGGAGAGGACGAAGGGAAAAGTAGGAAAGGAAGTTCATGGAGGCAGAGTGACGGGCAGTGAGCGGGGCGAGAGACTACGCGAGGCCGGTCCCTTTCTTTCCTTCGGGCAAAGAGAGGATGCGCCTGGGCTTTCAAACCCAAGCCGACACATCCACCGAGGCCTCGAAAACGGATAAGTGAGTGAAGCCATGCCACTCGTTCTCGAACCCATTGAAGCCCTGCACCAAGTCGTCCACGTCCCGGTGGACGGCATCCTTTTGCAGGGGGACCTGCGATTGCCGCCCGGGGCTCCGGGTTTGGTGATGTTTGTCAACGGGCGGCGCAGCAGCCGCCACAGCGCACGTCACCAATTGGTTGCCGAGGCGCTGGGCGAGGCACGCATGGGCACCCTTTTGTTTGACCTGCTCACCCCTGAGGAGGAAGGGCGGGAGACGGTCACGGGTGCGCTGAAGTCAGACCTTGCTTTGCTGGCCCGCCGGCTTATGGGGGCGGTCCGCTGGCTGGACCGGCAGCCGCACACGAGCGGGCTGAAGGTGGGCTGCCTGGGCACGGGCATTGGCGCGGCCGCCGCGCTCATGGCGGCGGTGGAACTGGGCGACCGCATGGCCGCCGTCGTCTCGGGTGCAGGCCGGCCGGACCTGGCGGGCAAGGCGCTCTCCAAAGTGCAGTGCCCCACCCGTCTCATCGTGCCCGGCCACGACGAGGACCTCCTGACGCTGAATGTGGAAGCCTATGGCAGATTGCACTGCACCCGCGACCTGCACTTGGTGCGCGGTGACAGTCACCTCTTCCAGGAATCCGGCAGGATGCGACAGGTCGCAGATCTGAGCACCGAATGGTTCGGTCTGCACCTGGGCGAGGCAAGCTGCTGAGGCGGATGCCTCCCAGCCATTAGCAGGCTGCTGAAAAAGGCATGTGGCGCATCTTCGGGCAAGGCAGCGCGACTTGCTTCGTTGGCCAGCTTGCCGGTATCTCCTTCGATAGCGGCTGCGCTGTCCGCCTCGCAATTCGGACCGCCTTTCTCCGAATCTGCATCTACAGCCCTTTTTCAGCTGCCTGTTTGGGCAGGTTGCTGCTGGCGGGCTGCAGGGTGCCGTTGATGAGGATCGCACCGACGGGGCTGCCGCCGAAGGTTTCGTAAAGCGAGGTGGCGCCGGAAATTTCGTGGACGCTGTTGCTGAGGGTGCTTGCGCTGATGAACTGGAGCGTGCCGCCGACGTTGAGGCCCATGATCTGGTCGTTGCCGTTGAAGCTGATGGTGTTGCCGGTGAGGGTGGCGCGCAGCAGTGAGGTGTCGAAGGTGGCCGCCACCACGCCGTCGCCGCCGTTGTGGACAATGGTGTTGCCGGAAAGCACGGTGTTGAGAGTGGAGGTGCCGTTGGATTCGAGCACGACATCCTGCAATCCTTGCGAGGGCAGGCTGGCGTTGTCGTGGATGCTGTTCTGGATGATCTGGACGCTGCTGGTGTGAGCGCCGTTGGTTTCCACGTAGATTCCCGCCGTGGCGGTGGTGGTGCCCTGGATGGTGTTGTGGGCGATCACGGCGTGGCCGACGTTTTCCAGGAAGATATTGGTCGCGGCCGCAGGTCTGCTGGTGGCGGAGACCCAAGGGCTGGAGAGGCCGCCGGTGAGCTCAAACCCAAAGATGCCGATGGGGCCGGGGATATTGTGGGCCAGGAAGCCGCCGGTCACGACCGGGCTGGTGGTCGTTCGGCCCTGGAAAGCGAAGGCGCCGGTGACGGGCGAGAACACGGGCAGCCCATAGCCGCTGCCGAACAATTGCACGCCGGTGCCTATCAGCACGCTCTCGGGGTAGGCCGAGGGGCGGCCCTGCACAAACACGGTGCCCTGGCTCCCGTAGAGCCCGGCGCTGCGATTGACGCCGTCCTGGATGGTGCTGAGCGGATGCTCGAAGGTGCCAAAGGCGCCTGCGTTGCCGAGCCTGCCGTCCACAAACACCACATCATCCCGCAGCGTGAGCGTGCGCGGTGCGCCGAGGGGGGTAAAGGCGGTCTGGAGGGTGTGGGTGGTGATGACCGCGCGGCTGTTGCGCTCCACGCTTTCGCTCATGCGATCACGCGCACGCCGGGCCACGCTCTCGTAGCCGAGGCTGGACATGAGCGGACTCGGTGCCGGGGTGCTGGAGGGTGCCCTGCCCAGCGGCAGGCTGACGCGCAATCCAGCAAACCAGGAGCCCCCGGCCACGGCTTTATCCTCGATCCACGCGACATCGGCATAGAGCCAGCGGGTCAGCCTTGCTTCGGCCCTGGCCTTGAGTCCTTTGAGGTCCGGCCCGGCCTTGTTCTCGTACCAGTAGCCGCCGACGTAGGCCCGGGTTTCCAGCCAGCGGTCAAGCCACGGCACCAGCGCGCCCACCTCCGCATCCACCCCCTGGCCGGCTGCCACCACGCTCTTCCGATTGATGCCAAGGGACTGCACGTTCTGGACGATGCCATGCTGCAGGCCGTAAGGATCGCCGAGCCCCACGACCGTCTCGCCGATGCGCTGGCTGGCCACCACATGGCCGCCGGTCTGAGGCAGATAATAGTTGGTGCGGAAATCGAGCCAGGTGCCGATCACTTCCACGCCCGCGCCGAACTGGCTGACATCGAAGGCATTGGCGCCGTGGAACCAGGAATGATCATAAAACGTGTGGACGCCCACGGCCCAGTCGTCGGTCACGAGCCTGCGCAGGCCCAGGCCCGCCCCGGCATCCAGGTCCGTTCCTGTGGTGTTGCGCGAGTAGGGTTCGAGGAAAAACACCGTCGATTCGTCCTGCCACACCGGCGCAAACACGTCGCCATAGGTGTCGAATTCATGGCCCGCCGTGCCTGCCTTGAAATTCAGGGTGCTCCAGGCGATGTCCTGTGCGGAAACGGAAGGGGAGATTTCGGCGTCAGGAGCAGCCGCCTGGTTGAAGTTGAGCGCCGCTGCGGCGAGGCAGATCAGCAGAGGATGGAGGGGAGCCGAGGGCATGGCAGCAGGGGCCCGCTTCAAAGGCGGGAGCCCGCACTACGGCTGGCACGGCGGACAAAGTCAAACGCCGGGTCTGTCACAAAACAGGGCGAAAACCGGGCTGAAAATCATTTAATTCAAAAAAATGCAGCCATGTGATTGAATACGCACGTCACTAATAACGTCACTCCAACTGTATGAAAGTCTCCATGAAACTTCTGTTGTTCACGGCGCTTGCCGGGATGTCCTTGAGTTCTTGTGTCGTTGCTCCCGGCCCTCCTGGTGAGGTCTATGCCGGACCGGTGGGTGTCGGGATTTACCCGGTGCTTCCAGTCGGATATGTGGGCGACGCCTACTTCTACGGCGGTCGCTACTACTACGGCGGTCGGTACGAGCCCGGTCACTTCTACTATAACGGGCGCCACTACGACCACCGCTACTTCCACAACGGCCACTACTATTACGGTGGTCGGCATGAGCATCACGGGCATCATTGATTCAGGCGTGCGCTCGCAGGCCTGAGGGCGCTTTTGCGAAGCCCGGTTCCATGGTGAGCCGGGCTTCGTATTTTTTGTGCGGTGGATTGAGGGAGGCGGGTGTGAGTGTACAGGCAGGGGACGGGGCAGGCGTGCTTCGCCAGGGTGGACTGCTCAATGAGCGGGGAGGGGATTTGAACGGATGTTGCGGCGAAACGTCAAAACGCAGGATCACCAGATGGTGACAAATCCTGAATTTGTAGCTATTATGTCAAAATGAGTATCCCGCAGGGAATCGGATATCGGTCCGTGTTCCCTGGCTCTGTCAACGCCGCTGCAACAATGAACCCCGCTCTCACCACTCTTTGCACGGGAGCAAGAGCGGCTCTTCGGGCCTTGGGGCTGGTTTGTTTGGCGGTGACCACGACTGCCGTGGCGGGCTCACGCACGGTGTTCACCAACAGCCTGGCTCCGATGCCGGCTCGTGTGGCTGCGGCCTTGACGACTGTGACGTCCGCGCAGCTTTCGCAGAGGGTGGAGATTCAGGTTCCTCTGCGGATGCGCGGCTATGCCAAGCTTTTGGAGCGCGTCGGGCATGGTGAAAAACTCACCCGGGACGCTCTTGATCAAGACCATTTGCCAATGGTGGAGGATTACGACCGGGTGGTGGGCTGGCTGAAGGCGGAGGGCTTCACCATCACCCTCACGGATCCCAACCGGCTCAGCGTGTTTGCCTCCGGCACGGTGGCGCAGATCCAGCAGAGTCTGCAGGTGCAGATGGCCCACCTGGCGCTGGACGGCCGGGAATATCACGTGGCGCGCACGCATCCGAGCCTGCCGGCTGGCATTGCGGCTCCAGTGCTGGGGATCAACGGGCTGCAGCCCTACGCAAAGATGATCAGACGTTCGACAACGACCCCAAACGCCCCTCCCTACCTGGTGAGCGAATTGAAGGGCGCGTACAATGCCGGCAACCTGGGCGTCACGGGTGCCGGGCAGAAGATTGCGATCGTCATTGATGCGCTGCCGCTCAACAGCGATCTCACCTCCTTCTGGACCAACAACAACGTTGCGCAGAGCCTTTCGAACATCGAGACGGTGAACGTCAACAACGCCACGCTGCCCAGCCCGTCGGGCGAGGAAACGCTCGATGTGGAATGGAGCAGCGGCGTGGCTCCGGGAGCGAAGGTGCGCATCTATGCTGCCGGCAGCCTCGGGTTTACGGACATCGACAAGGCGTTTCAGCAGGTGATCAGCGACCTGCCGACGCAGCCGCAACTGCATCAGTTGTCCATCAGCCTGGGGCTGGGGGAAACCTACCTGACCGCGAGCAGCCAGATGCAGACCGATGCGCAGTACTTTGCCAGCATGGCCAGTGCCGGGGTGAGCGTGTTTGCGTCCTCGGGCGACGCCGGCTCCAACCCCAACAGCACGGGCGGCACGGGCGGGCCGCTGCAGGTGGAGTACTATGCCTCCGATCCGAGCGTGACGGGTGTGGGCGGCACTTCGCTGACGCTCAGCACCAGCACCGGGGCGGTGAGCAGCGAAACCGCCTGGAGCAGCAGCGGCGGCGGCACGAGCGTTGCCTTCAGCCGCCCGTCCTGGCAGACGGGCACGGGGGTACCCAGCGGCAGTTTCCGGCTGGTGCCGGATGTGTCTCTCGCCGCCGATCCCAACAACGGCGCTTATCTCTTTCTCAATGGTGCCGCAAAAGAGGTGGGCGGGACAAGCTGGAGCGCCCCCACCTGGGCGGCCTTGTGTGCCTTGATCAACGAGGCCCGGGCCAACGCCTCCAAGCCGCCCATCGGTCTGCTGGGGCCCAACATCTACCCCTTGATTGGCACCAGCAATTTTCGCGACATCACCTCTGGCAGCAACGGCCACTACAGCGCGGGGGCGGGGTATGATCCTGTCACCGGCATTGGCGTGCCCAACATGAGCGTGTTGATTCAAACGCTGACCGCCCCTGCGCCAGTGATCACGGGATTCACGCCGGGCGACGCCCTCGTAGGGGCAAGCGTGACCATCACCGGCACCTCTTTCACGGGCGCCACGGCGGTGAGCTTCAACGGGGTCAACGCCTCCACGTTCAACGTGGATTCAGCCACACAGATCACCGCCACCGTGCCGGTGGGGGCAAGCACCGGAGCGATTTCAGTGACGACCATTGGCGGCACTGCGACCAGTTCCAGCAATTTCATTGTCCTGCCGAGCGACATTCCAAACGACCTGTTTGCGTTCGCCCAGGGCATCAGCGGCAACACCGGCAGCGTCGCCGGAACCAATGCCGGTGCGACAAAGGAAGCGGGCGAGCCGAATCATGCCGGCAACGCGGGCGGCGCCTCCGTGTGGTATGTGTGGACGGCCCCCACCGGCGGCGGCGTGTACACCTTCGACACTCTCGGCAGCAGCTTCGACACCCTGCTTGCGGTGTACACCGGCACGAGCGTCTCAAGCCTTACCCAGGTGGTTGCCGATGACGACGCCGGCACCGCCGTGACCAGTGCGGTTTCGTTCGTGGCGGCGGGAGGGACCACTTATTACATCGCCGTGGATGGCCATGACGGTGCCTCCGGCAGCGTCACGCTCAACTGGGCGCTCAATGGCAGCGCTCCCACGCTCAACAGTTTCATTCCCGCCATTGGCGGCGTGGGCACGGTGGTGGCGATCAATGGCGCGAATTACACAGGTGCCACGGGAGTCTCCTTCAACGGCACCCCGGCATCGTTCACTGTTGTCTCCCCCACCCAAATCAACGCCACTGTGCCGGCGGGGGCAGGCACCGGGCTCGTCACCATCACCACGCCCGCAGGCACTGTCACCAGTTCGGCCCCGTTCACCTTCGTCATCGTGCCGTTGAACGACAATTTCAGCAGCGCCGTCAGCCTCGGCTCCGGCGATGGCGTCTTCACCGGCAACAACATTGGAGCGAGCAAGGAATCAGGGGAGCCCAACCATGCGGGCAACCCCGGCGGCAGCTCGGTCTGGTGGACATGGACGGCTCCCGCGACCGGGAACTACACGCTCAGCACCAAGGGCAGCAGCTTTGACACGCTGCTCGCGGTTTACACCGGCACCTCGGTCTCTGCGTTGACCGCCGTGGCCGGCAATGACAACGACCCCGCAGGCGGCGTCACCAGCGCGCTCACTCTCGCTGCGACGGCGGGCACGGTGTACGACATCGTGGTGGATGGCGCTGGAGGAGCCTCCGGCAACATCGTGCTCACCCTCAACCCCGTGAGCACCAGCGCGGCGCTGTATTCCACGGGGTTTGAGACATCGGAGGGCTATTCCTCAAGCGGCAGTCTCACCGGCCAGAAAGGCTGGGTGTCCATCGGCTCTGGTGGAAACGGATTCCGCACCAACAGCAGTTTCTCCGGCCTGGGCCGTCAGGGCTACGTGGGCCGCACGGCGCCGTCGGGAAGCGACACCGGCCTGTCCGTCTGGCAGCCGCTGAGCTACACGCCCGCGCCGGGCGATGTCGCCACGTTCTCGGTTCTTGCCGACATCGTGGACTCCTCGAACGGCCTGTACGACCTGTTTCGCTGGGAGGTGTGGAACTTGAGCGGGCAGCGTCTGTTTTCCTTTGAGTTCAACAACGCGACCAACGCCATCAGCTACATTTTGGACGACGGGCTTGGCCCGCAGGCCACTTCGGCGACCTTGTCCAACGGCCATGTTTACGCGCTGGTGCTGACGATGAACTTCGCCACCGGCACCTGGAGCGCGTCGCTGGACGGCGGCACGGTGGTGACCGGCCAGCCGATGACTACAACAGGAGCCACGCTCAACGTGGCGGGCGTTCGCGCCAACTGGGCGCTGACCGGCACGAGGGCAGGCAACAACTACATGCTTTTCGACAGCTACCAGTTCAACACCACCAGCCTGGTGCACGCCCACTTCAGCAGCCAGCCGCAGAGCCTCGTCGTTCCCCTCGGCGGCAGCGCCACTTTTGCTGCGCTCGCCTCCGGCACCCCCGTGATCAGCTATCAGTGGCGCAAGGATGGCGCGGCCATCGCCCATGCCACCGGCTCCAGCTACTCGCTCGCCTCCACACAGTTGGGCGATGCTGGCAGCTACGACGTGGTCATCAGCAATGCCGCCGGCACGGCCACCAGTGCGGAGGCCGTGCTCACCGTCAACGCGAGCTACACGATCACCACCACCTCGTCTCCCTCCGCCGGAGGCACCACCAGCGGCGGGGGCACATTTGCCAGCGGTGCCACCACAACGGTGGTCGCGACGCCTGCCGCCGGGTACAACTTTGTGTCCTGGACCGATGGCAGCGGTGTTCTTTCCACCTCGGCGAGCTACAACTTCACGGTGGCTGCAAACGATGCCCTGGTGGCCACCTTCCAGCAACAGCCGCTGGCGGCCTGGAAGAGCCTTTGGTTCACGGCGGCGGAACTTGCCGATCCCTCAATCAGCGGCGACCTGGCCGAGCCGGCGGGCGACGGCATCTCCAACCTTGAAAAGTATGCCTTGGGCCTCAATCCACGGACTCCGGAGAGCCCCAGCGTCCTGCAATCGAGCCTGGTCAACGGGCTGCTGACGGTGTCCTACAGCTTCAACAAGGCCGCGACGGACGTGACGGTGGTCATCGAGGAATCCGGCGACCTCGTGATTTGGAACTCCGGCTCCGCCTTCCTCACCACCCCGCAGGTGATTGCAGACGACGGGACGATCCAGACCATTCAGGTGAGCGACAAGCTGTCCTCAAGTTCCCGCCGGTTCATGCGCCTGCGGGTGACCAATCCGTGAGAGAAGCTACAGGGCTCAGTATTTCACCGCCCATTCCAGCAGCGCCTGCGCGTCCTTCCAGACGCTGGTGGAACTGCCGTTGAGCACGACCACGATGCGGCGCCTGCCTTCGCGTTCGCCGGTGGCGACGAGGCAGTAGCCGGCGGCTTCGGTGAAGCCGGTCTTCATGCCGTCGCAGAAGGCGCAGGTGCGCAGCACGTGGTTGGTGTTTTCCAGGGCGACGGTCTTCCCGGAGCCCAGGACGAAATTGTAATTCTTGAGCTTCACGATTTCGCGAATGTCCGGCAGCTTGTCGGCCTCCTTGGCGATCCTGGCGAGGTCGCGCGGTGTGCAATAGGGCTCTGGCTGGCCGTTGATGGGGGGCAGGCCGTGCGGGTTGATGTACAGGGTGTTCACGCAACCCAGCTCCTTGGCCCGCTTGTTCATCTTTTCCGCAAAGGCATCGAGCGAGCCGGCGTTGTCGCGAGCGAGGGCCTGGGCGATGTCGTTGCTGCTCTTCACCAGCAAAGCGGTCAGCAGGTTGATGCGGGTGTACTTCTCCCCCGCCTTCAAGCCGATGCGGACGGGTGCGCACTTCGTGTCCGCCTCCTCCACGGTGAGTTCCTGGTCCAGGCCGCCCGCTTCGACCAGCAGCAGGGCGGTCATGATCTTGGTGGTGCTGGCAATGGCCCCCCGTTTGTCGGCGTTGCGCTCGAAGTACACTTCGTCGGTTGAGGGATCGATGACGATGATGCGCTCGGACGAGGTGGCGGGCGCGGGACCGCGTTTCAACTTGGTTTCCCAAGCGACCTTGGCCGCCTTCACCTTTTCTTCATTGTCCGCCAGGACCTTTTCACGTTTGGCCACCAGGTCCTGCGCCTGCTTGACCTGGGCCTGCAGGGTCTCCTCCGCCCGCCGCTCTTCAAGCAGGCG
>CAINXC010000381.1 GCA_903854655.1 uncultured Verrucomicrobiota bacterium | reverse complement strand
ATCCGTTGAGCTATGGATGCGTGTCGGTGAAGACGTGCTGGACTCGTGTTGAGCGAGTCAGGGTGGGGAGAATAGGCGTGGGCCGTTGTTTGTCAAATGAAGCGGGAGATTTTTCTCTGCATTTGCGGGCGAAGCGACCTGCTCAGTAGAGCATCGAGTTGTCGGGGGCGGTGGTCTCGGTGATGCTTTTGGCCTCGATGATCGGGACGGTCTGGCCGCCTTCCTGGCGGTAGCCCATTTTGCCGATGACCTTGACCCAGGTCATTTCCTTCATGACGGGGGCTTTGTCGGCGAATTCGACGGGGACGGAGTAGGGGCGGGCATCGGCGGCGCAGCACTGCACCAGCAGGCGGAAGACGCGCAGGCGCTTGCCGTCGGCGTTGTTGACCTTTTCGGGCAGAACCTGGGCGGTGGTTTCGACGGGCTGGCCGACGAGCACGCCCTGCACTTCCTTGTCGCCGGCGGTGTAGTAGAGCTCCGGCACTTCCAGGATGAAATTGCCATCCTTGCTCTGCGGCACCTGGGCCTTGAGGTCTTCGAGGGTGAAGCTGCCGTAGCTTTTGCCGGCGGCCGGGGTGGCCGGCGGTGTGCTGCCGGGGGCGGGAGCCGCTCCAGAGGGGCTGCCTGCCGGGGGCAGGGTGGTGACCACCACGCTGGCGGTGGCGGCGGCGGAGCTGCCAGGAACCCGGGGACCCGCATCAGGGGTGGTGGCGAGTGTGGCGGAGACAGGGGCGGGCGCCGGGGGCGTCGTCTGGGGCAGGGGAGCCGGGGAGCTCACCTTGGCGGTGGCGGCGGTTTTGCTGCTGCTGGTGAGGCGCGAGGGCGGCGCGACGTTGCTGGCGGCGTAATTGGAGCTGTAGAGGCCCTTGTTGACGATGGCGGCCATGCTGAAACGGTCGGGCGACATGGCGGCTGCGGCCAGGAGCGGCACGGACAGGATCAGGACGGCCAGGGCGCGACCGCCGGGTGCGGATTCCTTCGTGGCGCAGTGATTGTGGCCGCAGCAGGAGTGGTCATGGTCTGGAGTGGCTTCGGGAGCGGCATCCGGGTCCTGGGCGCCCATGGTGGCAAGGTTGAGAACGGCGAGGGCGATCAGCGCCAGACCGGCAGCAAGGGCCAGGGGGCGGAAGGCGCCGTCCGGCGGCAGGTAGCTGCCGATGCGGCCGCTGAGGTAAAAATAGACCATCACGCCGCCCCAGAGGAGCAGCAGGGTGACACTGATCAGATGGGTGGTGATCCGTTGAGTGCTCATGGCTTTAAGGGGTGGCTAGGTGGTGAATGAGGCTGGCCCAGGGGCCGGACAGCAGGCCGACGGCGAACAGAAGCCCGACAAACATGCCGAGAATCATACGCCGCTTGAACACGGCAGAATACATAAACAGCAGCTTGAAGTCCATCATCGGGCCGAACACGAGGAAGGCGAGCCGGGAGGTGAAGCTGAAGGAGGCCATCGCGGCGACGATGAAGGCATCGGAGGTGCTGCAGATGGAGAGGACCACGGCGAGCAGCATCAGGGCCGGGATGGCGAGCCATTCGTTGCCGGTCACGCGGTCGAGAATCGCCTGGTTCACCTGGGTGTTGAAGAAGGAGGTGATGGCCACGCCGATGGCGAAGTAGGTGCCGGTGTCGAGGAAGTCGCGCATGGCGGTGCGCATGGCTTTCACCAGCTTGGAGCCGAAGGGCAGGGGACGTGCGTCCGGGGCCGCCTGGGCGTCCTTGATGCTTTCGGCCACCTCCGGGCGAAGGATTTGCGCGGGCGAAAAGAAAGCGACCAGCAGACCGGCCAGGACGGCGACGAGGTAGCCCAGCGAGAGGCGGGACACCGCCATGGGGGCGGTGGCGCACAGATGCTGCACCAGGGCGGCGGGATGGGAGAGATCGCTCCATTGCAGGAGCTTCAGGGACTCCTTGAACGCGGTCGCGGTGCTGATCGCCACGATGGGGTTCATGATCGGGGCGGCGAGCATGTAGGTGATTGCGCAGGAGACGGGCAGCCCCTTCTGCACCAGGCGGCGGATCACCGGCACGATGGCGCATTCGCACACGGGGAGAAGGATGCCCATAAACCCGGCGATCAGGGTGGCGAGCACCCGGTTGCGCGGCAGCGCGCGGTCGATGAGCTTGGCGGGCAGGAAGGCGTCGATGAACCCGGAGACCAGGGTGCCTGCGAGGAGGAAAGGAGCACCTTCGAAGACGATGCTCAGGAAGCTCATGAGAACGTCCCCAACGCGGCTGGGTTCGGGAGAAACGGCGAGAAACATCATGTGGGTGAACTCTGTAAACGCTGGCAGCCGGGTGGTTCAAGCAGCAATCCGGGAGGGTGCTCAATCATACTCGATGCTTTCGAACACCGCGCCGCCGAGAAGGCGGTCGCCCTCGTACAAGGCGCAGATCTGCCCGGGGGTGAGGGCGCGCTGCGGAGTCTCGTACTGGAGTTCGGCGCACCATTCGCCGTCGCGCAGGAACGGGCGGAAGCTGGCCGGGGGGGAGGCGGTGCGGTAGCGTGGCTGCGCCAGCACCTGGCGCTCGACGTGCAAATCGGGGCCGGTGGTGCTGATGCTGTTCAGAATGGCGCGGCGGGCCCAGAGCAGGGGGGTGTCGGGCCGTTCGATGGCGATGACGAGCTCGTTTGCGGCATGGCGCTTGGCCACCACCACGTAAGCCTGCTTGTAGAGGTTGCTGGCCACGCCGATGCCCTTGCGCTGGCCCAGGGTGTAGAGGTGCAGGCCCTGGTGCTCGCCCAGCACTTTGCCTTCCAGATTGATGATCGGGCCCGGCTTGTCCGCCACGAAGGCGCGCAGGAAGTCCTCCATTTTCACCTCGCCGATGAAGCAGATGCCCTGGCTGTCGGGCTTGGCGGCGGTTTTCAGGCTCAGGCGGGCGGCTTCCTCGCGCACCTGCGGCTTGGGCAGGTGGCCGATGGGGAAGCGGGCGATGCGCACCTGCTCCGGGCGCATCATGGCGAGGAAGTAGGTCTGGTCCTTGTTGGTGTCCACCCCCCGGCGGATGACCGGATGGGCCCCGCCTTCCCCCTGGGCGTAGTGGCCGGGGGCGATGGCTT
>CAINXC010000380.1 GCA_903854655.1 uncultured Verrucomicrobiota bacterium | reverse complement strand
GAGAACGCATGTCTTCGATTCGCAAGCGCGGCCAGAAATGGCACGTCCAAGTTCGCCGTCGGGGCATGTCTCAACTGACCCGCACCTTCTCCTCGCTAGCTGATGCGAAAGCTTGGTCACGCAGCATTGAAACCCGAATTGATCGCGCCGACCTTCCTCCTAGCATCAGGGATTTAAAAACCATCACGCTCGGCCAACTTTTGGACCGCTACGAGCGCGAGGTTACTCCCCGGAGGAAATCCGTCGAGCTGGAGCACTTCCGTTTCGTGATCTTCCGACGATTAGGACTCGATAGGATAACTCTCGATCAGTTGGACGTAGCAGCGCTTTCCCGGTACCGAGACAAACGGCGACGGTCAGTTGGACGCGAGACCATCCGGAGGGAGTTCGGCATCCTTCAGCGCGTCATCGAGATAGCCCGCAAGGAATGGGGCATCCCCTTAACTCGGAACCCAGTAGCGGAAGTCCGCAAGCCCCCTCCAGGCTCACCCAGAACCCGCCGCTTGGGGGAGGGAGAATGGGACAAGCTCCAATCCGCCCTAGACAAGACTCGGAACAAGCTCCTAGGCCCGTTGCTCAGTTGTGCGGTTGCGACGGGTATGAGGAGAGGGGAACTGCTGGGGGCCCGTTGGGAACACCTCGACCTGAAACGGCGGCTCCTACTGCTACCAACCACCAAGAACGGTCACCCGCGCCACGTCCCTCTGTCCCCCCAGGCATTGGCCGCTATCGAAAGTTGTCGGGGGATGGACCAGGAGCGCATCTTCCCAATGGCCCCCAATGCGGTCCGGCTGGCCTGGGGGAGGCTAACGAAGCGAGCTGGGATCGAGGGGCTTCACTTCCACGACCTACGGCACGAGGCCATAAGCCGGTTCTTTGAGATGGGCCTGACCGTACCGGAGGTAGCTTCGATCAGCGGGCACCGTGATCCCCGGATGCTGTTCCGGTACGCCCATGCAAGCACGGAAACTACGTTGTTAAAGCTATCAACCTAAAATGGAACTAATTTGATTTTTGCTCGAATATCAGCCAGCGGGAGTCGGGGGCTTTTTCATTGCTTTCTTGCGCTCTGCTGTAACGGCCAACTCTGCCAGTCGCTTCTTTCGCTTATCTCTCGCCACATACAAATCTTCGAATAGTGTCTCTAAGCCATCTGACCTAATGACGAGCTGTCGTTGCGAATCTTTCCAATTCGAACGTCATGCCGTTCGCTCAAAATTACCTGAGCATGACCGCACGATGGACACACCCAATTCATTCCGGATTCGTATTCTTTAGCCATTGCCCCTATTTATCCTCAGCAGATTATTTCTATGGTTCAAATGTTGTTTTTTCTTTCCCATTATTACCAGACTAGCAGAGCCCCTATTCTTCTCAACTACACAGCTATGCAACTGATTGAGAATTAAATGGCGAAGCCCAGCAATGCCCGCAGGCCGAAAAAGATCAGAATACCCGTCGGGCGATCCATCTCGATCAAATTGCCAAAGGGAACGGCAATTGAAAAACAACGGACCCAAGCGCTCGTCAGCAAAATGTTGACCGAATTAGCCGAGGCAGCCCTACTTCCTCAAAGCCTTTCCGCAGATAAAGAATTTATTGCTGCTGCCATTACATTGGGTCACTTGCAGAAGACGCTCACACCTAACAACGCACTCGAAGTCATGTGTGCCTTCTATTTCATGATGTGGTTCATGGAAAATGGTGGCTCAGAAATGGCGGAGAGGGGAAAGCGAGCTATTGCATCATTAAAAAATGCGACACAGACCCGCACACGAAACCTAACTGAAGACTTGAAACCAAAACTTGATGAGTTGCGCCCCACTGTCGAGCGACTTAAAGCAGACGGTCATTCAAAAAGAAGAATCGCGCAGCTCATCGAACGCGACATCGGCCTGAAAGCTGAAACCGTACGCGGATACTTCAAGCGCGGGCTTTTATAGGGGCTACATTACTTTTTGGGTTAGCGACGGCGTTCTGACCCACCCGCCATCTCCATGTTGGTCGTACCCGCTTCATCGGGCTCACAAACCAACTTCTGGAGGTAGCTATGGATAAGCCTGCACTTGATAACAAAGAAACTGATGCTGCAGATAACAACTCGGCTCACACGCCCCCACCGTGTCCGGCGCTCGCAAAAGAACCTGACATCCTCGCCAAGTATGCCGAGGAGTTGCGAAGTTGCGGAGTTGTGGGTGATCGGCCCCCATTAGGTGGTCCGGGTAGAATGTTAGTGCATTGTTTCCTCCTTCGCCATTGCCGGCTGGAGGTGGAGCGTAGCGGAACCGGAAGGCGGCAATGGCGGCGTCGCGG
>CAINXC010000379.1 GCA_903854655.1 uncultured Verrucomicrobiota bacterium | reverse complement strand
TCCCTCGCAGGCGTTGCACGGCTTGTCACCATGGAGCAGCGCTGTGCCTGGAGAGCGCGGCCCTCCGGCGTTCATTGCCTCCTCTCAACGTTCTTCTGCACCAACTTCCCGGATGAACCCAAAAAATGGCATGGCCCGACGGATCGCACGCGGGGCCATGCCATGAGTGAACGGGCGCTCGTTTATTTTCTGGCGGGTTTGTAAACAAGGAAGACCACGACGCCGAGAAGCACTCCTTGCAGCACGCCGCTGATCATCCACTTCCAAACGATTTCCATCGTGATGGGCTGGACGGCGTACGCGATGAGCGTGTGGGACTGGCTGAACAAGGCCATGAAGGAGCCGTACTTCATGCTGCAGGTGATCTTCGCGTTGGATGCGAAGCCGACGGCCCATAGCATGGCGAAGGTGACGGCGGCCAGAAGGTGGCCCGCGTGAATCCAGACCAGGTGCCCGCCCGCAGCCATGTCGGGCCGCCACAGCGAGGCTGTGGCGTTGTAGTCCGGCATCATCCAGATTTGATGGATGAAGTAATCCGTGGCGGTGAGCACCACGAAGGTGGCGATGATGGCGATGAGAAGGCTCTTGGGATTGAGGTCGTTCATGGGAGGGGTGCGTTGAGGTTGAATTGACAGGTTAGGCGGCTGCGAGAACTGTGTCGAGCTTGTCGAAGCTTGCGCTCCAGCCGTGCTCGTGCCTCCCGCCGCTTTCGATGTTCGGGAAGCCGGTCTGCGTGAAGCGAATTTCGGTCTCTTGGTCGCGGGCGTGGAGCTCGATGCTGATGACCGACTCCAGATTTGCCCAGTCCGGATCATCTTCCCAGCTCCAGGTGAAGACCAGCTTCTCGGGAGGCTGGATTTCACGGTAGGTGCCGCCCACGCCGAACTCGCCGTCGGGGGTGCAGATGACGAAGCGATAACTGCCGCCGACGCTGAAGTCGAGCGCGGCGGAGGTCACGGTGCAGGGCCCGGGGCCAAGCCAGAGGCGCATGGCCTCGGCACTGCTGAAGGCGGCGAACACGCGGTCGCGCGGGGCTTTGAACTGACGGGTGATGAGCAGGGTGTCGTTGGCGTCGAGCGGCATGGTGTTAGGGTGGTGTGGTGGGTTGCGGGGGAGAGGGTTGCTGGAGAAGCTGATCGAGCCGGTCGAAGCTGCCCTGCCAGAACCTGCCCTGGCGCTCGATCCAGTTCACCGCCTGCCGCATGGGCTCAGGGTTTATCTTCATGTAGTGCACGCGCCCGTCGATGCGGCGTTGCAGCAGGCCAGCTTCCTCAAGCACGCGCAGGTGCTTCGACACCGCCGGGAGCGACATGGCATGCGGCTCCGCCAGTTGCGAAACCGTGGCCTCGCCCGTGCCCAGTTGCTCCAGGATGCGGCGTCGCGTCGCGTCGGCCAGCGCGGCAAAGATCACGTTGAGCAGCAGGTTCTGTGATGGTCTGGCCATGTGTCGCCGCAATCATTTAACCATTTGGTTTACTGTTCAAGCGGAAAGTTCGATGCCGGGCAAAACTCTGGAATAGGCCATATGGGTCCTATGTGGCCTATTGGACCCATGTGTCCTACTTCCCCGCCACCCACCTCACCGCATTGG
>CAINXC010000378.1 GCA_903854655.1 uncultured Verrucomicrobiota bacterium | reverse complement strand
TTGGGCTCAGGCTTGGTTTCCTTCTTGAGCTCAGGCTTGGTTTCCTTCTTGAGCTCAGGCTTGGTTTCCTTCTTGAGCTCAGGCTTGGTTTCCTTCTTCGGCTCAGGCTTGGTTTCCTTCTTGGGCTCGGGCTTGGCTTCCTTCTTGGGCTCAGGCCTGGTTTCCTTCTTCGGCTCGGGCCTGGTTTCCTTCTTCGGCTCGGGCTTGGCGTCCTTCTTTGGCTCAGTCTTGGCGTCCTTCTTGTCGCCTTCTGCTTCTGCTGGCGCGCTGCCGAAGCCGAACAGATTACGCAGATGGAGGCCGCCCGGCTTGGCAGGTTCCTCGGCAGAAGGCTTGTCCTTGGGCTTTTCCTCTTTGGACTTTTCTTCTTTGGGTTCGGGTTTGGATGCCTTTTTGGACTCGGCCTTGGGCTTCTCTTCCTTGGCCGTTGGTTTGGCTTCGACGGCACTCTTGCCCTTGGCCGGGGCCTCCTCGTCGGGCTTGTCACTTTTGTCGCTGGTGAAGATCCGGGCAAAGAAGCCGCGTTTCTTGGCCTCCTTCTCGGCATCGGCGTTCAACTCGGTGTCGGCGGCCGCTATCAGAGGCGCCGCCGGGGCGTCACCGGAGGTGGTTTGGTAGTGAAGCTGCAAGGCCTTGTCCAGTTCCTTGGCGGTCTCGCTGGGCCCCAGCGACTCGAACACCGTGGGGGTGGCGAGGCTGGCCATGTGCAAGGACCACCACTTGTTCAGGCTGCTCTTGCTGGCGTTGATGCCAGGGAACCAGTGGTTCAGCATTTCGCGGTCGGACTTCGAATCGGTGGCCAGGGCGTTGAGGAACTTCGCCATGCGCAGGTTGCCCTCCGGCTGATCGAGCAACGCGAGCACAAGGGCGCAGCAGGAGGTCTCGTAAAGGGTGCGGCTCAGGCTGTCCAGCGAGCCGGGCGAGGTTTCCAGGATCTCCTCGACCCCGTACACCTTGCCGGTGCGGAAAACGCTGGCAAAGACGGCGCTGGGCCTCGAACGGTTGCGATATCGCAGGGCCTCCTTGACGCCCACCAGCAGCCAGTCCGGCAGGATGCGCGTGCGCTTGGTGGTCAGCTCCTTGTTGCCGCGCAGGATGCGTTGGGCAATGAGCATGCGCACCAGCTCGGCACGAAAGTCGTTCACGACAAAATCCGGCCGCACCTGGATGGTGATCTGCAGACGGAAGCCGCCATAGGCGAGCTGGGCGATGTCCGTGCCCACCGCCGGGCCGCCGGGGGCCACGTTGGGGGGTGTTTTCACCGAGACAACAATAGGGATGCCAAAGGGCTCGGGATCGCGCAACAGCAGGGTCAGCTCCTCCGCCACTTCCTCGCAAACCTGGGTGATGTAGGTGCGCGATTCGAGGTCCGCCCCGTGAACCACGAATTCACCATGAATGCTGGTGGAGGTGGCATTGGCGTCTGGTGCCACAGGCGGGAGCGTCGGCTTCACGGGGCGCAAGGCGGCGGGTAGAGGCGGCTCCGCAGCCTTGGCACCTGGGGAAGCCATGCCTTTTTCCACGGCAGGCTCGGGAGAGGGGGCTGGCGCCGGGGCGGGCTTGACCGGCTTCGGCGTGGGCAGCGCCATTCTCGGGGGCGTGTCGAGCATCGGCACATCGCCGGGAGCCGTGGGCATTTTTTTGCCGACGGCCTCCGATGGCGGCGGAGGAACGGGGGGCTGCTGCTGCGCACGGACCAGCAGCGGGCAGAGCAGTACGCCCAGAAGGGCGGCAAGGACAAAGGAGAGAGGGCGTGGCGATGACATGGACAGGAAAAAAGGGAGGGAAGCCGTGCGGCGGGCGAGCATTTCAGAATCTGGCGTCCAACACCAGCTTGTCCTTTGCAAAGCTCACATGCGGCAGCTTGAAAACGGCGTCGATCTCCGGTTTGCAGGCACGCACCAGCTCCTGCATTGCCGGAATCATCGGGGTCAGGAAGCCGCGCTCCACCTGCAGCCGGCCGTACGCCCCGCGTTCGATCTCAACGACGAAATCGCCGCCCTTGCGCTGGATGCTGAACTGCACGCTCACCACATCGATGTGGCCGAGCACGTTCCAGCAGAGATGCGCGGTGCAATGGCCGGGCTGCAGGTCGAGGAGTATCCGGTCAAAATGCGCCACCCGGTAGCTCCCGCCTTTGGGCACGGGCTTGAAGCGCCGGGCGAGGTAGTCGTTGAGGTCTGCCTCGTTGATTTCGACCAGGGGGGACTGCTTGACCACCGCCTGGCCGAGCATTTCCACAAGGTCGAAGGAAGCGTGATCGCTCGCGTCCGCCCCCACCTTCACCTGGCTCAGATCTGGCGTCTCATGGCAGAGGATGGCCCCGGCCGTGAGGCCGCTGAGGCTGACCAGCAGCGCGGATTTGAGCCAGAACGAGGCCACGACGAAGGAAAGGGGAGGGCTGTTGAAATGAGCGCGCTAGGACGACGAACTCGCCGCCGGAGCGCTGGGGGCCGCTGCGGGAGCCGGTGTCGCCGCCGCAGGTGCCGGAGTTGCAGCGCCGCTGCCGCACGCCGATACGGTGTCAGCCTTGGCGGAGGCCTTGTAGGAGTCGCTGCGGTTCTCGGTGATGTAGAATCCAGAGCCCTTGAAGATGAGCCCGGCGCCGAGCCCGATCTTGCGCTTCACCTTGCCGTGGCACTTGGGGCATTCGGTGAGGTGCGGGTCTTTCATGGACTGTTTGGCCTCGAACTGGTCGCCGCAGTCCAGGCATTGGTAGTCGTAGGTAGGCATGTGTTTAAACGGAAGAGATGAGTTTTTGAGGGGACCGGAAGAATGCTCCAGGCCTGGCCCGATGGCAAGGCCACCTTTGCCGGTTTATCCACACTCTCCCGGCTACGGGCCCTCGGGTTTCCAGTCGGCTTTGGGGGGCAGAATGCCGGTGGTGGCCTTGATCAGCATGTCGAGCCGGGGCGGCATGGACACGGAGCCGCGCACGCGGGCGCTGCGGCACAATTCCTGCCAGTGGGTCATCTCCTCCGCCCGCAGCAGGTAGATTACCGGCGGCGAGGCATGGGTGCCTTGGTGCACCTTCGGGCCGGCCTGGGCCAGCAGGCGGTCCAGCAGGTCGCCGCGCATGTCCGGCAGGGAAAAGGCGAAGAGATACAGCGCGTAGCGCCGCTGCAAGCCCAGCTCGAAGGCGTGCTCCCCGGTCGAGGCGTCGTCCACCTCGCAGCGCATGAAAGCCGTGAGCGCCTCGCGAATCACCCGCCGGAAAGGCAGGCTGGCCTCGGCAAGCAGGACGCGGGGGGGAGGGCTGGAATCGGGGGGCACTGCGGTAGCATCGCACGCCAAGGCGCGCCTGTTAAGCACGAACTGCCGCCGCCCTCGTGTTGCACAGTCCGCTTGACTCCGCACTCCGTACTGAGCACTAAGCACTGCGCACTTTGCCCTCCGTTCCATGAAGATCATCCGCTACACCGACGCCGACTACGCCATCGCCATCCGCAGCCTCAACCGCCGCGCCGAGGCCAGCGACCAAGTGCGCGACGTGGTGGCCGGCGTGATCAAGGAAGTGCGCGCACGCGGCGACGCCGCCGTGCTGGACTTCACCGCGAAATTCGACGGCGCCGCCCTCACCCCGCAGACCATGCGCGTGACGGATGCCGAAATCGCCGCCGCCGCTGCGGCCACCGATGAGCGCACCGTGGCCGCCCTCCAGGCCGCCCATCGCAACGTGCGCGCCTTCGCCCTCGCCAGCCTGCGCAAGCCCTGGAGCATGAAGAACGAGCAGGGAGCGGAAGTGGGCGAGGTGTACCACCCCTTCGAGCGCGTGGGCTGTTACGTGCCCGGCGGCACCGCCCCGCTTGTCTCCACCGCCATCATGACCGTCACCTTCGCCGCCGCCGCCGGCGTGCCGGAGATCGTCGTCTGCACCCCCTGCGGCAAGGATGGATCGGTGAACCCCGGCCTGCTCACTGCGCTCAGGCTTGCGGGCGCGACCGAGATCTACAAAATCGGCGGTGCGCAGGCGATTGCCGCCATGGCCTTCGGCACCGAAACCATCCGGCCCGTGGTCAAGATCGTCGGCCCCGGCAACAGCTACGTGGTCGAGGCCAAGCGCCAGGCCTTCGGCGTCATCAGCATCGACCTGCTGCCCGGCCCCAGCGAGGTCATCATTCTCGCCGACAAAACGGGCAACCCTGCCTTCATCGCCGCCGACTTCCTCGCCCAGGCCGAACACGGCAAGGACAGCGGCGCAGGCTTCATCACCGATGACGCCGCCCTTCTGGAGCAGGTGCTCAAGGAAATCGAGACCCAGGCCGCCAAGCTCGGCCGCCAGGCCATGGTGCAAAGCGTGCTCGACAAGGGCGGCTTCGCGGTCCTCGTGCGCGACATGGATGAAGGCGTGCGCTTGGTGAACGATTACGCCCCCGAGCACATCGTGCTGATCGCCGAGCGCGAGCCGGAGCTCATTGGCGCCATCCGCACCGCCGGAGCCATCTTCGTGGGCAACTACTCGCCCGTGGCCGTCGGCGATTTCCTCGCCGGCCCCAGCCACACCCTGCCCACCGGCGGCGCTGGCAAGTCCTTCCCCGGCCTCATGGCCGACATGTTCCAGCGCCGCACCAGCATCGTCCGCCTCGACAAGGAATCCTGCGCCAAAAGCGAGCCCATCGTCCGCGCCTTCAGCGAGGTCGAAGGCCTGGATGCCCACGGCGAATCCGTGGCGATCCGGCTGCGGTAAATGCGGTTTCGGCAGAACGAACTGAACAACTTGAGCCAAGAGCTAATCAATTGGGCCGTCGACTCCAGCCTTTCTCGCCCCCCACTGCAAAATCTGTACCCGGCATTCTCATTCGTGAGACAGTATGGCATTTCGGGTTAGGAATGCACGGGCAAACTGCCGGCCGTCAACGGGTGTTGAACGCCTCTGCCCAGGCGGAACATTACATTCTCTGCTCATTCTTGCCCCGGCTCCTCTGGTGTTCGCGGTGTGAATTGGTCTCCGGTCGAATTCAGGGCAGAGGTTGCGCAAGCGCATGCAGCCGTTTTACCGCCATGGCGATCAATGGTGCAATGTTTTCAAGTGCCCCGATCGAAATGCCTTTGTTTGGATCCTGCAACCACTGCTTGTAGTCATCATACCACCGCTTGCGGTTGCGGCGTACCTTGGTTCCATTCACTAGCTTGAGTTGCTTGAGGGTGAAATCCGCCTTGGCCACGAGATGTGCCGGGATATTGGCCGTCTTCACCAGTTGCATAGAAGGCAAGATGACCTCAAACCAATCCTGCCCCACCTCGAATGGGTCCAACAGGGCGTCGTCGTGGTTCTTTTTGGAACCGTTCACCGTACCCGCCGCGTGGCGGTAGTTGCTCCACTCGTAAATCAGGTGGCGGTTCGCCAGCTTGGCCTTGCTGAAAAAGTGATCGATCGTTCCCGAATCGATTCGCATCGCCCACCAACCGCACCGGGCTTGAAAGCCTGCCTCCAATTCCGCCTCGAATTTTGTCCAGTGAGGCGGAAGCCCCTTGGTTTTCCCAAGGTTTTTTGGCTTTGCAAGCCATGCATTGCCCTTCTGGCGGCATTCAACGTCAAAGGTCGCAGGCTCCGCAATGGGATTCGCCACAGGGATCATCGCGCCAGCCTCCGTTGATCGCGGTAGGGCGTCCAGTAGGGCCAGTATTCATCATCGCCGCCCAGCGCCTTGCGCAAGGCGGCATGAATAGTGTCAATCTCACGTTTGTCCGCCGTCGCCGGGTCGGGATTGGCGGCCATGAAGGCATCAGCCCTTTCGATGGCAGCCTGTGCTGCCAACGGGTATCCGCTTGGCAAATCAAAGGAATCAGAACTCAGCCAGTGCTCGGCACTGCCGTGTTTTACGAAATCGATGGCTTCAAGCTCAACTCTGCCGTCCTCAAGATCGAAATCGAAAAGCTGGTCCTTTTCGTCGTCCCACAGGCTTTCGACTGAACCAAGCACCAACGGGGCATGGGTGGTCGCAATGATCTGGATCGATTCTGCCGCATCCTTCATCAGCAATGACTCGGCCACCTTGATAAGCGCGGGGAGGAACACTCGTTGCCATTTGGGGTGCAAGTGAGCCTCCACTTCATCCAACAGCAGTACCAGCCGTCGTGTCGGCTCCTCTCGCTTTTGTGCCGCCGCGCGCTTGTGTTCCTCCCACGCCCAAACAATGAGATAGGCGAGGGCGAGAATCCGCCGGACGGCAGAGGCGGCGTGCGTGACAGGCACGGACCCATAGGGCATGACAAGGGTGGGAATGTCTGCCGCGCTGAGACCCACTCGGACACTTTCCCCGATCTTGAGCGTTTCCGCTTCACCAGCAGACAGGGTGCGCAGCACGCCCTGCAACAAGTCAAAGACACCATTGCCTTTCAGTCGCCAGTTCTCCACGTCGCGCAGCAACCCGTTGCACACGATGTCCTCAGTCCTGACCGCATCCAGTGGCTGGCCTCTCCAAACCTCCGCCTGAGAGAAGTGAAACGCGCGGCGACGCTGGGCCTCCTTATCTCCATCCACCAAATAGTTGCGTGCCGGATCGCACACTGAAAATCCGCCGTCAATTCGTGCATAGATCGCCAGTCCAGACAATTGCGGGCGTCCCCGGCGGTTTCGCCATGATTGAGACTCAAAGTGGAATGCGACCCTGTGTGCCATTTCATTCCCGACATTGCTCGTGATTGAGGAATCGATGAAAGGGGGATCTAACTTTGTGATCTCAGGTGATGGATAAAATGCTCCTCCGTTTGGCCACGACTCTGTGAGCGCATACCAGCACGCATCCAGCAGAAAGGTTTTTCCTAGTCCGTTGTCACCCGTGATCACGTTCAGGCGCTCACCAAACTCGGCTTCCAGGTCTGGAGCCGGGCCGATGTTGTGCAGATGCAGTTTCTTGATCATGGAAAAAGAATAATCGCGGAGGACTTCAAATCAAACGCTCGCCCCATAATGCGGGTCCAGGTCCTCATGCAGCGCGAGGATGGCGGCGATGCGGCGGACGTGGTGGGTGAAGTCCTGGGCTTCGTCGCTGGAGAGGGGGCGGCCTAGCAGGGCGGATTCGCGGTAGCTGAGCCACTTCTTGAGGACTTGGTAGCCGCCCAGGGTGTAGCTCCACACGGCCTCGGGAACATCCTTCCAGCGGGTGGTGTCGTTGAGATGGATGTCGAGGAAGCCTTCGCCTCGGGTGCCGGTGGTGACCTTGCCGGGGCCGGGCATGACCACGCCGCCCTGGCCTGCATAACCCCAGCGGGCGGCGATGGCGAGATCGGCGGCCAAAGTGGGGTGGGCATCCTTGCCCTCCTTCATTAACTTCGCGGCTTTGCCGCTTGGTTTGGGATCAGGGGCAAGGATGCCACTGCCACTTTGGCTCACCACCAGTTCCCCGAGGCCTTTCAGATCGGGGCGCACTTTGAGGTCCGTCACGCCTGGAACGGGTGTTTCGGGATCGAGCAGGGCGGCGACTTGGCGGCCTAGCGTGGCTCCGGCGCGAAGGGTCTTGGCGTCTTTCGGCAGCGGCACTCGCGGCCAGTCCTGGCGCAGGGCCCCGGCATTCTCCTCGCGGTACAGCGGGGCGTGGAGCACGGCGACGATGTGGAAGAAAAGGTCTTCGGCTTCACAATTTAACCGCTGCAGATATTGACGGGCAAACTCGGAAATGTTTGGCCGTGGTCCTGAATCCCAATCGGAGCCGAACAGGTCAAGCTCGCGAACGACACTTGGCGAATGTGCCGTATCAGCCACCGGGTCTGACAGCAAGTACAGAGGGAAGCCGCGAGCAGAGCTGTCCAGCGAGTTGATGTCGGTCACTTGCCGAACGACCAGAGGCGGCTCGATCAAGTCTTTGCGGGTTCGTCCTGTTGTGAACAGATAGAAGTTCGAACCGTCGCAATTGGCTACATAGTCAGCCCGATTCCGGTCAAGCAACTTGGTGAATTTGTTCCAATAAACCCATCGGCTATCGAACGGACGATAGAGATAGGAAAGTAGCCGTCCCGATCCATATCCAATGGCCAACAAGTCGCCACGAATCTGTACGGCATCAAACCCAGGAGAGTCTTCCACCAATGATGGCACCACCCGTTTTAAATCAGACAACTTATATTTCGGGTCGAAGTAGCGCATCATCCGCTCTTCAAGTCTTGATTTATCAATGTCCACCAGGGCATCGTCTCGGCTTGTCTTGACGCCAGAAAATGAGACCGGGAGCAAATCCGGC
>CAINXC010000377.1 GCA_903854655.1 uncultured Verrucomicrobiota bacterium | reverse complement strand
TACTCGGTGCGCCGATACTTGTAGCCCTCGCGCACCCCGAACGCATGATAAAGCAAACTCTGGCTCATTCCCAAACATTGCCCAACAACGTTCTTCTGCACCAACTTCCCGGATGAACCCACTTTGCCGGGGGGCAGGAGGCGCTGGTCGTGTTCCACGGGCCGCACGCCTACATTTCGCCCTCATGGTATGAGACATCACCGGCCGTGCCCACCTGGAACTACGCCGCCGTCCACGCCTATGGAGTGCCGCGCATCATCGCGGATCACGACCGCCTTGTTGCGATGCTGCAGGAGCTGGTGGAAATCCACGAGGCCGGGCGCGAGAACCGCTGGCCGGGCACGCTGCCGGACGAGTACCGCGACAAAATGATCACCGGCATCGTCGGCTTTGAAATCGTCATCACCCGCATCGAGGCCAAGTACAAGCTCAGCCAGAACCGCCCTGACGGGGACGTGAACGCAGTGGTCGCGGCGCTCTCCGCATCGCCGGATCAAACCGAGCGCGAGCTCGGGGAGATAATGGCAAAGGCGCGCCACACTTTGTGAGCCGCGACAGCGCTTTGCCGGAGCGCACGACTTGGTGAATGCCATAAAAGTCCTGAAGCCCTGGACCATCATTACGCGCAATGGTTGATGCCACGCTCGGGTGAAAATGGGTCTGATTTCCGGGTGTGGCAAATCCAGAAACAATGGGTGGGCAGCTCAGGAAAGTAGTCATCACGCTCCGCGTGATGAGCCGTGTACGACATCAGCAGGTCAGGCATTGAGTCAATCAAAGCGTGTCCGGCAGTCCTCTCCACAATGCTCATCACGCGGAGCGTGATGGCCACTTTCCTGAGTCCGACTTTTGACCCGTTTTCCGTCGTTCGTAAGATGACACAACAATCAGTTCAAAACGGGTAGTGGCCGTCACAACGACTCCCGTGCCGTGAACACCGGCATGACCCGGACGCCGCCGCCTCTCACTTGGCCGTGCTTCACCTGGCGCATGACCATGCGAAACACCTGGCGGGCAAAAGCGGAGGGGCTCACCACATAGCGCGCCACGCGGGGCACGGTGCTGTCCAGGAAAGTGTCGTCATCCCGGCACAACAGGGCCATGTCCTGCGGGATGCGGACACCGCGTTTGAGCAGGTGGGTCAGGGTGGTGAGGGCGTAACCGGAGCGGGCGACCAGCAGCGCTCCGGGGCGCGGATTGCGTTGCAACATCTCGTCCAGCACCCGGCACAGGCCGGTCTGGGTGCCGTCGTGCCGCAGCACTTCGCCCACAACGCCGCGCTTGCCTGCGGCGGCAAGGCCTTCAAGGAATCCGGCTTCGCTCTCCAGGTCGCCTCCATATTGCTGCTGCTGAATGAGCAGCGCGAGCCGCTCGTGCCTGCGGCCTGCCAGCAGCCCCACGGCGTGGCGGCAGACGGCGCGGTAGTCGCGGTCCACCGTGGGCAGGTCAATGCCCGCAACGCCGGACCCCACGATCATGCAAGGGTGGCGGTGCTCTGCGAACCAGCGTTTGATCGCATCCGTGGTCTGGTACAACACCCAAAGAGCGGCGGGCGTGTCCTCGACCAGCGCAGCGAGCGCGCGCGACGGATTGCGCCTGCCAAAGCTGGAACGGCCCACCTGCACATGCAGCAGGTGACCGGCGGAGGCGAGCTGGGTGCGCAGCCCGTCCACCCAGAGCATGACAAACGGCGGCATGACATGCAGCGGCTCCGGGCTAAGCAATCCCACGGTGAGGCTGCGCGGCTGGGGCGTGGTCTTGCCGGCAAGAACGCGGGTGCGCCGCCCGTGCGCAACCTCCAGCAATCCCTCCCGGCACAGCCCCTCCAGCGCCGCGCGCAACGTGGGGCGGCTGATCTGCCACTGCGCGCACAGCGTGCGCTCGCCGGGAAGATGATCGCGCCAGACGCCGGATTCAATGGCCAGCCGCATCATCTTGACGGTCTCGGCCACAAGGGACGGACGCAGGGGGCGCAGCAACGGGGCGTTCATGTCCCGCAGTCAATCCCATCGCCGCCCCACTGGTCAACTGAAATGACCAGTGAGGAAGGCTTGTGATGCGCCGTTCAAAGTGGTCTTCTCACTCCATCCATGAAATCACGACTGCTTGCACTCCTGTTATCCGCCGCCGCGGCATTGACCTCCGCGAACGCCGCCGCGCCCTCCATTGAGAGCAGCGACCTGTTCGTCGCCAACACCAACGGCTACAAGGTGTACCACATCCCCGGCATTCTGGTGACCGCCAAAGGCAGCGTGCTGGCCTGGTGCGAAGCCCGCAAGAAGGGCGGCGACTGGGACCAGATCGACATCCTGCTGCGCCGCTCCACGGACGGCGGCAAGACCTTCGGCGAGGCCAGGAGCATCGCCGATGTGCCGGGACCGATCACGAAAAATCCTTCGTCGCTGAAGGTGAAGGGAGTCGATCCGAAGGACGTCACCCATAACAATCCCGTCTTCATCGCCGACCATGATGGCACGGTGCACGGCCTCTTCTGCATCGAATACATGCGCAGCTTCTACATGAGCAGCGCGGATGACGGGATCACCTGGAGCACTCCGGTAGAAATCACCGGCACCTTCGAAGCCTTCCACAAAAATTATGACTGGAAAGTGCTCGCCACCGGCCCTGATCATGGCATCCAGCTCAAGAATGGCCGCCTCGTCGTCCCTGTGTGGCTCTCCACCGGCACGGGCAACAACGGTCACCATCCTTCCGTGACCACCACGATCTTCAGCGACGACCATGGCAAGACCTGGCAGGCCGGCGAGATTGCGGTGCCTTCCACGGAGGAATGGAAAGACCCCAATGAAACGGTCATCATCGAACTGGCCGACGGCAGTGTGATGCTCAACGTGCGCAATGAATCGAAGCACCAGCGCCGCCTCACCACCATCAGCAAAGACGGGGCCACGGGCTGGAGCACGCCCAAGTTTGATGACGCATTGCTGGAGCCCGTCTGCATGGCCGGCATCGTGCGCTACTCCCTGGACAAGCCGCGCATCCTGTTCTGCAATCCTGACAACCTCAGCCGCGCCGACCACAAAGAACAGCCCGGCAAGTACAGCGACCGCAAGAATCTGACGGTGAAGCTGAGCTATGACGAAGGCAAAACCTGGGCCGTGAGCAAGGTGCTGGATGCCGGATGGAGCGGCTACAGCGACATCGGCGTGACCAAGGACGGCACCATCCTGTGCTTCTATGGTCGTGGCGAAGCGAAGGACTTCGGAGGTTTTGCATTCAACCATCTCACGCTCACCCGCTTCAACCTGGAGTGGCTCACCGACGGAAAGGACAGCGGCAACCCATGAGCACCCTGACACACGCCGACCTCCTCCAGCTCAAGCGCTGGAACACGCCCACCATCTACAACGGCTGGGAGCAGATCACGAAGCGCAACGCCGCCGCTGAAGGCTTCAACCTGGAGGAGACGCGCGACTTCATGCCGCAGATGGGCCCCATGGTGGGCTATGCCGTGACGGTCACCTTTGAGCCCAGCAACCCAAAGCACCGCGAGACCAACGCCAATGCCTGGTCCGAGTACCGGCATTACGTCGCCAGCGTGCCGGGACCGAAGATTGTGGTCGTTCAGGACCTGGACAAGCCGCGCGTGATCGGTGCCTTCTGGGGCGAGGTGAACAGCAACATCCATCGCGCGCTGGGCTGTGTCGGCACCATCGTCGATGGCGCGGTGCGCGATGTCGATGAGATGACCAACGCGGGCTTCAAGGCCCTGGCCCGCCGCATGTGCGTGGGCCATGCGTTCTCCCATCCCGTGCGCTGGGCCTGCGAGGTGGAGGTGTTTGGCCGCAGCGTGAAGCCCGGCGATCTGATCCATGCGGACAAGCACGGCTTCCTGGTCGTGCCACCCGAAGACCAGCCCGGCCTGTTGGAGGCTGCGCGCTTCATGGATGCCAACGAGTGCAACACGCTCATCCCAGCCGCCCGCGACGCCGCAGGCCGCAGCGCCAGCGAGATCTGTGACCGCATCGACGCCGCAGGAGCAGCCTTTGGTGTCGCCGCGAAGGCGAAATTCCAGCGCGGAGGCGAGTGGTGACGTCGTTCCGCCGAGAAATTGGATAAATTAATAACTTAGGAGATCCCTCCGAAACGGAGGGCTCTCGCGTGCAAAAATCACTTTTTTTGCCGAAAGGAGTATTCTCCTGCAACCGAATGCCGGAGAATGCGAAGGGGTAGGTGCGCCACAGACTGGCAGATGCCTCACCCTTCGCTCTCTCCTCCCATGAAACACCCGTTCCGTTCCCTGACCTTGGCCGCCTATTTGCTGCGGGCCCTGCTACCGGTCCTCGTCCTCGGCACGACAAAAGGCGCAGGCATCACCGACGGGGCCATGACGGTCACCCTGACCAGCTCCAGCGGCACCATTTCCTCCGCGACCTACGGCGGGCATGAGTTTTTCCGCCTGGGAACCTATGTTTCCGACTGGGGGCTGCAGGTGGGGGCCGACACCACCACGTTTCGCGTGAACACCGCGAACAATCAGGCGGGCATCCCGGTGGCGGTGTCCGGCAGCACAGTCACCGGAGTTTACACTGCGGGCGGCAGCAATGTGGCGGTCACCCGTGTCTATCAAGCCGTCCCCGGTGCGTCAACCTTGCGCATCACCAACACGTTTGTGAACAACGGGGCGGCGGCCGTCACCCTGCGCTATTTCGATACCCTGGATCCGGACCAAAGCGAAACGATTGACGGCAGCTACCAGACCAGCAACGACGTGGTGACAGTGAGCGGAATGCCTGCGGCCCAGGCCACGATCTCGGCGTCGCCGCAGTTGACCTGCCTGCTCACCGCCCTGGGGACAACCCCGGTGCTGTCGGCGGGGAGCCCCTACTTCAGCATCGAGAGCGGGGCGACGCTCAACACCGTTTTCACCACGCCTGCGGACGACAATGGCGCGGTCAGCGACAGGGGCCTCGATCTGATTGCCCAGCAAACCATTCCCGTCGGAGGAACCTGGTCCTTTGACGTGCTGCTCAGCTTTGGATCCTCCGTGGCTGCGGCGCAGGCCAGCCTGGCATCCGTCTTTTCGGCGATAACGACACTGCCGGCGACGCAGATCACCGGCATCTCCGCGACCTTGAACGGCACGGTGAATGCACAGGGGAGCAGCCTGCCCGTGACCTTCGACTACGGCACCAGCAATGCCTACGGAACCACCGTTACAGGCACCCCGTCGCCAGTGACTGGCACGAGCAACACGGCGGTGAGCGCAGCCATAACGGGATTGAACCCAGGGACCACCTATCATTTCCGCGTCAATGGCGGGGTGACGAATGGCAATGACCAGACTTTTACGACGCTGAGCAACAATGCCGGCATGGCCTCCCTGTCGGTCTCTGCCGGCACCCTCAGCCCGGCCTTCAACAGCGGCACCACCAGCTATGCGGCCAGTGTCTCCAGCGGCACCGCAAGCATGACAGTCACCCCCACAGCGGCTGATGGCGGCGCCACCATCCAGGTGCAGGTCAACGGCGGCAGCCTTGCAACCGTGACCTCCGGCACAGCGAGCGGCAGTCTGGCCCTCAACGTCGGCAGCAACACGATCAACGTGATCGTGACATCGTCAGACGGCAGTGCAACCCAGACCTTTGTCCTGACGGTGACCCGTGCCGTGGGCAGCAACTCCAGCCTCGCCTCGCTCACCACCACGGCCGGCCCGCTGAGCCCGGCCTTCAGCGGCAGCACCACCAGCTACACGGCAGACGTCCCCCATGGAACTGCCAGCATGACCGTGACCCCGACAGCGGCTGACAAGGACGCGAGCATCAGCGTGCAGGTCAATGGCGGCACGCTTTTTCCGGTGACCTCAGGCTCGGCAAGCGGCCTCCTGGCGCTCGGCGTGGGCGGCAACACGATCGACATCCGTGTCACCTCCTCGGACGGCAGCGTGACGCTGACTTACGTTTTGACCGTCACCCGTCCGCCTCTCAGCGCCTCCTACAATTCCCCCACGGACATACCGGTCAGCGTCATCGCCTACGTCGCCACTGGTATCACACCGTTTCTGACGCTGAACTTCACTCCCACGCCAGGCATGGATTTGTTCCTGGTGGACAACACGGGTGCGAACCCCATCCAGGGTGTCTTCACAGGCCTGCCGCAGGGGCAAGGGGTGACCCTCAGCTTTGGCGGCACGCTCTATTACTTCATCATCGATTACTTTGGCGGCACCGGCAATGACATCGTGCTCCACTGGGACTACGTGAACAACCCGTCTCCCGGCCCCGTGGCCGTGATCTACAATTCGCCCACGGACGTTCTCTTCACGTCGAGAGGCTTCACGGCCACGGGCCTCACCCTCAATTTCACCCTCAACTTTGCTCCCGCCATCGGCACCAATCTGACGCTGGTGAACAACACCGGGCCGGGAGCCATCGCGGGCACCTTCGCCGGTCTGCCCCAGGGGCAGCAGGTGCAGTTGGTTTACAACGGGGTGACCTACTACTTCGTGATCGATTACTTCGGCGGCACCGGCAATGACATTGTGCTCGAATGGGACTACTCCCACTCTGCGACCACCGTGGCGGTCACCTACAACTCAGCCACGGACCCGCCCATCACCGCCTTCGGTTACACCGCCACCGGCCTCACTTTCAATTTCACCCTGAACTTCGCCCCCGTTGCAGGCACGAATCTCACCCTGATACACAATACCGGGCCGAACCCCATCAAGGGACAGTTCAGCAACCTGGCGCAAGGGCAGGCCGTGGTCCTGATCTTCGGCGGTGTGACCTACAACTTCGCGGTCAACTACTTCGGCGGCGCCGGCTATGACCTTGTGCTCGAATGGGTCAACCTCAGCCCGCCGTCTCCGTTGACCATCACCTGGGACCTGGCCACGGACCTGCCGATCCTGGTCGGCGGTTACACAGCCACAGGCATCGAGATGGACTTGACCCTCAACTTTGCGCCGGTTCCCGGCACGAACTTGACGCTGGTGAGAAACACCGGTCCGGGTCCCATCAAGGGGCAGTTCAGCAACTTGGTGCAAGGGCAGATCGTGCTGCTTGTTTACAACGGGGTCACGTATCGTTTTGTGGTCAGCTATTATGGAGGCGCAGGCAATGATCTGGTGCTGCTCTGGGCCGGCACCCGGCTCATGGCCTGGGGAAGCAACGCCAATGGCGCCCTGGGGAACAACAGCACCACGGACAGCCTGGTGCCGGCGGCGGTCGATCATACGGGGGTGCTCTACGGCAGGACGGTGATTGCGGCGTCCACCAACCTCTCCCACAGCCTGGCGCTGTGTGCGGATGGCACGCTGGCCGCCTGGGGGACCAACACCGACGGCGAGCTGGGAAACAACACCGCGAGGACGAGCCTCGTGCCGGTGGCGGTGGACATGTCCGCCGCCACCGGCTCCGCGCTTGCCGGCAAGACAGTGATCGCGGTGGCCGCTGGCGCCAGCCACAGCCTCGCGCTTTGCTCGGACGGCACCCTCGCGGCCTGGGGGGCCAACGCCGATGGCGAACTCGGCAGCAACAGCGCCGTCGGCAGCCTCGTGCCCGTGGCGGTGGATCAAACCGGGGTGCTAGCCGGCAGGAGGGTGATCGCCATCGCCGCCGGGGCCTACCACAGCCTTGCGCTGTGCTCGGACGGCACTTTGGCGGCCTGGGGCAGCAATGCCAGCGGCCAGCTTGGCATCAACAGCAGCACGCCCAACAGCCTGGTTCCGGTGATGGTGGACACATCCGCAGCCCACGGATCGGCCCTTGCCGGCAAGACAGTGACCGCAGTGTCCGCAGGCGTCTCACATGGCCTTGCACTCTGCGCCGACGGCACACTGTCCGCCTGGGGAGCCAATGACAAGGGACAGCTCGGCAACAACAGCAACACGGCCAGCCCTCTGCCGGTGGCGGTGGACCAAACCGGGGTGTTGTCCGGCAAAACCGTGGTCGCCGCAGTGGCGGGCGGGAGCGGAAATCTAGTGTTGTGTTCCGGCGGCACGCTGGCTGCCTGGGGAGAAGGCGACCAGGGGGGCCTGGGCAACGACGGCCTGGCAAACAGTTCCGCTCCCGTTTTGGTGGACGCTTTGGCAGCCGACGGGTCCGCGCTCGCGACCAAGAATGTGACGGTTGTCGCAGCAGCAGCAGCGCAGGGGCTTGCCCTTTGCTCCGACGACACGCCGGCCGCATGGGGATTGAACTTGCATGGGGCGCTTGGCAATGGCACCACGACAAACAGCCCGCTGCCAGGGGCCGTCAGCACCGCCTCGCTGGCCCTCGGCGAACGTTTCATCTCCGCAGCCGGAGGAGCCGATGCAGGGCAGTTCCTGGGCGTGATCGGCACCAACACAGGATACCCGGTGACAACGCTGGGGGTGACCGCGATCACCGGCACCAGCGCCACCTTGCAAGGCACCGTGAACGCGGAGGGTGGCAGCCAGGCAGTGTCCTTCGACTACGGCACAGCCCTCTCCTATGGCACCAATGTTCCGGGTTCACCCGCCGCCGTCAGCGGGACCAACGACACGCCTGTGAGCGTGAATCTGACAGGCCTTGCACCGGGGACCACCTACCACTTCCGCGTCAAGGCGGGAGCGGCGGCGGGCAATGACCTGACCTTCACAACGCTGAGCAACAACGCCGGCCTGTCCGCCCTCACGACCACGGCAGGAGCACTCAGCCCGGCCTTCAGCAGCGGCACGACCAGCTACACCGCCAGCGTTCTCACCACCACCACCAGCATCGCGATAATCCCCACCTCCACCGACAGCCACGCCACGATCCAGGTGCAGATCAACGGGGGCAGCTTTGCCACCGTGGCCTCCGGCACGGCAAGCGGCGGCCTGGTCCTCGAACCGGGTGGCAACGCCATCGCCGTGAAGGTCACCGCACAGGACGGCTCCACGACCCGGACTTACGCGGTGACCGTGAAGCAGACCGAAATGGTGACGGCGACCTACCACTCACCCACGGATGTCCTCGTGATCCAGCCCGCTCAGCCAACCTACACGGCCACTGGCAAATCAGTGAACCTCACCCTGAATTTCGCGCCCAGGATCGGCAGCAACCTGATGGTGGTCAACAACACCGGCCTGGACTTCATCCAGGGCACGTTTGACAATCTGGCGCAAGGGCAGGTCGTGGTGCTGAGCTACGGCGGGGTGACTTACAGCTTCGTGGCCAACTACTATGGCGGCACCGGCAACGACCTGGTGCTTCAATGGGCGGGCAACAAGCTGTTCACCTGGGGCAAAACCAGCACAGCAAGCAGCCTTGCGCCCGTGCCGGTGGACCAGACAGGCATCCTTGCGGGCAAGACGATCCTCGCCATCGCCGCCGGGGTGAATCACAACCTGGCCCTCTGTTCGGACGGCACCCTGGCAGCATGGGGTTCCAACTCCAGCGGCCAGCTTGGCACCAGCAGCTCTGCCAGCGGTGTGGTGGCGGTGGATCAGACCGGCGTTCTCGCAAACAAGACAATCGTTGCCATCGCCGCCGGGGACAACCACAGCCTGGCGCTGTGCTCGGACGGAACCGTGGCTGCCTGGGGTTCCAACTCCAGCGGCCAGTTGGGCAACGGCAACACGACGCAGGAAAATCTGCCGGTGTTGGTGGATGTTGCCGGCGGCTCCGCGCTCGCCGGCAAAACGGTGGTGGCCGTGGCCGCAGGGAGCAATCACAGCCTGGCCTTGTGTTCGACAGGCAAGGTGGTGACCTGGGGAGCCAACGGGAGCGGGCAACTGGGCAATGGCAGCTCGACGAACAGTTCCATCCCGGTGGCGGTGAACACGGCGGGCGTGCTCGCAGGCAGAACAGTCATCTCCATGACGGCGGGAGATGCCCACAGCCTCGCACGGTGCTCGGACGGCACGCTCGTGGCCTGGGGCTCCAACGCCCGCGAGCAGTTGGGCAACGTCATGAAGCCCTCCATGGAAGCCTCCAGCACTGTGCCCGTGGCCGTGGCGGTGAACCCGCCCAGCCTGGGACCAACGGCGATTGCCGGCAAGTACGTCACAGCCGCGGCGGCGGGATACCAATCCAGTGTCGCGCTTTGCTCGGACGGCTCCCTGGCGGCCTGGGGCGACAACTCAGCCGGTCAGTTCGGGATCGGCTATTTCCCGAGCGCCACGACCGAGTGGTACGCACCCGAGGCAGTGGACAGGACAGCCTCAGCCGGCGCCCTTGCCAACAAGAACGCCATAGCGCTGGCCGCAGGCAAGCACTTCACTCTTGCGCTCTGCTCGGACGGCACCGTGGCCGCCTGGGGTAACAACCAATCTGGCGAACTGGGCAACGGCACAACCACCAGCACAACCCTCAGCGAGAACAGAGGCACCCTGATCGTGGCGCAGCCTTCGGTCGCCGTCAGCACCGCCTCCCTGGCAAAGGGCGAATTCTTCACTGCCATCACCTGTGGTTCGGCGAATTCCACTCACGCACTGGCCATCGTGGCCGGGCCCGCCGGGGCTCTCGCGATCACCGAAACCACCGCCACCTTGAGCGGCACCGTAAACGCCGATGGCGGCAGCGGCCTGGCCGTGACCTTCGAATACGGCACCACGCTTGCTTACGGCACCGTCATCCAGGGGGGCGTCACGACTGTCAGCGGCGGCAAGGACACCCTGGTGAGCGTCAATCTGACAGGGCTGACGCCGGGGACCCTCTATCATTTCCGCATCAACGTCGGAACCGTGCATGGGATCGACCTGACCTTCACCACCCCGGCCAGCCTTTCCGGGCTCACCGTCTCGAACGTGCCGTTTGTCTTCGCCAGCGCCATCACCAGCTACAAGCTTGCACTCGGCAGCCCTGCAGCAAGCGTCACGGTGACACCTGTCGCGGATCTCACAGAAACAATTTCGGTCAATGGCGTGGTGGTCGCTTCGGGCAGCGCTAGCGGCAGCATCCCGCTGATCATCGGGGCAAACGTGATCACGGTCGTCGTCACCGGGCAGGACGGCGTGACGACGAAGACCTACACTCTGACAATCAATATCACAGGTCCGTCGGTCACCCTCACCAAGCCTGCGGCAGCGGCCGGTGTTCCTGAAGGCGCGGTCCTGGTCACCGGCGCCGCCGCAGCCGGGCTGGGCGTGGCTGGCATTGAGCTGAGCCTCAACGGCGGCGCTTATGTTGCGGCCACCACCACACTGACCGGCAGCGGCTTCACCGCAACCTACACCGCCCCCATCACCCCGGTGGGCGGCATCAACACCATCACCGCACGCTGCACCGACCTTGGCGGCAATGTTTCCAGCCTGGTCACGCACAGTTTCACCTACGTGGTGAAACGGGCGCTCAGCGTGCAGATAGCGCCGAACACCGCCTGGGGGGCTGTGACGGGGCTGAAGACCGGGGTGGTTTACCAGGTGGGCCTGCCGATCGTTCTGACTGCCGTGGCCAAGCCGGGCTACCGCTTTGACCACTGGGCCGGCACCGGGCTGGGCGCTCCGGCCACGGATTTCGCGGCCCTCAACGTGATTTTCACCAGCGCCATGGCCGGCGCTCCGGGCAACCTGGTCCAAATCATCGCGAACTTCGTGGCCAACCCCTTCCTGAGCACCGTGGCCGGCGCCTTCAACGGCCTGATCCTCGCCGATACCGCAGGCACGCCGCCAACCACGCCGAGCAATGCCACCAACGGCCTGATGGCGCTGACGCTGACGACAGCGGGCACCTTCACCGGCACGCTGAAAATTGACGGCCTTTCGCTGCCGGTCACCGGTTCCTTTGACAATACCGGGGTGGCGAGGTTCGGCCCCGCCTTTGGCACAACCCTGACGGTGCCGCGTGCGGGCCTGCCGCCTTATCAGATGTCACTCAGCCTCGACTTTGGCACCGCCTTGATTGCCCCCCAGATCACCGGCAGCCTGCAGCAGGACCTTCGCACGGCGGTCGCCTCCAGCTCCAAAATCACCCTGAACCGCAGCTATTACTCCGCAAGCAGCCCGGTGACGGCCAACTACCTGCTCAACAAGGGGCGGTACAACATCGCCTTCCTGAAGCCCACCAGCCCCACCGGCATTGCCCCGGCCTATTTCCCCCAAGGCGATGGCTACGGCGGTCTCACCGTCACCAGCCTGGGTGCCGTAACTCTGGCCGCCACCCTGGCGGACGGCACCACGAAGGTCACTGCCAGCAGCTTCCTGTGCAAGCCGCCGGGCCTCACGCCGGCGACGGCGGCCAGCGCAGCGCTTTACTCGCAGCTCTACACCGGGCTTGCGGGCTCCATCGGCGGCGTTGTCACCCTGGACGACACGCAGGCGGACACGGATGTGGCCGGCGCTGGCTTCTTCTGGTTCCGCCCCTGGCAGAACAACGTGCAATACTACCCCTGGGGCTGGCCGGAAGGCATCAGCACCGATCTCATCGGCACCAAGCTCCTGCCGGTGGTGACGGGCGCTCATGCAGCCAGCGCCCTCCCCGGCCTCACGACCGCAACGCCAAACGCCACGCTGACATTCACAAACGGCCAGCTCGCCACGCCCTTCCCCGGCAAGGACCTGACGATCACGCCTCTCAACGCCGTGACAAGCTATGACACCTCCGTGAAGCTTGCGATCACCGGCTCAACGGCGACCATTGCCGGCACGTTCCTCCACAGCAACGGCAGCCGCCCCGTGTTTGGCGGAGTGATCCTGCAAAAGGGAGCCAACAGCAAAGCGCTTGGATTCTTCCAAACCATCGCCCCCAAAGTCATCGACGGCACAGGCGAATCCGGGGAGGTGTCATTGATTCACAAGTAGTTGCAACGCTCCGCTTCAGGTCGTTAACCTGCTCTCATGTCAAAATACCTCGCCACCATCGACTGGACCCTTCAAGGTCCGGACATCCTCAAAGGCCAATACTCGCGCGAGCACACCTGGAGCTTTGATTCAGGCATCACCGTGCGGGCTTCGTCCTCGCCTTCCGTGGTGCCCACGCCGTGGTCAAACCCGGCAAACATTGACCCGGAGGAGGCGTTTGTCGCCTCGGTGTCGAGCTGCCACATGCTCACCTTCGTCTGGCTCGCCTCAAGGGAAGGCTTTGTGGCGGGCAGCTACCGCGACAAGTCCGTGGGCGTGATGACGAAGAACGAGCACGGCGTGCCCTGGATGAGTGTGATCACCCTGCGCCCCCAAATCAAGTGGAACGGAGCGAAGCAGCCCACGGCGGAGGATCTGCAGCGGCTGCATCACCTCGCGCACGAGCAGTGCTACATCGCGAATTCGATCAAGACGGAAGTCCGAGTGGAGCCTCCGCTTGATGAATAAAAGGCGCTACAGCTTCGAGTGGCTGCCATCGCAGAGCGCGCCTTTGCCGCTGTTCTTGCAGCCACAGAAGTACACGGTGCCGTCCTTTTCCGCCTTGTAGGGCGTGGGGGAAAATTCACTGCCCTTGTGCGAGCCATCGCAAAGCGGCTGGTTCTTGCTCTGGCCGCAGGAGCACCAGTAGTAGGTCTTGCCGGCTTCGACGGTGGTGGGATAGGGGCCTTTTTGGGCGATGTGGGGAGTGCTCATGGTGAAGGGAAAAAGTGTTTGGTGAACAAAGCCATCACACAAGCAAGCACGGGCACATGCAAGCGGGGAATTCACGCCGCTTCATCGCCGCCGCAATCGCGATAGGCCGATGGCGTCATGCCCGCATGGCGGCGAAACCACTTGGTGAAATGCGAGGCGTGGCGCAGGCCCAGCTCATGGGCGATTTGCTTCAACGGCGTGCTGGTGCCTGCCAGCAGCCGGCGGGCTGCCTCAATGCGCCGGCGGTTGAGATGAGCGTGCGGGGTGAGACCCAGTTCAGCAGCCAGCAGTTGCTCGAGGCGGCGCTCTCCGCAGTCAAGTCCAGCGGCGATGCCTGCGACCACCAGAGGCTTCGACAGCGGCCAGGCGTCGAGGCGGCGGATGATTTCGCCCATGCGCTCATCCCCCGCCCTGCGGCCAGGCGCTGAAGGAACGCCAAGCCTGGCCAGCGCATCAATGTACACGGCGAACCAGGCCCGGAAAGAAGCCTCACGCCTGCACCACTCCGCAAGGCTCGGTGCGGAGGGTCGCGTGGCCTCCCGGTAGGTGACGGAGCGCAGCCTGCCATGCGCGGAGCGATAAAGCTGGCGGGTCGCAAGGTGGAGCTTGCGCAATCGGGCCGCAGGCTCGGCGCAATCCAGCCCTTCCTTGAAAAGCGGCAGACCGTCCGGCCAGGTGGCGCGGAAACCGACCGAAAGCAGCCGCGTGCCCCGCTCGAACCATTGCCGCCTCATGCCCGGCGCTGAGAAGAAGGCCGTGCCCTGGGGCAGCTCAAGCTCCCGGTCGCCGGCTTGAATCCTGCCCATGCCTTTGAGAACAAAGAAAACACCGGGCGGCACGAGGATCTCTTTCGACCAGGTTTCAACACCCGGCACGGAGGCATCATAGACCCAGAGCCATTCGCAGCGCAGGCCGGGGAGGTCGAGGTGATCAATGGCAGGCATCGCGAAGGTATAAGGGATTTCGTCGAAGTATAACGTGGCGGGCTTGTCTTTTCTGCGCCGATGTCGTTGCCTTTTCGTCTCATGAAGACATTCGCACTCAGCCTCTGCTGCCTTGGGCTGGCATTCCCTCTCGCCGCCGCCGAACCGGTGTGCGTTTCCGGCATCTATCCGGATCTCTGCGCCTTCAGCATGGAGGGGGAGTGCGGCATCGGCGCGGTGGTGCCCTGGGCCGGGAGGCTGTGGTGGCTCACCTACCCGCCGCACAAGCCGAAGGGCAGCGCGGACAAGCTGTACTCGGTGAAACCGGACATGTCGGATTTCACCCTCCATGTAGAGAGCGTGGGCGGCACGCACGCCTGCCGCATGATCCACAAGGAATCCAACCAGCTCATCATCGGCCCCTACTTCATCAGCGCCGAAGGCAAAGTGCGCGCGGTGGATGTGAAGACCAGGCTCATCGGCCGGATGACCGCAGTCGCACGCCATCTCACAGACCCGGCAAACCTGGTGTATTTTTACGACATGGAAGGCGCCGTGTATGAGGTGAACGTCCACACGCTGGACGTGACGAAGCTCTTCGACAAGCCGGTGCCGGGCTGGCATGGCAAGGGCGGCTACGCCTCGCAGGGCCGCCTGGTCATCAGCAACAATGGCGCGGTCGCGGCGGGCAAGACACCCAAGGAGTTCCTTGCCAGGCTGCCGCCGAAAAGCGATGAAGACGCGGGCGTGCTTGCGGAGTGGAATGGCAAGGACTGGCGCATCATCGCCCGCCGCCAGTTCACCGACATCACGGGCCCGGGCGGGATTCACGGCGCTCCGGACGACAAGTCGCCGCTTTGGGCCGCAGGCTGGGACAAGCGCAGCCTGATGCTGAAGCTTCTCGACGGCGGCCAGTGGTCCACCTTCCGCCTGCCCAAGGCCAGCCATGCCTTCGATGCCAAGCACGGCTGGTACACCGAGTGGCCGCGCATCCGCGATCTGGACGACGGCCAGTTCATGGCGGTGCTGCACGGGCAGATGTTTGATTTCCCCGGCACCTTCAGCGCTGCGAACACCGCCGGCATCCGCCCTCTCTGCACCCACCTGCGCTACGTGCCGGATCTCGCCCAGTGGGGAGACCGCCTGGTGATCGCCAGCGACGACACGACGGTCATGCGCAATCCCCTGGCAGGCCAGGCGCAATCGAACCTGTGGTTCGGCACCCGCTCCGATCTCAAGCTGTGGGGGCCTGCCTGCGCCTGGGGCGGCGTGTGGATGGGTGACCATGTGAAGGCAGGCCAAACCAGCGATCCCTTCCTTATTGGCGGCTACACCAATCGGGTGCTGCACGTGTCTCACCAGGCCGAGCAAGCCGTCAGCTTCAACCTGGAGGCGGACTTGAAGGGCGACGGCAAGTGGACCGCCGTTGCAAAGCTGGACGTGCCTGCGAAAAGCTACCGCTGGCAGGCGCTTGATCCAGGCCTGCAAGCCGAGTGGCTGCGACTGATTCCTGACAAGGACTGCCAGGTCTCCGCTTACTTCCACCTGAGCAATGAGTCCCCTCACCCAGTGACCCAGGTGATGGGCAAGACGCTGTCCACGCAGCCCATGCTGGTGCGTCCCGCCCGGGGCAATCGCAACCTGGAGGCAAGCCTGGGCGATGCCTACTACGAGCTGGATGACAAGCTGGTGCTCGCCGCAGCGACGATGCCGAAGGAGGCGAAGGACATCATGCCGCAGTGGCAGATCCAGCCCGAATCCACCGTCGATGCGGCTTCCGTGGTCCTCACCGATCACAAAGGGAAGCGCTGGCGCCTGCCGAAGACCGACGCCGGCTTCGACACGCTCGTGCAGCGTGGAGTCCGGGAAATCGAAAGCGAGCGTTTCATGGGCAACTGGCATGGCAGCTTTTATGAAATCCCACGCGAGGATGCCCTCAAGAAGCCCATGGATTATCCTGACTTCATCAGCATGCGCCCCGTTTGCACCCACCGGCTGCCGATCAGCGACTACTGCACCTGGCGCGGAATGCTGGTGCTTGCGGGCGCCGAGATCAGTTCGCCACGCGGCAAGGTCGTCACCTCCTCAGACGGCAAAACAAGCCTCTGGCTGGGCAAGGCGGACGACCTCTGGAGCTTCGGAAAGCCAGCGGGTCATGGCGGTCCCTGGCTGGAAACCCGCGTCAAGGCCGGGACACCAAGCGATCCGTACCTCATGACCAACTATGACCGCAAGACACTCACGCTGTCCCATACATCGTCAAAGCCTGTGATGATGACGGTGGAGGTGGACTTCCTTGCGACCGGAATCTGGCGCGAATATGCGACATTCACCGTCGAGCCCGGCAGGCCGTTCGTTCATGAATTCCCAACCGGGTACGCGGCGCACTGGCTGCGCGTGAAGGCGGATGCCGACTGCGTGGCGACGGCGCAACTGATCTATAAGTAGGGGCGACTTCACTCCAACATGCCCCAGACAAAAGGCGGGCCGCCATCGTTTCCGATGACGGCCCGCCTGAATCGTTGCTGAAGGACTACGAGTTCTCGGCCAGGTCCTTCATCTTCTTCGTTTCGCGCGCCCGCAGACTGCTGTCCAGGATGCGCTTGCGAAGGCGGATGTTCTTGGGCGTGCACTCCACCAGTTCGTCGCCGCCGATGTACTCGATGGCGCGCTCAAGGCTGAAGCGGATGGGCGGGGTGAGGGCGATGCCCTTGTCGGCGCCGGTGGT
>CAINXC010000376.1 GCA_903854655.1 uncultured Verrucomicrobiota bacterium | reverse complement strand
CGCTGCCGGAAGGAGGCGTGACCGGGCTTCCTGATTTTCTGCGCGATTTTGCCTCCAATCGCAAACCGGACAAACTCGGCCGCTCGCTCAAGGACTTCGACTTGCGCACACGAATGTTCAAGCATCGTTGCAGCTACATGATCTACACGCGTCAGTGGCAGGAGATGCCGCAAGTCGCCAAAGCACTGGCTTACGCCAGGCTGAAGGACGCTCTTTGGGGGAATGACCCGTTTTACGCGTACCTGCCTGAGAATGAGCGGAAGGAGATCATCAGCATTCTGCGCGATACGCTGCCTGATCTGCCTGCCGACTGGAACTCTTGAAAACTGCGGCGCAGGGAAACGATTGGCCGGGAATCGGGGTCAGGAGTTGCACGTTGCAGCCTTCTTCGCTCAGGGTTGCCTCAAACGGCCAGCCAAGCCGCCGCGATTGTCTCGCAGGCGGATACGGCGGTGTTCCATCCGCCGGTTGCCAGGGACAGGAAGCAGCAAAGACATTCCCCGCCTATTCTCGAACAAGATCGGCACAGGTTTCGGCCCGGGCGGCTTCGTTGTCTTCAGGCGCGCGGCTTCTGCTCAATGACTGGGCAGGGTCGCGTTTCCATCCAATACCATCCTCAACTGACCACCATGAAATCATTGCTGTCCGTCCTCGCCCTCAGTCTTGCCATCGCCACCATGGCCGGGGCCGAGCCTGTGAACAAGAACTGCCCTGTGACTGGCAAGCCCGCCAATCCGAACTGCAAAACCACGTACGAAGGCAAGGAAGTGGCCTTCTGCAGCGGCAAGTGCTGCAAGGAGTTCAAGGCCGATCCCAAGAAGTACGCGGACAAGATCAAGTAAGCGGTTTCTGGTCGTTCATACTGTTTCGCAAGCCATTCGCGGCGGCCGGGAAACCGGTCGCCGTTTTGCTGTGGCGGCGTGGCTGCGGCCCGTTTTACACCGGCAGCGCTCTGAGCGCAATGGTCGCAGCACAGGGCGCTCCGCAAGAGCAGGCAGCCAGAGGGGCCGGGATCGCTTGGCAGCCCTGCCATCGGCAGCGGTTTTCATGCGCAGGCGCTGGCGCATACACCCACTGGCCCCGGGACATCGCCGCCGTCTTCCTTGCCTGTGATGACCGTCTGGCGAGACCATCGCGGGTGCCGCTGGTCTGAAGTGACCCGCGCGGCGGGAACCCGGAGGAGGGGCGGTCCCTGCCGTTAGAAAGTGGCACAGGCAGCCTGCCTGTGGGCGCGGCCCCTGACTTTGCTCGTGTTGCCGATGCCGCTTCGAACAGGCTGACAGCCTGTTTCACATTCCGGCTCAATCAACTGACCAGCTCCACGCCCGTGCGTTCGGCTTCGTTGAGGTAGCAGCCAGGATCGGAGCCCCAGAGGCCGCCTTGGTCGCCGTAAGCTGCGCGGGTGCGGAAGCCGCCGCCGCACATGGAGAACCAGCGGCAGCTTGCGCAGGGGCCGTTCATGCGTGTCTGGCGCTCCAGGGCGGAAAGCTGGCCGATGGAGCGGATGTCGCTCAAGGTGGTGGCGGAGGCTTCGTTCTGGCCTTCCCAGATCTGCGAGAAGGGCATCTGCTTCACATTGCCAAGGGTGATGTCCTGCCAGAACTGGTCGGGATGGACATTGCCCTGGGTGTCGATGTTGGCGATGCCGCGACCGGAGCTGTTGGCACCGCCACCGTTCCAGGCGAGAAGGCGACGGGCTTCTTCCAGGTTGGGATGGCCTTCCTGTTCCATGCGCAGCAAAAGGTAGGCGCCATCGGCAGGCTGGGCGACCGTGAGCAGCTCACGGGTCACGCCCTGGCTGTGCCAGAGCTCCACGCGCTTGATGAGGGTGTCGATGGCATGGCGAGACTCGGCGGGTGTGAGCACCTGCAGGGCGCTGCCGCGACCGGCGGGCACAAGGTGATAGAAGCACACGCGCTGGATTTGCTCCTGCTCGATGAAGTCGAGGATCTGCTCGATGTTCTCGACGTTGTGCCGGGTCAGGGTGAGGCGCAGGCCGGTTTTCTGGCCCACCTCATGGCAGGCGCGGAAGCCGCGCACGGCGGCATCGAAGGCGCCTTCCTTGCGGCGGAACTCGTCATGAATGGCACCGATGCCATCGAGAGAGATGCCCACGTAGGAGACGTTTGCCGCTTTTAGCATCGCGGCTTTTTCCGGGGTGATGAGGGTGCCGTTGGTGGAGATCGTCAGCTTCAGCTTGGCAGCGGTGGCCGCGACCACCAAGTCGAAGAAGTGCGGATGCACCAGTGGCTCGCCACCGGAGAGCAGCAGCGAGGGCACATGGTAGGCGCTGAGGTCCTGGACCACCTCCAGCATCTGCTCCCAGGTGAGCTCGCCGGGATAATTCAGTGCATTGGAATCGGAGTAGCAATGGACGCAGCGCAGGTTGCAGGTGCGGGTGATGTTCCAGACCGTGATGGGCTTGCGCGCATTGGCTTTGGCGTGGGGGTGGCCGCCCATGCCGTAGCGCAGAGCGTCGG
>CAINXC010000375.1 GCA_903854655.1 uncultured Verrucomicrobiota bacterium | reverse complement strand
GGTGCCAGGGTTGAAAAAGAAGACAAGGGAAAGGAGCAATCCCAGGCCACCGAGCGCACCGAGCGCACCCATGAGCTTCGAGGCCTTCGCGACTTCGAACTTCTCGCCTCCCTGGGGCAAATCTTTGAAACTGACGTGATGATGACTCATGCCGAAAAACGCTAGCCGTTACTGGACTCCACCAACCTCCTTGCCCGCCATCTGCAGCGTGCGGATGTAAGCAATGATGGCCCAGCGATCTCGCGCCGGGACCACGCCCCCGTAAGGACCCATGAGGCCCTTGCCATTGGTGACGGTGTCGAAAATAGCACCTGTGGGCCGATAAGCGGCCGCATTGGCGGGATCAGTCGCGCCGGGCTGCTGGAAGTTGAACGCGGTGAGAATGCCGTACTTGGAGGTGATTCCCTTGCCGTTGGCGGACATCCCGTGGCAGACAGAGCAATAGATGTTGAACCGCTCTTGACCCCGGCTCAGAAGTGCGGCGTCCAGTTCGAGCTCAGCAGGGAAGCCGTCGCCGTAGTAGTCGCCCACCTTGCCGGTGTTGTAGAAATCCAGACCAGTGCTGAAACCGAACTTCGGTGGCTTGGCACCGTCGGCGGCCGCAATTTTGGGCACTTCGAAGCCAATCGGCACGGTGTGTGCGACTGGCAGCCGACTGCCAACCCCGTCGGCGAAAAAGGCGCTCGCCGCCTGGTACTTGACCTTGGCCTGCTCTTTCATGTCGGGGAAGAACTGGAGCGGCGTGCGCTCAAATTTCTCACCGCGAAAACCCGCCGCCCCCACAATGAGGACGGCAACGAAGATATAACTGAGGAAGAAGTATTTCATGGCGTTTCAAAGATCGCGTTCAAACAGACGGCGATCAGATGTCGTCCTCCACGAGTTCAATGTTCTTGGCCCCGATGCCTTCGAGAAAAGATTTGGTGCCTTCCTGGGAGAACTTGGGGTCACGTGCCTCAATGCAAACAAACAAACCATCGTCCGAGAAACGACCGAAGCGCTTGGAGGTAAAGAGCGGATGATTCCACCGGGGCAGGCCGATGATCGCCAGCAGCCCGAACAAAGTGGTGAAGGCCGAGAAAAGAATGGTCAGCTCAAACATCACGGGGAACCACGCCGGAATCGACATGATGGTGGCCGGCTTGGCCTGCACCACGGTGCGATAGATCACGCCTTGGGTGATGTATTCCAGCAGGAAAGCGGTCGTGGTGCCGGTGAGGCCGCCACAAAACACGAGCCAGGGGAGCTTTGAGCGTTTGAGCCCCATCGCACCATCCATGCCATGGATCGGGAAGGGCGAATGAGTGTCCCAGCGCTGATAACCTGCATCGCGCACGTTTTCAGCAGCATGATAGAGGTCTTTCACGCTGTCGAACTCAGCGAGGTAGCCGTGAACTCTTTTGAGGGTGGTGCTCACAGTGTTTACAAGTTAGGCGGTGGCGGCAGCACCCTTCGGGGCGATGCAGGAGGGTTTCTCGTAGCCCATGACGTCGTCTTCCTGGACGCCGTGGTCATGGCTCTCGCCGTGGTGAGGATCGGCTGCGGGCGTGACGCCCTTGACTTCCGCGATGGCAATCACCGGCAGGAAGCGCAGGAACAGCAGGAAGTTCATCATGAAGAAGCCGAAAGTGCCGACGAAGGTGGCGATATCCACCCACGTGGGATGGAAGACACGCCAGGCTCCCGGGGTCAAATGGCGCTCCAGAGAAGTCACGATGATCACGTAGCGCTCAAACCACATGCCGGCGTTCACACACATCGAAACGCACATGACGATCCAGAGGTTGGTCC
>CAINXC010000374.1 GCA_903854655.1 uncultured Verrucomicrobiota bacterium | reverse complement strand
GCTGGTGACGATGAGGCGGTGCAGGTGCTTGAGCGAGCCGGGGTCGCGCAGCTCGCGGGCGAGCCAGTCGAGCAGGGCGGGATTCGAAGGCTGCGCGCCCATCTTGCCGAAGTCATTGGGGGTCTCGACCAAGCCCCTGCCGAAGTGCCATTGCCAGACACGATTGGCCATGCTGCGCCAAGTGAGCGGGTTGTCAGGATCGGTGATCCACTTCGCCAGCGCGGCGCGGCGGGCGCCTTCGTCGCTGGCCGCTGGCAGTATGAATTCGGCCGTCAAGGCACTCACGCATTCCAGCGCGCCGGGCCTCACTTCCTGGGCCTCATGATGGATGTCGCCACGGCGCAGAATGTGGATGGGATAGGGTGTCTTGGGCGGAGTATATTTGCGATGGCCGGGGATCTGGCTGCCGATGGCGAAGACAGTTTGCACGGGTGGCAGCGTGTCGAGAATGGCATCCACCAGCTTGGCCCCAGCCCCGCTTCCGAGTTCTTTCGCACTGGCGGACTGGCGGAACAGGGCCAGCAATTCGGGCTCACCGGGCTGCGCCTTTGCATTCGCGCTGGTGGACACGCGCAGCCGCCCAATGAGATGTTGCTGGCCATGGAGCTGGTCCAGCTTCAATACGAACTGCGGAGCCTTCAGGGGCTTGTCCAACCTGAAGACAATGGCGTGAGAGCGCCCTTCCTGCGGATGAATACCCCAGGCTGTCGCGGGATTGCCATCAACGGTCTTCTTGGCCTCCCAGCCTGCCTGATCGAAGTCGGCGCGGGCCTGTTTGATCTTCACGGCGGCAGGGGGCGTGCCGGTGGTGATGGTTGCCTCGGACAAATGCAGGTTGCCGTTGGCGGGCTGGCGTCCAGGACCGTGATGCGGCAAGGAATCGTCGGTCATGACCTCGACACGCACAGCGGCGATCTCAGGCAAGGCAGGGTGAATTGTGAGGGTGTAAGTGTCCTTGTCCAAGGCTTCGCCACCGAAACGAATCGAGCCATCGGGCAAGGACGTTATCGTCGTCTTGGCCGAGGTGGTTGCGACCTCGGCCTGAACAGGAGTCCAGGCCTGCTCCGTGGCCAGCACCCGGCTTTTGAAACCCGCGAGCTGCGCTTTGATTCGCTCCTGGTCGGCTGGATCGAGCCTGGCCAGCGGTTCGCCAGCCTCCAGGCGCTTGCGGACATTGAGCCACTTCTGCCGCTCGCGATGCACTTCGGGATCAGGATCGAAGTCACGATCGCCGCGCGCCACCCCTGCGAACACGGCCTGCATGCGATAGTAGTCGCGCTGGCTGATGGGATCAAACTTGTGCTCATGGCAGCGGGCGCAGTGCAAGGTGACGCTAAGGAAGCTTGCGGCCACGGTGCTGACCATATCGTCGCGGTCCAGATTAAGGGCTATCTTCTTGCAGTCGGTGCCGTCGGTTTGCTCCGCAAGCGCGCTCTGATTGAAGGGGCCGGCAGCCATGAAGCCCAGTGCCGGGAGCAGTCGCGGCTCTTCGGGAAACAGAGCATCCGCCGCAATCTGCTCCTGAACGAAACGCGGCCAGGGCTTGTCCTCGTTGAAGGCGCTGATGACGTAGTCACGATACGGCCAGGCGTTCATCCGGGGGCGGTCCATGCCGAAGCCATTGGATTCACCGTAGTGCGCCACATCCAGCCACAGGCGGGCGAAGCGCTCGCCATACCGGGGCGAAGCGAGCAGGTGATCGACCAGCTCTTGAACGCCGGACTCGGGATGCTCGCGACAGGCTTGCTCAAACGCCTCAACTTCTTCAGGCGTCGGCGGCAGGCCGTGTAAATCATACATCAGCCGGCGAATGAGAATGCGCGGGGCCACCTCGGGACCGGGCGCCACGGCGATGAGCGCATCAATCGGGTTGCCCACCGCCCCGGGCCTTCCTCCCCGGGTCTTCAAGGGCTTCAGCGCCCACCATTCCGAAGCCGGCGCCTGGCTCGCTCCGGCAATACGCGGATCAGGGGCGCCTTGGGCGATCCATTGCTCGACCAGGGCGATCTCGGCTTCGTCGAGCTTCTTTTTGGGCGGCATCTGCAAATCCTTGTCGGCGTAGCGCAGCGCCTTGACCATGAGGCTGGCGCTGACCTTGCCGGGGACGAGCGCAGGGCCAGTGTTGCCGCCCTCCTCCCAGCCGCTGCGCGAATCCAGAGTGAGGCCGCCCTTCATCTTGCCGGAAGAGTGGCTGTGGCACTCGTAGCAGCGCTGCCGGAACAACGGCTCGATCTCCGACGCGAACAGGTCGTCGGCGCGCAGTGACGACGTGACGGCGCACAAGGCCATCAAGGTTGTGGTGCGGGCGTTCATCAGCGGATTCAACGGCGCGGCGGACGATGCCTGCGTCGTTGTTCATACGGGGGCGGAAGCGCGGGTGTATCGGCCACCTCGCGGATGCCCGGCACCCCGCCGCTAGAACTGGAAGTAAATGAAGTCGCTGCTGACCTTGCTGGCGAGCAGGCATAGCAGCAGGGCGATGGCGACGCCACCTGCGGACTGCGCCGCAAAGCCCGTCCAACGGTCCCGGCGGCCGTCCCACTTTTCCAGCAGCGGCTGCTCCAGCGCGGCATGAATCCACAGCGGCACGCTGTAGATCGCCATGAGCGCCACGAAAAACCCGCCGATGCGCCAGTCCTTCGCCGAGGCACTGAACGGGCTGGTCGTGATTTCACGGACCAGTTCATGCAGGTTCTGCTCGCGGAACATCAGCCAGCCGATGTTCATCATCACCATCGTGACCGCCCAGCGTGCCAGGACGCGCATGGCCCCTGTCCCCTGGGTGAATCCGGGCGCCCAGCGGTCCAGCCCCCGCCATATCACCAGCCAGACGCCCCACCAGCCGCCCCACAGCACAAAGTTCCAGCTCGCCCCGTGCCACAAACCGGAGAGCAGGAAGGTCAGCATCAAGTTGCGGGCCACAAGCCCCTCGCTGCAACGCGAACCGCCCAGGGGGATGAACACATAGTCGCGAAACCAGGCCGACAACGACATATGCCAGCGCCGCCAGAAGTCCCCTGGCGACTGCGCCAGCCATGGGTGGTTGAAGTTCTGCCGCAATTCAAAGCCCAGCAGCTTCGCCGAGCCCCGCGCCATGTCCGTGTAGGCGGAGAAGTCCGCATAGATCTGCACGCAGAAGCAGATGACCCCCGCCCAAACGATGGGAAAGGAGCTGTCGCGCAACGAGAACGCCTTGTTGCAGTAAAGAGCCGCCGTGTCGGCGATCACCCGTTTCTTCATCAGTCCCCAAAGGAACAGGAACAGGGCGTCACGCACCACCACCGGATCAAAACGGCGCTGCCTTTCCACCTGGGCCAGCAGATGGCTGGCCCGCTCGATGGGGCCTGCCACAAGCTGCGGGAAAAACGCCACGTACACCGCATAATCCAGCAGATTGCGCCTCGCCTTCACCTCGCCGCGATACACATCCACCGCATAGGCGCAGCTCTGGAAGGTGTAGAAGGAAACCCCGGCTGGCAGCAGCATGTGAAACACCGGTGACGCCACCTGCATGCCGGTGGCGCGCAGGAGCGCCACAAGGTTGTCAGTGAAGAAACCAAAGTACTTGAAGGTGGCCAGCACCGTGAAATTGCTCAGCAGCACACAACCCAGCCAGAAGCGCTTGCGCACGGGTTGTGATTCCATCAGCTGCGTGCAGGTGAAGTCCACCAGCGTTGTGGCCCCCAGCAAAATGCAGTACCAGGGGTGCACGTAGCCATAGAACACGTAGCCGGCCAGAAGCAGCACCACGTTCTGGCCCCTGTGCGGCAGGGACCAGTAGGCCGCCAGCACGACCAACAGGAACAGGAGATAATCGACGCTCTGAAAAATCATGGGAAGATGGAGGACATGCGCTGCCAGAAATACTTTCGATACCAGTCCCGCTGCTCCTCGCCAACGTGGTCACCGTCGTTGTAAATATCCAGGCGGATCGCCGGGTCGTAGGTTTCATCAAAGAACAGGCCGCCGCGCTCCTCAATCCAGTGCTGCAGGCGCTGAACGTAGCCGCGCATCTCATGGGGTTCGACAGAGACCGTGCCGCCCTCCGCCTCGGGCCGCCTCTTCACGCGGAAAAACAGCAGCTTGAACCCCTGCTCCCTGGCCAGCTCCATGATTGGCGGCAGGAAACTGCGGGCTTCGGGGTTCACATAGTCAGTGCTCAAGGACTGGTAGGGGTCAAACGCCTCATCCTTGCCCGGCCCGTCAGCAATGTCGGCAGGCACGTCATACCGCAGGTGATCAAGGCTGAAACGGTCCGTCACCTCCTGGCGGTTGCCGGTCTTCACGCCGCCGGCCCTCATGGCCAGATTGGTGATCCGCCTCTGCATGTCCTCCCGGCCCGCCGAGAAGTTATACCACCCCTTCGGCCCGTTGAGCCAGCCCGACACGTAATCGACGGTCCCGTCAACCAGGCCGCCCCTGGCCGGCGGTGGTCGCAGCAGATCATCGACCACCGGCTCGCTGGGCCCGCGCAGGCTGTTGAGATAGGCCGCGTGCTGGCCGGTCGTGTTTGCGTAGGGCGAGGTCAGCTCCGTGTTGCGGAAAAAGAAGAAGATGAGCTTGGGGTGCACTCCGCTGGCCGCCACGACGTTTTTCAGTGTGAGATACCAGGCCGCCGTGGTCGAGCCCCCGCGCAGGATGAAGAAAAACTTGTGCCCGGTCAGAGCGTTCAATTTCTCCGGAGTCATGTCGAACCGGGAGAACATCATGGAATTGCCGATGGCGATGTACTCAGGCTGTTCAGCACGCAGACGGGCGATGACAGCCTTGACGTCGAGGCCGCCCGGAGCCCCGCCCGTGGTCTGCGCCGTATCAACCGGAGCTTGCCCGGACGGCCTGGCGGCTTGGGCAGCAGCCGGAGCCGGCCTGCCCCCACGCAGCAGAAGCAGCGGCATTCCCGCACACACAAGGCACCAGGCAAGCAGCCCGATGAATGCTGGCGAGGTTGAAGATGCCACGGGCGCGGCGAAACTGGGAGTCTGGGGCATAGGTCGATCGCTTCCGGCGCATCCGCCAGGACATGTTGTCCCGCATTGATACCGTGGCCCCGGATCACGTGTCAACGCGTTTAGCGGGTTTGGATTTGAGTTCCAGTCCGCCAGATCAGCTCCCAGGTGCATCCGTTGATAAATCATGGAAAAACGGAGGCCATGCGGCTCCAGAAGTATCGCCGATACCAGTCCATGTGCTCCAGGCCGATGTGGTCGCCATCGTTGTAGGCATCAAGGCGGATCGCCGGATCATAGGTTTCGTCGTAGAACAAGCCGCCCCGCTCCTCGATCCATTGCTGCAAGTGGTGAACGTAACCGCGCATGGGCTCCGGCTCGGCGGTGACCGTCCCACCCTCGGCCTCAGGCCGCTTCTTCACGCGGAAGAACAACAGCTTGATCCCATGCTCCCTCGCCACTTCCATGATCGGCGGCAAAAAGCTGCCGGCCTCGACGTCCCCATAGTAGTTGTTGCTGAGCGACATGTAGGGGTCGAACGCCTCGTCGTTGCCCGTGATTTGTGAAACCATCTCCGCAGGCACATCGGGGCGCAGGCGCTCCACGCCGAATCGTTCAGTCAATACACGGCGGTCCCCATCCTTCAAAAGCCTGCCGCCCCCCATTTTCAGAGCAAGGTTGGTCAACCGTCTTTGCACTTTTCCCGGACGCAACGAGAAGTCATACAAGCCCTCCGGTCCGCTCAGCCACTTTGACATGTGATCGACGGTGCCGCTGACCAATCCGTCCCTGGTCGGTGGCAGCAGCAACAAGTCCACTTCCGGCTCCGTCAACCCACGAAGGCTGTTCAGGTAGGCCTCGTGCTTGCCATTGGTGTTGGCCAGCGGCGAAGTCAGTTCCGTGTCGCGGAAAAAGAAGAAGACCATCTTCGGATGAATGCCGCTGGCTGCCACGATGTTCTTGAGGGTGAGATACCACATCGCCGAGGTTGATCCACCCTTCAGAACGAAATAGAAGCTATGACCTGTGAGCTCGTTCAGTTCCTCGACCTGTCTCTGCGTCCTGCCCAGCCGGGTGAAGAGCATGGAATTGCCAATGCCAACGTAATCAGGATTGGTCATTCGCAGCCGGGCAACAACGGCATTAACATCCACGCCATCCAAGGAAGCATTTACATTCGGCTCGGGCGCATCCTGATGCGTGGCTTCCTTGGGCGACAGATCAGCAACGGGGCTCGAACCGTACACATGCAGCAACGCCACTGGCGCCCCTGCACACAGCAAGCACCAGGCCAGCAACCGAAGGAAGGGCCGCTGAGTTGGTCTCGCCACAGATGAGGACGGGCTCCGCAGAGCTTGCGCAAGATGTTCACCACCTGCCAATGTACCGGAGCAAAGTTTCATGAGTGGATGGCATGTTTGAGGACCAATGCATCGCTGCAACCAGCCCCCTCATACCCTGGGTCGCAGGCCAACCCAAATGACAGACCTTTCATGACAGTCTATTCATCGGCCGGGCTTTACCCGAACCTGATCACACCGGTTCCAAACAGATCATGCCCGACCTTCTGCGCCCCCAAGTCAGGGCCCGCAGCGGCCGGGTAGCATCCCACCACACAAACCAGCGCTGGCGCTCTTTGTCCACCACCAGCCATCCAGGGCCAGAAGGACCTGTTTCGGCGTCTTTGTCGGCGGACCAAAGATACACCTTGGCCTCTGACCATGGACCACTGTGAGAGAAGGCGCGATGAATCTCCTTGAGAGTCTCGCCGTCGATTCCTCAATCAGCTCGATATAGCCCGGCGCCAGTTTTTTCGCTGCCGGTCACCCACCAAATTCAAATGTGAGTGTCCAACAGAGTCACGAACCAGCCTCCCATTCCTCGGGCGCTGTGGCGGATTCAAAGGGGTCAGAATACGAAATCACGGATCCACGAAGGGCTCCCGCCGGACCGGTCGAAGACGGTTGACGCGGAAGCACAAACACCTCCACGGCTTGTCCAGGTTCAAATGGAAGGCCGCTGATGGTTATCAAGCCCGGCTCGGTGACGGTGAGGCGCTGGTGAAACGACTGCGTGCGCGACCATGAGGGCGGTTTCTCCCACCACGAGCGGCGGTGGACTTCTGGGGCCGGGTGTATTCGTCATGGACTATGAGCTTGGCATCTTTCCGCAGAAAGCCGTGGTTTCCGTGTAAGAAAACGCGAATGGCCAGATATCGTGATCGCGCAGATCATTTCTTCTGATAGTCTCGGAGCAGTTGAGTCCGATGAAAACCAAGAGCGACCGCATAACCTCCTCCCGTCCGAAAGATAAGCCTTTACCAAAAGGCAAGGCGCTGCCCCTTCAGGGTAGGCCCCGCAGGTCTTTGGGCGATGATGCCGGATCCTCTGTGGTGAGGGAAGAGCCGGCCGTGTACAGCGCGCGCAAGGCGTTGCGATGTGTCGAGCTGTTCGCGGGAGCCGGAGGGCTTGCACTTGCTGCCTCCAACGCGGGCTTTGAGCACGATGCCGTGCTTGAATACAACCATGACGCTTGCGAGACGATCCGGGCGAACCAGCGCCGGGGCTTTGACCTTGTCCGCCACTGGCCGCTGATCGAAGGGGACGTCCACAACCAGGATTTCAGCACCTGGCAGGGACGCGCGGATCTGGTATCCGGCGGTCCGCCGTGCCAGCCCTTTTCCATCGGTGGTAAGCACCGTGCCATGGGCGACCGAAGGAATCTGTTCCCCGAAGCGGCGCGAGTCGTGCGGGAGATCCAGCCCAGGGCCTTCGTGTTCGAAAACGTCAAGGGCCTGACCCGTCAGACGTTTGCCAAGTACTTCAACTACATCCTCCTGCAACTCAGCTATCCCGATGTGGTTTGCCGCGAACAAGAAGACTGGATTGATCACCTGTCGCGTCTGGAACGCATCCGCACCAAGGGCAGCGAACCCGACCTAAATTACCGAGTGGTCACCAGATTGCTAAATGCCGCCGACTACGGCGTGCCGCAAAAGCGTGAGCGCGTGTTTTTCGTCGGCTTCCGCTCCGATATCGAGGTGCCCTGGTCATTCCCCTCGCCCACGCATTCCCGCGATGCATTGATGCATGCGCAATGGGGTTCTGGCGAATACTGGGATCGGCACAAAATCGCCAGGAAAAACCGTCCGCCCCCCCCTCCTTCCTGGGCTTCGCGAGAAAAGGAGGAGATGTTGTTCACCGCCCCCATGGATCGCAATCCCTGGCTGTCAGTGCGGGACGCTATCTGCGACCTTGGCGACCCCGCCCCGAACGCGCGCAGCGTGGTGATTCCGAATCATTTACAACAGAATGGCGCCCGGTCCTATCCCGGCCACACCGGCAGCCCGCTGGACGAGCCCGCGAAGACGCTCAAGGCTGGCGACCACGGGGTGCCAGGAGGCGAAAACATGCTCCGGCTTCCCAGCGGCGAAGTGCGTTATTTCTCGGTGCGGGAGTCCTGCCGCCTGCAAACCTTCCCGGACGAGTACGTGTTTGAGGGAAGCTGGGGCGAAAACATGCGACAGTTGGGCAATGCAGTTCCGGTGACGCTCGGACAAGTGGTGCTCCGCAGTGTCCGGACTGCGATCGAAAGGCACGACTCAACCAAAACGCACCGAATGATCCGATGACACAGATTCCCACTGAGGTCCTGGCCGAGATCATCAAACTCGCGGAGACTCTCCCAATTGATCCTTCCATCTACGCAGAGATCCCATCCGCCAGGCGTAGGTCGCTTCGGTTGGAGTTGGAGAGCGTGGTGTCCCGCCTCGGCACTGTGGCGCAAACTCTGGATACAGTCAGGCTGCCAAAACATGTGTTTGATCCGACCAGTCCGGAAGTGATTGGGGATCTCGTCGCGCGGACGCTGCTGCTCCAAGAAAAGGAGCCACTGGAAGACGCTGTGAAGCAGTCGTTTTATGGCGCGGGTGTCTATGCTATTTACTATCGGGGCACGTTCGATTGTTATGCGCCGTTATCGGGCAAAGACCATCCTATTTATGTGGGGAAGGCCGACCCCGAAGCGATGCATGCCCTAACTCCTCAGGGCCAGGGGCTGAGGCTCCATACAAGACTGAAGGATCATCACAAGAACATCGCGAAGGCAGAAAATCTTAACTTGGCGGATTTTGATTGTCGTTATCTTGTGGTCAGAAGCGCGTGGGTCGAGACTGCGGAGGATCATCTGATCAATTGGTTTTTGCCCGTCTGGAACAATGAGGCAAAGGTCTGCTACGGCTTTGGCAAGCATGGAGACAGCGCTAAAACGCGCGCCAACGAACGGTCGCCATGGGACACCTTGCACCCCGGAAGGTCTTGGGCGACGTCCGAAGACAACACCCCAAACAGACGCAGTGTTAAGGAGATCCGACAGAGCATCGCAGATCATTTTGCCAAGCACCCGCCCAAGTGATTGGACAGTGTAATAAACTGATCACAAGAACCTCGCCGTCCGGCTCTCCTTGCACTTCTTGACCTGTTCGGGCGTGCCTGCGGCCACCACGCGACCGCCGTGCTCGCCGGCCTCGGGGCCGATGTCGACCAGGTAGTCGGCTTCGGCGAAGACGTCGGGGTGATGCTCGATGACGATGACAGTGTGGCCTTCATCCACGAGGCGGTGCAGCACATCAATGAGCCGCGCCACATCGGCCACATGCAGGCCGATGGTGGGCTCCTCGATGAGGTAG
>CAINXC010000373.1 GCA_903854655.1 uncultured Verrucomicrobiota bacterium | reverse complement strand
CGGGACCGCGTTTCAACTTGGTTTCCCAAGCGACCTTGGCCGCCTTCACCTTTTCTTCATTGGCCGCCAGGACCTTTTCACGTTTGGCCACCAGGTCCTGCGCCTGCTTGACCTGGGCCTGCAGGGTCTCCTCCGCCCGCCGCTCTTCAAGCAGGCGTTGCTCGCGCTTGACGAGGTCCGCCTCCTTGGCGGCGACTTCCTCCTCGCGCCAGCGAATCTGGGCTTCCTTTTTGGGGTCGTCGCAGCCCGCCACTCCCAGGAGGCTGATCGCAGTCCAGGCGCGCAGCCAGGTGAACGCCCGGCGGGACAGGGGAGAGCATGGGCGGTGAGAGGCGGGCATCAGAGGTCGTTAATGAGGTCCTTGAGCTGGCGGGAGGGCCACTGGCCGGGGGCGTTGGATTCACCCAGATAGCCGTAGTTGAGCAAGGAACCAAGTTTGGCAAGCGTCAACCGCGAAACCCTGCCCAGCGGTCCCATCCCCATGGCGGACATCGGCAGGCGGCGCTTGCCCGCGACCAGGCCCATGAGCCGCATCAGGTCTTCAGGGCCGTTCAGGTAGGTGGCGAATTTGACGGCGTCGAACCCTGCAGTCTGGGCAAAATCCATGGCGCCTGTCAGCACATCCTCGCCCGGCGTGGCGGAGAAATCGTGGAAGGAGCCGATCACGCCCACGCTGCGGCTGCGAGCACGAGCCATGATGTCGCGCATGTCGGCCGCGCTGCGCAGCTCGATGTCGATCAGTGCCGCCAGATCGACCAAAGGCTCCAGCAGGGCGCGACGGTCGGCGGCATTGTGTGGGCCCTGGCCTCCTTCGTCGGGGTGGCGGGCGGTGAGCAGCACCGGGACCCCCAGCAAGGGGATTACTTCTTGAAGCTCATCAGCGTCCACCTGGAGCAGATCCAGCCGCAGTTCCATGAGATCGCAGGTGGCAAGGCGCTCTTCAGCGCTCAAAGCGAGGAAGGCGGAAATTGCTTCAGGCTGGCTCGCCACGCCCACCGTCAGGGGGCGGGTGGAGAGCAGGAGGTTTTTAGTGGAAAGAAGTTGAGCCATTTTTGAGAACCATTATAATAATTAACAAATCAAAAGTATTTAATCCCACTGGAACCGCCGATTATGCTAGGTCGCAGGCAGGAAATCAATTTGCAGCTTACCGAGCTGTTGGATAGCGGCATTCTCGCTGCAAGCCTGTGGGTGTCGTACGCTCTTCGCGCCTATGTGTTGCAGAGCTATTTTCCCAATCTGGAAATCATTCCTCCGTTTCAGAATTTCTTTTGGGTGGTCGCCGTCGTGGTGCCATTCACCCCCATCCTGCTCGAGTCGCGTGGTTTTTATGACAACCTGATCAACAAGAGCCTGATCCGCTCGCTGCGCCAGATGGCCGGGGCCCTGGTGGGCCTGGGCACCTTGATCGGCGCGTTCGTGGTGTTCTTCCGCTGGGAGGTGCCCAGCCGGTCCACCGTGATCATCGACATTGTGCTCTCCGCCGCCCTGCTGCTGCTGCGCGAGGCCTACCAGCGCGACCTGCTGCGGCGCAAGCTGGCCAGCGGACGCGCCCGCGAAAACGTGCTGCTAGCGGGTACACCGGGGGACGCGGAGCATCTGCTGCGGGGCATGACCGACGAGCAGCGTGCCGAGCTGGATGTGAAGGGCGTGATCGACATCACCACGGAGCCGGTTTCCGCGCTGGTGGAAGCCATGCACGAAAAGTCCGTCTCGCGGGTTATTTTCGCCGCCCAGCATGTCCATTTTGCCCGGATCGAGGAGGCGGTGCAGGCCTGCGAAACCGAGGGCGTCGAAGCCTGGATCAGCGCCGATTTCTTCCAGACCTCCATCGCCCGCCCCACCTTTGACGTGCTGAGCGGCCGGCTCATGCTGGTCTTCCACAGCACGCCGCAGATCTCCTGGGCGCTGGTGTTGAAGGACATGGTGGATCGTGTGGGAGCCGTTGTCTTTCTCGTGCTGTCGATGCCGCTCTGGCTGGTGGCGATGGCCGGCATCCGGCTGTCCTCCAAAGGGCCGGTGTTTTTCCGGCAGGAACGCAGCGGGCGTTATGGCCGGCCCTTCATGATGTGGAAATTTCGCACCATGCACTCCAATGCTGAGGCGCTGCGCAGCGACCTGGAGGTGCACAATGAAATGGACGGCCCGGTGTTCAAGATTCGCAATGATCCGCGCATCTTTCCCTTCGGGCAATTCCTGCGCAAGTTCAGCATCGACGAGCTGCCGCAACTGTTCAACGTGCTCTGGGGTGAAATGAGCCTGGTGGGCCCGCGTCCGCTCCCGGTTTACGAGATCAATCGCATCGAGAAGCATGCCCAGCGCCGCCGCCTCAGCGTCAAACCCGGTCTCACCTGTCTCTGGCAGGTCAGTGGTCGCAACGGCATCAAGAACTTCGAGGAGTGGGTCGCCCTCGACTTGAAATACATCGACAACTGGTCGCTCCTCCTGGATTTGCAGATCCTCTGCCAGACCATCCCTGCGGTGATTCGCGGCAGCGGCGCGCATTGAGAAGGGTGGAATAGAAGCGGTGTCAGGGCCCCCGCCCGGTAGGGCGCGTTGTCCCCAACGCGCCGTCATGGCAGGCCAATTGGCTTCGCTCAAGCAACGTTCGAGAGTCGCGCCCGCACCGCCTTCAGCGCCCCGAGCGTCCAGATCACCGGGTAGAGCTTCTCGTGGTACCACAGCCGGGCAAAGTACAGCCCGATGGGGGCGGCGGCGAATCGGGTGCCGTTGGCGGTCGCGTCCAGCAGCCAGGCGGTGCCGAGCTGGATGGCCTCCTGCACGGCGGGATCACTGGGCGGTCCCTGCGCCAGGGCCTTGAGGGCGATGGCTGTCTCCTCCACCGAGGGCACGACCTTGCGTGCGCCGCCCCAGCCGCCGGAGGGGTGTTGCTCCGCCGCCAGCCAAGCCAGGGCTTCCTTCACCCAGGGCTCCTCGGCGCTGATGCCAGCACCCAGCACGCCGCTCAGGACCTGGGCCGTGCCGTACACGCGATTGGTTTCTTCCGGGGCGTGCTCGTTGCCAAACCAGAGCGGTTCCCATGCTGCCGCGCCCTTCACCCGTGTACGCTTCAGGTACCTGAGGGCAGCATCAATGGACGCCTGAGGCACGGTTTCCTTCCACAGCCCCCAGGCCCAGAGCGCATGGGCGGCCAGTTCGGGGGAACTGCGATCAAACGGCAGCGTGCCCCAGCCCCGGCAGAAGGTGGGCATGCCGCCGTCGCGGTTTTGGAGGTCCACCAGCCATTGCACGCCGGCTTTGGCCTCTTCCGCGAGGTTCTCGCGTTCCTCCTCTGATTCGCACAGGTGCCATAGCGCGACCAGCGCTCCCGCCGTGTCGTCCGCATCGGGCACGCCGCCCGGCAGGTGGGTCCAGGCCCAGCCGCCAGGGGCTGCATTTGTGAAGGGATGCACGGTCTTGTACTGCTGGCCCAGCAGCCAGCTCTTCAGGGTCTGCTTCTGGTCGTGCGACAGATCCTCGTCCAGCGCCTTGATGGAAAGGGTGGTGCCCCAGGTCGCCAGATTGGTGTCGATGGGCCAGCTCCCGTCCTTACGCATGGATCGACGCAAAAACTCCACCGCCAGCGGCACGCAGGGGTGGTTCTTCTCGCCGGCCCCCGCCAGCGCCATGGTCACGAAGCTCGTGAGCGGTGTGGCCTCCAGGTAGCCGCCCGTGGAGGGTTGCAACGCCTTCAGCATGGGACGCACCCTTTTCCAGGCCCAGCGGCGAATCCAGTAAAGGGGCGACCAGTGCGAAGGCGGCGCATGGTGAAAGCGGGCGTGGCCGATGGCAATCAGCGCCGGCAGCGCATAGCTCACCACCGGCAGGCCGATGGCTCCGAACCAGCTCCGGGGGAACACCGCCAGCTCAAACGGCAGCGCCAGCACCCGGTGCCAGGCGTTCTTGCCCAGGCGGCCGCCCAGCGTGGCCATCATGAGAATGGGAACGGAGAACGTCTTGTCCTTGCCGTAGCGGGCGATCACCGCCTTCGCGATTCGATCGGGCTCCAGCGATCCCACCGCCCTCGTGATCCACTCCTCGCAACGCAGCGCAGGCCACACCCCGCGCCCCACCACCCCCAGGGCGGCCCAGCACAGCAGCGTTGTGGAAAGGTTGCTCTTAGAAATGGGCGTGTCGCCCCAGCCACCATCCTTGTTCTGATTCGCCCCCAGCCAGTCCGCCCCCGCCCGGATGAAAGGCTCGTTCGCTGCCGCATCCACCAGCGAAAGCGCCACAATCGCCGTGGCCGTGGACAGCGCGCTGCTGGACAATTCGCCCTCCCAATGCCCCTCCGCGTTCATCAGCGAAAGCAGATGAGCGCGGGTGTTGAGGATGGCAAGGTCGAGTCGGTCCATCGGCATCGTTAGAGAGCGGGCAGGGGGTGGGCCAGTTCTTTTGTGGAAGCGCTTCTCTGCAGCGGGCATCACGCTGCAGCCCCCTTGCTTGGATCATTGGCAGATTGTTACAACAAAAGCCCAAAAGTCCGGGCCAATGCTGCAGCCACAAGAAGGCCTCCCACAGTGCCCGCGATGATCGAAGCAACCAAGCTCGCCCTGTTCTGCTGCGGAGCATCAGGTGGGATTACGCGATACGAGGAGCCGAGCCACATCTGGTCGCCATAGTGGGAGGCAAACGCAGCCGTGATCAACCCAACACCTGCACAAAAAGCCGGGGCATTGTCACTCGTGATCAAGGGAATGCTTCTGCGGCCCTCTTCGGTAAAAAGGTGGCCACCAAGCCAACCCACGACGAACCCAAACACAAACTGCATGGACCAGCCCAGCCAGTCTGCCGCCGGCTCTGGCGGCGCCGATGCCGCAGGTTGGCGCTTGGTCGGCTCGTCGGGCTCGCGTGGGAAATCAGATTCCATGGGGCAGCCTATGAGAATCGTGGGTGGGCGCATGTATTATGAGGAAGTGAAATTGTAAGACGGTGCCAGCCTCGGCTGATTGGATTTCGTTCTGCCGGAAAACAGTGCTCGCCCCGGGCGCACAGTCCGCCACAATTCCCTGTTACCACCCCTGCATCCCCTGCGTTCAATGCCATGTGTGGTCACTTTTAGCCTCCAGTCCCAACCCTCGTGATGCCCGACGACTTCGACGTGCAAGCTTGTATCGCGCGCGTTCGCGCGGGGAACGAGCGCGCCTCGGCGGCGCTGATCGAGCACCTGCATCCGCTGGTGCGGCGGCTGGTGCGCAACCATCTGCCGCGCCGGGAAAGCGAGGAGGACCTGATGCAGACGGCCTTCATCAAGGTGTTTCAAAAGCTCGATTCGTACCAGTGGCGCGAGGGGTTTCCCTTCGAGCACTGGGTGTCGCGCCTCACGGTGCGCACCTGCCTGGACGCGCTGCGGGCGGAACGCTCGCGGCCCGAGTGGCGCATGGCGGACCTCGGCGAGGGCGAGGCGGAGTGGATGGACTTCTTGCTCAATCGGCAGGCAGAGCCCCCGGCACAGAGCCCGTCCGATGCGAAGGCCATCGTTTCGCGCCTGCTCGCCCAGCTCTCCGCACCCGACCGGCTGGTGCTCACCTTGCTGGATCTGGAGCAGCGCTCCACCCTGGAGATCAGCCAGATCACGGGCTGGACGCGGCCCATGGTGAAGATGCGGGCGATGCGCGCCCGCCTGAAGCTGCGACAGGTTGCGCGTCGGGTCATGAAAAGCGAGTTTACTGAACCATGAATGAGTTTGATCAACGCTGGCGCAAGCTGGCCCAAAACGCGGGCAGGATTTCAGACGAAGGCCTGCCAGAGCTGCCCTTTGGGTTTGCGACGCGGGTTATCGCGGGCAGCCGGGAGGCGGGCGCGGAATCCTGGGACGACCTGCTGAGCGCCCTGGGGTTGCGTGCGGTGCTTGTCACCACCTGCCTCTGCCTGGTGTCGGCCGGCTTTGCCTTCTCGGAGTGGTACTCGTTCCGCATGGAGCGCCCGGAATTGGAACAAACCTTCACCAGCGAGCTTCCCTGGCCATGATTCACAAATCCAGAACCAAGGCGGTGCTCTTCATGATGCTCCTGGTCTTCGTCGGCATGGTCACCGGCTTCTTCCTGGGCGCCATCCTCGCCTCCGCCATTGCCAAGAAGAAGGAGAACCCTGCTTTTTGGCGGGAAACGGTGCACAAGCAGCTCGGAAAGCTGCATCCCACACCGGAGCAGCGGAAGAAGCTGGAGGCGCGCACCGACAGCGCCGTGGAGGAGCTTGCCACCATCAAGGCCGACACCATCAAAAAGGTGTGGGATGTCGTGGACCGCGCGGTGGGCGATCTCGACAAGGAATTGACGCCGGAGCAGCGCAAGACGTTCGAGACCTTCAAGCCCAAGAGGCCCGCGGAGCTGAAGTGAGCGGTGCCGGCTCCTTTTTGTTACCGTCTGCGCGGAGCCCTGGGCCCGGTGCGACTCTTGCGAGTCTGGGGCTGATGGCCTGGCATCAACGCAAAACGAGCCGGTCCCTTGCAGGATCGGCCCGTTCCAAAGTTTTTTTTGGCTTGCCTGCGTTAGATCACGCCGGCTTCCTTGAGGGTCTTGTAAGCACCGTTCTTGTCCACGGTCTTCAGGGCGCGGGCGGTCAGCTTGACCTTCACCCACTTGCCGATTTCGGACACCCACAGGCGCTTGACGCGGATGTTAGGAAGGATCTTGCGCTTCACCACCTTGGTGATGTGGCGACCGATACCGCCCTTTTTCTTGGCCAGACCGCTACGATGAATGTGACTGCCGACGGTTGTCCGGGCTCCTGTAATGCTGCAAACTCTGGCCATGTTCTGTGTCTCCTGCGAAAGCTGGGGTTAGTGGGGCGGCGAGATTACGCGCTTTGGCAGGTTCGTCAACTTTTTCGTCAGTCGATCTGGTGATGCCCCTTTTTCGGGTGGTTCTGCCGACTCGCAAGTTGCGTCTCTCCCCGGACTCGCCATTGAGCAGGCATGGATTTTGGTGCCCCTCATTCCGCAATTTCCTCCCCTGCGCAGGTGACCTTGCTGCGGGAGGACCTCGACAGGCAGGGCAAGCGCCTGGTGTTTACCAACGGCTGCTTCGACCTGCTGCACGCCGGCCACGTACGCTACCTTGCCGAAGCCCGTGCCTTGGGCGATGCGCTTGTGGTCGCTTTGAATTCGGATGCTTCCGTGAGGGAGCTCAAGGGCCCTTCGCGACCGGTCAACACCGAGGAGGACCGCGCCGAGATTCTGAAGGCCCTGCGTAGTGTGGATGCCGTGTGTGTTTTTCATCAGCCACGGGTGACGGGGCTCATCGAGCAAATTCGACCCCACATTTATGCCAAGGGCGGCGATTACACCATTGCATCCCTCAATCCCGAGGAGCGTGGAGCTCTTGAAGCAGTGGGAGCGCGGATTGAAATTCTCGCCCTGGTGCCGGGGCGCTCCACCACCGCCACGATCAAGCGCATGGGAGAAGCTCGCGGCCCCGAGGAGAAGACGGCACCCAAACTGCGCATCGGGGTGCTCGGGTCCGGCGAGGGCTCGAACTTCCAGGCCATCCTTGAGGCGGTTCAAGGCGGCGGCTTGCAGGCGGAAATCACCTGCGTGATCAGCGATCACGGCGAAAGCGGCATCATGAAGGCGGCCCAGGCCGCCGGGCTGCCGGCGTTCTTTGTCGATCCCGGCCCCAATCCTCTTCGTTTCCCGGATTCGGCGCAGAAGGAAGTCTGCGAGCACCTGAAGCGCGCGAGTGTCGACATGGTCGTGCTGGCGGGCTTTATGCGCGTGCTCAGGGAGCCCACGCTGAGCGAGTTTGCCGATCGCATCATCAACGTCCATCCCTCGCTGCTGCCGAAATTCAAAGGCAGCAACGCCGTGCAGAGGGCGATTGACGCAGGCGAGCTGGAAACCGGAGCCACGGTTCACCTGGTCACGGCGGAGGTGGATGGCGGCCGCATTCTCGGGCAGGCGGTCGTGCCCATCCATATTGGCGACACCCCCGCAGTCCTGCATGAGAGGATCAAACGCGAGGAGCACAAGCTGCTGCCGAGAATCCTGTCGGAATGGAAACCCTCAAGCATGGCCACCTGCCCATGAAAGCCGCCTTTGGCATGGGGATGCTCAATCCCCAGCAGCGTGACGCCGTCATGCACACGGAGGGGCCGGTGCTCATCCTCGCCGGCGCGGGCACCGGCAAGACCCGCACCATCACCGCGCGCATGGCGCACATGGTGGACAAAGGCATCCAGCCGGAAACCATCCTCGCCGTCACCTTCACCAACAAGGCCTCCAACGAAATGCGCGAGCGCGTCATCGAGATGGTCGCCGACGGCAAGGGCAAGAAGATCGTGCTCGGCACCTTCCACGCCTTCTGCGTGAAGCTCCTGCGCGAACACGCGGAGAAGCTGGGCTACAAGAAGAATTGGACGATCTACACGCAGAGCGAGCAGACCAGCCTGCTCAAGCGCATCATCAACCGCTTCATCACCAAGGACGAGACCTGCGACGCCGCCAAGGTGCAGTCCCGCATCAGCTCCGCGAAGAACTCCGGCACCTCCCTCGGCGATCCAAAGGAATCCCTCGATGCCGCCATCATGGAGGCCTACCAAAGCGAGATGCGCGCCCTCAACGCCATGGATTTCGACGACCTCATCCTGCTGGGCGTGGAACTGATGGAGGAACATGAGGACGTGCGCTTCCGCGTGCGCGACAAGCACCGCTACGTCATGGTCGATGAGTTCCAGGACACCAACGGCCTGCAGATGCGTCTCTTGAACGCCCTCGTCGGCCCCCCCTTCAACGTTTGCGTGGTGGGCGATGACGACCAGTCCATCTACGGCTGGCGTGGTGCGGACATCACCAACATCCTCGAATTCGAGCGCTTCTTCCCCGATCCCCACATCATCAAGCTGGAGGAGAACTATCGCAGCACCACCCCCATCCTGCACACCGCCAACAGCCTGATCAAAAACAACGCCGGCCGCCGCCCCAAGACCTTGTGGAGCCGCAATCCCGGCAATGACAACGTGCGCCTGCTCGCCACCGAGGACGATGCGCAGGAGGCCGAGATGATCGCCAGCGAGATCGATGCCGCCCACTTTCAGGAAGCCCGGCCCTTTGAAGACTTTGCGGTGCTCTTCCGCACCAATGACCAGAGCCGCGTGCTGGAGCAGGAGTTTCGCAAGCGCAAGATGCCCTACCGCGTCGTCGGCTCCCGCAGCTTTTTCGACCGCCGTGAGATCAAGGACATCTGCAGCTACCTCAGCGTGATGCACAACCCGCATGACGACATCAGCCTCCTGCGCGTCTTGAACACACCTCTGCGCGGCATCGGCAACTCCACTGCGGAGCTCGCCCGCGCTGACAGCGTCGAGCGCGGCTGCTCCATCTGGGTCGTCCTCAGCGACCCCGCCTTTCAGCGCAAGATTCCCGAGAAGACCCGCACCTCTGTGCAAGGCTTCCTGCACGTGATTAACAAGTACGCGCAATCCGCGGCCACCCCCGGAACCTTCCTCGCGAAGATGACCGAGATGCTCCTCGCCGAGATCGGCTATATGGCCTACCTCGAAAAGGCCGCCAAGAAACCGGAGGAATACGCGGCCTGGGTCACCTGCATCGACTCCTTCCTCGCCCAGATTGCCGCCTACGACGAGCGCAACCGTTCCGGCGGCCTCGCCGGCTTCCTCGACGAGATCTGCCTCAACGACGAACGCGAGGACAAGCGCGAGGAGGACATCATGCAGAAGAAGGGCGTCTGCCTGATCACCATGCACGCCTCCAAGGGCCTCGAGTTTCCCGTCGTTTACCTTCCAGGCTGCGAACAGGGCCTCATGCCGCACAAACGAGCGGTCGCCGATGGCAGTGTGGATGAGGAGAGGCGTCTCTTTTACGTGGGCCTCACGCGTGCCATGAAGAAGCTAACACTCAGCTTCGTGCGCTGGCGCATGAAGTACGGCGAAAAGCAGGCCCAGCTCCCCAGCGCCTTCCTCAAGGAGCTTGACCGCACGTATGTGGACGAGCGCGACTATGCCATGCACATGAAGGAGACCGTCAGCGCCGAGGAGAACGTGTCCTTCATTTCAGGGCTCCGTGCCATGCTCAGCCAGGGGAAGTGAGCCGCCTTCCCTGGGGCAGGGTGTGTGGGAGGAGGAAAAGTGAAAAAAGAAGAGAAAGGGGTTTGACGGGCGAGGCGGCAGCGGTATCATCTCGACCCGCCAGCCGAAAACGCTGGCACGAACGAAGGAGAGGGCGGTGGGTTTCTGCGAGTCGGAGGCCGCTGTTTTCGAGGTTGGTTCAGGGAGATCTTTTCGACATTATTGACAGCAGAAGGGGGAGCTTTTCAGG
>CAINXC010000372.1 GCA_903854655.1 uncultured Verrucomicrobiota bacterium | reverse complement strand
GATGTATTCCTTCCAGAACATGCCCTTCAATTCAGCGGCGGTGACCTCGCGGCCCAGGGCATCGACAAGATCGTTGGCGATGGGGCCGAACTCGCGCTGCATGTCCTTGGGCAGCTCGATGCCGAACTCGCTTTCCAGCAGGTAGGCGACGCCGCCCTTGCCGCTCTGGCTGTTCACACGGATCACCTCGCGGTACTCGCGGCCGATGTCCTTGGGATCAATGGTGAGGTAGGGCACATCCCAGAAGGTCTGGTGCTTCTCGTAGCCGGTGAGGCCCTTCTTGATCGCATCCTGATGGCTGCCGCTGAAGGCGGTGAAGACCAGCTCGCCGGCGTAGGGCTGGCGGGGAGGAACGGTCATGCCGGTGGTGCGCTCGTACATGCTGATGAGCGAGCCCATGTCGCTGAAGTCCAGCTTCGGGTCGATGCCGTGCATGTACAGGTTCATGGCCACCTGGACGATGTCCAGGTTGCCGGTGCGCTCGCCGTTGCGAAGAGCGTGCCTTCCACGCGGTCCGCGCCCGCCAGCAGGCCCAGCTCGGTGGCTGCGGTGCCGGTGCCGCGATCATTGTGGGTGTGCAGGCTCACGATCAGGGAGTCGCGGTTCTTGATGTTCGTGCAGATCCATTCGATCTGGTCGGCATACACATTGGGCATGGCCACCTCGACGGTGTCCGGCAGATTGAGGATCATCTTGTGCTGCGGCGTGGGCTGCCACACGTCCATCACGGCCTCGCTGATCTCCTTGGCAAACTCCACCTCGGTGGCGCTGAAGCTTTCGGGCGAGTACTGCAAGGTGACCTTGGTGCCCTTGTCCACCAGGCGCGACAGGCGGTCCTTGATCATCTGCGCGCCGCGCACGGCGACATTGACGATCTGCTCCTTGCTCATGCCGAACACGTAGTTGCGCTGCGCGGGCGAGGTGGAGTTGTACATGTGGATGATCACGCTCTTCGCGCCTTCCAGCGAGAGCACGGTCTTTTCAATCAGCTCCTCGCGCGCCTGCACCAGGCACTGGATGGTGACATCGTCCGGGATGCGGCCGTCCTCGATCAGGCGGCGGTTGAATTCGAACTCGGTGTTCGAGGCGGAGGGGAAGCCCACCTCGATCTCCTTGAAGCCGGTCTTCACCAGCGTGGAGAACATGTCCAGTTTTTGCGCCACGTTCATCGGCACCGCGAGCGCCTGGTTGCCGTCGCGCAGGTCCACGCTGCACCAGATGGGCGCGTGGGAGAGATGGCGGGCAGGCCATTGGCGGTTGGGCAAATCGATCAGCGGAAACGGCCGATATTTCTTGGAGGGATCAAAGGACATGGCAATGAGGGGAAAGAGTACAGGGTGGCGAGCAATGGCTGCGATTCAACCGGCAGCACGAGCGGGGAAAACTTCAAGGCAGGTTGCCGCGCGTCGTGGCGCGGCATGGAAAAGGCGGAGACTAGCGGGCGGCCAGCCCGAGTCGAAGTCGCAGTAGAAGCGATGCGCCAATGCGTTGCATGAAGTGGTGCAAACATGCTGGATACGTCGGTCGTGTCCAGCGGCAATTTTGTGGCTCACAAAATGGGGCTCATGCCGCCCTGGACGCCATGCATCGGTCCTCCTGTCATCTTCCAACCACGGATGGCACGGAGAACACGGATGGATGGATGGCAAGCCCTCCCCATCCGAGCTATCCGTGCCATCCGTGGTTCCAGGTGTTCAAGTGCTGGAGCGGAAGTTTGGCGCTGCGCGCATGGGTTTTTGAGCCCCGTCGAGGGCGACGGTTGCCACTTGGGGCGCGGACCGCACGCTGCGAGCAGCCCAAGCAAAGTGGCTCATGCCGCCCCTGGCGTGAACCGAAAACCTCGCGCGGCAGCGCCATGCATCGGTTCCGGCCTCCTCTTCTCACCACGGATGGCACGGAGAACACGGATGGATGGATGGCAACCCTTCCCCATCCGAGCTATCCGTGCCATCCGTGGTTCCAGGTGTTCAAGCGCTGGAGCAGAAGACGGTGGCCACTTGGGGCGCGGCCCAGACAAAGGGGCTCACAGCTCCTTGATGAACAGATTGGCGAATTCGATGCCGTCGCCGTGATGATGGAGGCCGATGGGACTTTTCTGAGGGGCGAGGATCTGCTCGCCTTCGGCGACGAGCTGATCGTTGAGCTTCACCTCCAGATGACTGCCCTTCAGGGTGATGTGGAAGCGGTTCCATTTGCCGGGCTTCAGGTCCGCTTTGATTTTGGGCTCGCAGTGGAGATTAACTCTGGCGTCGAGGCCGCCAATCCCGCCTGAACCAGTGCTCTTGTCCGTGATACCGATGGTGAAGATGCCCCGAACCACGATGCCGCTGTCGAAGTCGGGCCTCCCCGCATCGGCCTTCCTTTGCGGCTTGGGCAGGCGCCAGTCCGCAATCAGTTCAAAGTCGCCGTACTCTTTCTCCGTCCACAGGTCCTTGTGCAGACCGGCGGGGTCGGCCTTGGCGGTGAAGACGGCTCCGCTGGCGCTCCAGAAGGGTTTCACGTCCTCCGGCAGCTTCCAGCCGCCGAGGCCCTTGCCATCGAAGAGCTGATGGAACCCCTCGTAGGCCAGCGCGGTCTGCTCCGGCGCCGTGTTGGAAGGCGGCAGCTCCTTGATGCGGAGGTTCTTGAACTGGCACTCCGCCCCCTCGCTTTCCAGGCAGATGAAGCCTTTGCGCGGCACGCAGTCTTTGGCCACGGTGACCTCCTTGCCGTTGATGCTCAGGCGGATCTCGCCCTTGTTGCACTCCACGTGGTAGTGGTTCCATTCGGGCGAGGGCTTGGTGCGGTTTTCGGTGGGAAAACTGCGCTGGCCGCCCTGCGAAATGCGGCCCGTGGGCGTCATCGTCGCGCCCCAGATGGGGAACAGGTCGCCCTGGGAGGTAAACCACTTGTTAGCGCCATCCGGATGCTGCTTTTCGTAGCCGAGATCGAGGATCTGCACCTCGATGCCCTTCGAAAACGGCACGCCTGGCGCGGGCATGGGCTCGCCCCAGATGTAGAGGCCGCTGTTGCCGGCGTACTCCATGTGCCGCCAGTCCAGCTCGATGATGAAGTTCTCGTACATCCGCTGCGTCGCCATCACGCCGATGGGATGGCCGGTGGTGATGAGCATGCCATCCCGTGCAAAGAAGGTGTCCTTCGCCACATTCACCGGATGCCAGCCGGTGAGGTCCCGGCCGTTGAACAAGGGCACAAACCCGTCGTCATCGGCGGCGGTCAGGCAGGCCGAAAGACCAAGAGCGAACAGGGAGACCAAAGCAGATCGTTGCATGGCTTGTTCAAACGCCGCCGAACCCCCGGGTTTCTCAGCGGCTCTCCGTGGTTGGGAGCTGACCCAATCCCCGCCCCGCCGCCACATTCCCATGAATCTTGCTGGCGGGCGCGGGGCGCTGGCGTTACAAAGGAGCGATGAAGTTGCATCAAGGGCAGGTCTGGAAGCAGGGCGAGGAGTACATGCTCATCGTCGATTGGTCGCGCATGGAGATCGGCTACAAGGTCGTCAAGGACCTGGTCACCCGCGTCGGCGACCGCCATACCGTGAGCAAGAAGGAATTCTGCCGCCTCCTGAAGGGTGCAACGCTCATGGAGGAGGAAGAGGTGAAGCTGCTGAGCGGGCGGTAGAATGGAATCCAATGGCGGGGCGCGCGTTCCGACGAAATCCCACGTCTTCAGTGACCGATGGCGTCGTGCAGGAGATCCCAGGCCAGTGACTTCGTACCATCGGGGCGGATCAGGTCAAAGCCCTTCACGTCTTCATTCTTCGTCACCGGAGTCGTCTTCGCCTCGTTGCAATGGAGTGCCCAATAGATGGCCCAGGGGCAGCCGAAATCCCGCGCCACCCGCAGCGAGCCTTCGATCATCGAGCGCTGCTTCGCCGGCGGGAAGACGTTCTCGGGACTGCCGAACTCGCCGAGGTAAATGTTGCGGTCGCCGAACGGCGGCTTGTCCGGCGTCAGTTTGGCCAGCCATTCCAGCGCCTTGAGCATCTCGTCCGGCTTCTCCTGCAATTCCCAGCAGGAGTAGGACACCAGATCGGGCGCGACCTTGGGCACCACCTGGTTCGCCACGCAGGGCGCGCCTTCCTCCATGCCCCGCCGCAGCAGGCAGACCTCGACGGCGTGCAGCACCTGCACGCCTTTCACCCCGGCCTCGGCCCGCGCCTTGTCCACCCCGCGCTGGCGTGCCTGGAACCAGCGGGTCATGTTCGCCAGCGCCTCCAGTTTGGGATCGACTTTGGGGTCAAACGCTTCGCGCACCGCCCAGTCCCCCTCCCAGTTGCCCAGCACGAAGGTCTTGCCGCTGCCCTGCCAGGTGCGCAGCAGGTGGAGGGTGAGATCGTGCAGCTCGCGCTCCTCGTCCGCCGCGTCCTCCTCCGTGAATTTCGCGCGCCAGTAGGAGGCGGACCTGCCGCCACGAAAGGTCGTCATCACATAGGTCTCGAAAGGGCGCGCAAACAGCCGCTGAAAGGGCGGGCTCGCGGCGAGCTCGGCCAGGGTGCGGCAGGCGGGCCATTCGGAGCCGTGGGCGTACACGGCGCTCACGGGCCGGTCCGTGTCGAGAGTCAGGTACACCTTGATACATTTCGCGCCGAGCTGCGCAATGTCCTCCGCCCCTTCATCCAGGTAGTGCTGCGAGGTGAGGTGGTAGGTGCCGGAGACATGGGCCACGCCGATCTGCAAGGGCTGGGCCTGGGCGAGCGTGGCCAGCAGCAGCGGCAAAAGAAACAGGCGCATAAGGGGAGAGCTATGATTCATTCGGGAAGTTGGTGCATTGGATCATTCAAACGGTGTGGGTCACTTGGTGGAGGAGAGCCGCTCCGCGCATGGATAGCGCGGCTGGAGTACAGACTTTAGGCCAATGCCATCAGGGGAAGGAGAGGCAAAAGCGGACTGGAAGCTTGGTCTGGCAGGACTTCCAGCCTATGCTCATAGGCTGCTTTGCTGGCATTTGAAGGTCCGACGGGGCAATCAAAGCGCCACCCCGGCCGACTGAAGTCGGTATACCAGCCGCTATGCGGAGCCTGGGGCGATGACCTTCATTCATCGCGGAGCCATCTTCGGAGCTCATGGCCCTGAACAGTCGAAGCACGCTGGATGGCGCGGCTGGTGTACCGACTTTAGTCCAATGCCATCAGGGAAAAGGGACAGGAGTAAGGGCGTAAAGGCAGGCGCCATCAAGGATCTGGCGTGATCGGATACGCGGCCACGAGCAGACCGTCTTGCGCAGGCCGCGCTGGCAG
>CAINXC010000371.1 GCA_903854655.1 uncultured Verrucomicrobiota bacterium | reverse complement strand
CTTCGAATTCCGACGGCACTGCCCGGCGTCGCCCGCGACTGCGCATAGCGGCTGGTGTACCGCCTTCAGGCGGAGGGGTGGCGCTCGGTTCGTTTCACCGCGACTTGGCTTGTCTCCCTTCCACCTTGGCAGGTCAATGGAAGTCGTGTGACTGCGCGCCGACGACTGCCTCGAACGGCAGTCCCTCCACCTTCTGCGCGTACACGGAGATCACTCCGTCGATGTTTTGCAGCCGCCCGGTGATCCTCAAAAAGGGCTCCTGGGTGATGACAAGGCGGCGCTCCTCAAACAAGGCGGAGGGCACGAAGGCGTTGGCGATGCCGGTTTCGTCCTCCAGGCTGACGAACACATGGCCTTTGGCCGTGCCGGGGCGCTGGCGGCAGATCACCATGCCGGCGACCGTGAGAAGCTGGGCGTTCTTGCCTTCGCGCAGCTCATCCGCGCACCACACGTCCGGCAGTTGCTGGCGGATCAGGCGCATGGGGTGCGGGCCGACGGTGACGGAGGTGGCCTGGTAATCGGCCTCCAGCCTCTCGGCGGGCGTCATGGGTGAAAGGGCGGACTGCTCCGCCGGATCAGGTGGATGCAGCGCGGCGGCGCGGGTGAAGAGATCATCCACCACCTCGGCCTCCACGGCCCAGAGGGCGCTGCGGCGGTCGTGGCCCAGCGCGTTGAGAGCGCCTGATTTGGCCAGCACCCGGCGTTCGTCGCGGGCGGGATGGCAGCGCGTGATCAGGTCCTCCAGGTTGCGCCAGGGCTGCCGGGCGCGCTCGGCGATCAAGCGCTCGGCGCAGCGGCGACCGACCCCGCGCAACTGGTTCAAGCCCAGGCGCAGCGTGTGGTCATCCAGCACCTGGCAGGTGAGGGCGGAATGGACCACGCACACGGGCAGCACCTTCAGCCCGTGCAGCCTGGCATCGCGCACCAGGGTGCTGGCGGAGTAGAAGCCCATGGGCTGGTTGTTGAGCAGGGCGGCGGTGAATTCTGCGAAGCGATGCACGCGCAGCCAGGCGCTGGCATAGGCAAGGATGGCGAAGCTGATCGCGTGCGATTCGGGGAAGCCATACAGGGCGAAGGACTGGATGGAGGTCACCACCCGGTCCTGCACGGTCTTGGGCACGCCCTTGCGGTCCATGGCGGCGCGCAGCCTGGCCATCACCTTTTGCATGCGCTCGTCGCTGCGCTTGAAGCTCATGGCGCGGCGCAGCTCGTCCGCCTCGCCGCCGGTGAAATCGGCGATGAGCATGGCCATTTTGAGCACCTGCTCCTGGAACAAGGGGATGCCCAGCGTGCGCTCCAGCACCGGCTCAAAGCAGTCGGCGATGTATTCCACGCGCTCCTTGCCCGCGCGGCGGTTCAGGTAGGGATGCACCATTTTGCCGACGATGGGGCCGGGGCGGATGATGGCGACCTCGATGACCACGTCGTAGAAGCACTTGGGCTTCATGCGCGGCAGCGTGGCCATCTGGGCGCGGCTTTCGATCTGGAAGACGCCGATGGTGTCCGCCTGCTGCATCATCTCATAGGTGGGGACATCATCGTGCGGAATGCGATGCAGCTCGACCTCGCGTTCCGGGCCGCGCGCGGCGCAGGTGGCGATGGTCTCCTCCAGCGCGGCCATCATGCCCAGGCCCAGCAGGTCCACCTTGATGATGCCCAGGTCCTCGCAGTCGTCCTTGTCCCACTGCACCACCACGCGGCCCGGCATGGAGGCGGGCTCCAGCGGCACGATCTGGTTGAGCCCGGCGGTGCACAGCACCATGCCGCCGCTGTGCTGGCCCAGGTGGCGCGGCAGGCCATAGACCTGCTGGTAGAGGCGCAGCAGGGAGGGCAGGCGCGGATGCTCGCCGGGCATCCCGGCGCGCTGGAGCTGCTCCTTGAGGTCCAGCGTGTGCGGGAAGTCGCCGTGGCCGAACAGGTCGCTGAAGCGGGTGAGCACGTCCTGCGGCAGCCCCAGCACCTTGCCCATTTCGCGCATGGCGCTGCGGCCGCGGTAGGTGATCACGTTCGCCGTCATCGCCGCGCCGTGCGGGGCGAAGCGCCGGTACACCTCCTGGATCACGCTCTCGCGCTGGTCGCCGCTGGGCAGGTCCAGGTCGATGTCGGGCCACACGTTGCGCTCCTCGGTGAGGAAGCGCTCGAACAGCAGCTTGCTGGCGATCGGGTCGGCGTTGGTGACGGCCAGGGAGTAGCACACCACGCTGTTCGCCGCGCTGCCGCGCCCCTGGGTGAGGATGCCCTGGGTGCGACACCAGCGCACGATGTCCCACACCACCAGGAAGTAGCCGCAGAAGCCCAGCTTGCCGATCACCCGCAGCTCATGGTCAAGCTGGCGCACCACCGCGTCGCTGAGATGCGGGCCGTAGCGCCTGCGGGCGCCCTCGTAGCTCATCTCGCGCAGGAAGGAGGCCATGTCGTGCCCCGCCGGGACGTCGAAGGTGGGGAATTCGTAGCCCAGGTTCTCCAGCCCGAACTCGATGCGCTCGGCGATGCGCTCCGTGTTGTCCACCGCCTCCGGCAGGTCGCCGAACAGCGAACGCATGTCGCGCTCGGATTTCACATAGCACTGGGAATTGGCGGCCAGCAGCAGCCCCGCGTCGTCCAGCGTCACGTGATGGCGCAGGCTGGTGAAGGCATCCAGCAGCAGCCGGCCCTGCATCTGCGAGTAGCATGGCGCGTTCGAGGCGATCAAGGGCAGGCCGGTGCGCTCCGCCAGCTCCATCAGGTCGCGGTTGCGGCTCACTTCCGAGCGCAGGCGATGGCGGTGCAGTTCCACCGCCACGCCGTCCTTGCCGAAGATTTGCTGCAGGTTCTGCAAGGCCGCCAGCTTGTCCATTGCCCGCATCACCGGCCCTTCCGCGTCGCCGGACAGGGCCATCAGCCCCTCGGTGAACTCGGGCAGTTCCGCCCACAGCACCCGGCTTTCGCCCTTGGCCGCCCGCAGCTTGGCCTGGGTGATCAGGCGGCACAGGTTGCGGTAGCCGGTGCGGGTGCGCACCAGCACCGGCAGGGCGCTGCCGTCCTCCATCGTCAGCTCCGCGCCGACAATGGCCTGAATCCCCGCCTCCTTGGCCTTGTAGTGCGCCCGCGCCGAGCCATACACCCCGTCGCGGTCCGTGAAGGCGATCCGCCCCATGCCCAGCTCCGCCGCCCGCGCGACCATCTCCTCGGGGGACGATGATCCGCGCAGGAAGCTGAACGCGCTGCGGGCATGGAGTTCGACAAAAGCCACCCGGGAAGGTGCAGGGGCGCGAAGGGATGGCAAGGCGGGCGAAGCGGGAGCTTGAACCGCAAAGAACGCAGAGATCGCAAGGGGGCCGGGGTGGTGGTTGGCTGGGGTCATCTGACACTGTTTCCCCTGCAACGAAGTAGAAGGGCTCCCGCCCGATTTTTGGGGGAATTTGGGCAATTCGATGCTTGTGCTCAGTAAAGGTAATGTTTTATAGGAAAAATATTGTTTGAAGCCGTTGAATTTGGTAGTTTCATTGCCGTCCACAACTATGCTAGCCCCTGAACCAGTTCCAGACAAAGAAGTGAAGGGACTTGCGGCATTGCTTTACAGGGATCTTTTGCAAAGTGCCGTAAGACCTGTGGGCAGGGAACTGGCGCTCGCGGTCGAAAAACACATAGCGTTACTCAAGCATCGAAAGAGGCAGAAGCGATCTGAGAACTTGGTAGCGCATCTTCGAGCGGTTGCCGAAAGTTTGCCAGACCGACAGATGGACGATCCCACATCCAGACAGCGGGATTTGTTCGACGATTGGGTTGAGGGAGCGCAGGATGTTGACCCAGGGGATGATGTGCTGTCCGGTCTTTGGCACGAGCTACTCAGAGAGATCTTGACTGATGGAGAAGTATCCAAACACTTGGTGTCAAAAATGCGCCGACTTGATGGCGTGTCAGCTCGATTGCTGATCCAGATCGGTACGCGATGTAGCGTCACTGGTGTGATTTATGGATTGCGGCGGAGCCGTGACGATATCGCCAGCCCGGACACTATTGAGCCGCTACGATCCATTGGGCTCGTAATGCGTCGTAGCATTTCTATTGTTTACATTATCATTGGAATCGTGGTGCTCCTCGTTCTTGAGTTTGAGGTGATTAGATGGTCAATGGGCACTGTGCTAACAGCAGATTACCCTCCAATCGTGGGAGTTGTCAATCAAGTAATGGATTCAACTGGTGTTCTCGCTGTGCTTGTTACATCGGCAGTTGTTTTGTTGCTGGTGGCACCGTGGAAGCTTCGCCCACCCTTTGTCCTCACCAAAACGGGGGTGGCTGTTCTGAAACGGCTGCCGCCGCATGTGTGGAGCCGTTTTTTCGACGTTGGGAAAGAGGATCTGACCTTTCGATCTCCACTGGCGCGTCTGATTCGAGATCCAATCAAAACTTTACGGGCACATTTTGTTCAAATAAATCATCGGCTTTCGAAGTGACTTGTCTTGTTTTGATCTGATTCTAACTTCGCTGTTTTTGCCTAATATCATGAAAAACCTATTTGTCTTTCTATTTGGAAACATACAAAAGACCTGTGCCTCGGTGATGATTATTGGTGGCATTGCCCTTCCTCTCCTATTTCAGGACAATACAAAGGTGGGTATTTTGGGTTCAGTCTTCGCCGCGTTGGGTGGAGCCGCAATCTCGGCTTCCACCGATTTTAATGAAATCGCACGCAGGCAGCTTGCGCCGCGATTGATAGGGCTGACCCGGTATTTGGTCACCTTTATCAATCAACTTGCAGGAATCAAGACGCGTGTAGACGAGGGAGATTTGCAGCCCGCAGAGGCCCTTGAGCACGTGGCGGAACTCCTACCCGCAATGAGGGCTCTAGTGACCGATTTCACCCAAGTTACTGGAGAGCAGTTTGATCCAGCCGTCCACAATAGCACGATCGCTAAGATGACGGAAATGATCACGAGCATTGAGTCCAAATCATCGAACTCTGGTGAAAACAAAGAGGAATTGGTTGAACAAGCAAATGCCCTCCGTGCGGCTCGGAGTGTACTTGAGGCCGTAGCGCCTGCCTCTGGCTTGAAAATGGAACGCGTTGTATGCCCCCATTGTAAACATGAGAAACTAGTGGAGCTTGGTGTAACACCGCCGGCAAGTGCGCTACCAAGATGCGACGGTTGCGGCATGCGCTTTCATGTTCATAGGGCTCGTGATGGTAGTGCGTTTACAAAAACTCCCGGTGTTCCGAGAAGCAGGGCTGCCGATTCTACAGGTGCATGAGAGATGAGTGGCAAAGTCCTTCTTGAAGGCAGCTCAAGCCCTGGGGGACTGGTTTCGTTGGTGAGATGCTGTTGTTCTTCGGAAGCGATTTGATAGATGCGGTGCACCACATTGAGCGCAGAAGCCTTGTCCTGGCTGGCGGCGGCTTCGACGAGTTTCTGCTGATCTGCGGCGGAAACATCACGCCAGTGAGGCAGGCGGATGCGGCGCAGATACTGGGCCTGAAAGCGCAGGCTGCCGCCATGCATCTTGGTGGAGTAGGCGCGCACGAAGAGGTGGGCGATGCCGGCCATGAGAACGGCCTGAAGGGCGGGCAGGGGCCAGTTCTCGGAGACGATATAATACAGATTGTGGTGAGGATAGAGCCCGGCGTCTTCAAGCACAATGCTGGCCGCGCCCTTGATGTCGGGGATGAGCAGCTTCGGGGTGAGTGCCAGCGAGGGGGTGATGCGGTCGATGGTGCGATACCAGGAGCCATTGGCGCGTTGAGCGCAATGCCGGGCCTTCAGCTTGTCGGCGTGCTTCTCCATGTAGGCGGCAAAGCGCGGGTAGCGGGCGAAGTCCGCCAGGGAGCCGTCTTCCTCAAAAGGGTTTACCACGCCAAGCCCCCGCCATTTCACCATGCCGTCGAGAATGTCG
>CAINXC010000370.1 GCA_903854655.1 uncultured Verrucomicrobiota bacterium | reverse complement strand
CTGCCTATGCCCAGGCGAACAGCGGCGTGGATGCAACGTGGAAAACAGAGGCTGGCATTGGCAAAGATCAGCACCCCGTGGTGAACGTGACCTGGGACGATGCCAAAGCCTTCTGCGCCTGGCTGAGCAAGAAGGAGGGCAAGACCTACCGCCTGCCCACGGATCACGAGTGGAGCGTGGCAGTGGGGATCGGTGGCAACGGTGTCCAAAGCAAGGAGGCAAAAGTGACCGTTGCTGCCACGGTGTGATACCCTAGCGGTCCGCCTGGAGAGACGGGGGAGGCAGGCACGGGGAGCTGGTTGCGGCTGTGGTTTCCCGGCCGCTGTGGCAAGGCAGAGACGGCAAAGAAAGGCGATATGCCGGTTGACTTCATGGGGGGCTGGATTTCGGCTGATTATGGTTATTACAGACTCATCGCCCGCCCTTGCCGAACGCTTCTTTGCTCCGGCTTTGTCCCTTGTCCCGGCCTGCGAGCATCAGCGCTTGTGCCACGAACTCTCCGACGCCAACTGGCTGCGCGTCGGCGTCCACCGCTGCCTGATGTCCCAGCCCAGCGGCAGGGGCTTCCTCCAGGCTCTTGGCTCCCTGGATCCCGAACTGTGCCCCGCAAACTCCCACTTCTTCGAGTCGCTCAAGAGCAAGCGCCGCCTGGATTTATGCGCCGAGCTTAACGCCCGGCTCTGCGATCTGGGCCGCGCGCATCTGCCCGACGCGCTTGGCGCTTTTGCCGCCCTGGACGGCTTCGACGTCCATGCCGCCGACGGCCACTTTCATGCCCACGCCGCGCATGACCCCGCCGATGCGAACGGCAACAAACATGCCATGGGCCACCTGTTCATGCGCAACCTGCGCACCGGCATGATAAGCCACCTCACCGCCTGCGACCAGGTGGCGCGCAAGAAGGAGCACGATGTTCGCGCGCTCAAACGCACGACGGTCAAAGCCCTGCGTCAGGGCGCTCCCAAGGGCCGCAAAGTGCTGCTGGCCTACGACCGCGCCATCATCGACTTCAGGCTGCTGCACCAGTGGAAGCAGGGCAGCGGCATCTACGTGGTCACGCGCTGCAAGGAAAACCTCGCGCTCATCAAGTGCGGACACCTGCCCTTCGACCGCGCTGATGAGATCAACGCCGGAGTGATGGACGATGAGCTGGTGGGCACCGGCACCGCCGGAGTGCTGATGCGGCGCATCACTTTCCACGACGCGCTCAGCTCGCGCGTCTTTGAGTTCCTCACCAACCTCAATGACTCCAGCGTGCCGCCGGGGCTGCTGGCCTTTGTGTACCGGATGCGCTGGGACATCGAGAAGAGCTTTGACGAGTTCAAGAACAAGCTCGGGGAGAAGAAGGCATGGGCGACAAGCGCCACGGCCAAGAGCATGCAGGCGCAGTTCATGTGCCTGAGCGCGAACCTGCTGCACCTGCTGGAGCACGAACTGGCCACCAAGGAGGGCATCACCAACAAGGCCGAGGAGGCCCGGCGGGACAAGCGCCTGGAACAGGCCAAAGCTGTGGCGGCGAGCCAGGACACCGCGCTGCCCAAAGCCGTGCGCAGCGCGCGGAAACTCACCCAGCACACGCTCAAGCTCATCCGCTGGGTAGCCACCCAGCTCTGGCTGGACATCCCTTGGAAACAAGCCTGCGCTATCCTGGCGGCGCTCTACGCCAACTTATGACGACCGAGCTTTGGACACCGTTGGCTGATCTTGTTGTTGTTCTGCGCGGTGTAATCCAGTGTCAGCGTGCCGCCTGCGACAGTCGTTGCATTGGTCGTGGTGTTGGCGCCCGAGAACGTAACGGTGCCTGCGGTTTCCACGTTGGT
>CAINXC010000369.1 GCA_903854655.1 uncultured Verrucomicrobiota bacterium | reverse complement strand
GATGGCGACGCGTCCAAGGCGCGCGCTCTGGAGGAGCGCATCCTGGTGCATCTTGGCCTGCCCCGCTCGCTGGATTCCGTGGGCCAGGTGTACCGCGCCTTGCAGGTGATCCATCGCAAAAGCGTGGCGGTGCTGGCGCGCTTTGCCAAGCGGGCGCAGCAGTTGCGCGACGTGCCGTTCACGGCGCGCACGCACAACGTGGCGGCGCAGGTCACCACCCTGGGCAAGCGCATCGCCGCGTTTGGCGAGGAGATGCTCATCGGCCATGAAGCGCTCGAGGCTCTCCTGAACACCTACCCGGCGCGTGGCCTGAAGGGGGCTGTGGGCACGCGGCTGGACCAGATCACCTTGTTCGATGGCGACGCGTCCAAGGCGCGCGCTCTGGAGGAGCGCATCCTGGTGCATCTTGGCCTGCCCCGCTCGCTGGATTCCGTGGGCCAGGTGTACCCGCGCAGCCTGGATTTCCGTGCCGTGAGCATCCTGTGCGAGCTGGCTAGCGGTCCTGGCAGCTTTGCCAAGACGCTGCGCCTCATGGCCGGTCATGAACTGGCCAGCGAAGGCTTCGCCAAGGGGCAGGTGGGCTCCTCTGCCATGCCGCACAAGATGAACAGCCGCTCCTGCGAGCGCATCAACGGCTTGCACGTGGTGCTCAAGGGCTACCTCGCGATGGCTGCCGGCATGGCCGGGGACCAGTGGAACGAGGGTGACGTCTCCTGCTCCGTGGTGCGCCGCGTCATGCTGCCGGATGCCTTCCTGGCGATGGACGGGCTGATGGAAACCCCGCTCACCGTGCTGGACCAGATGGAGGTGTTCGAGGCCGTGGTGGAGCAGGAACTGCTGCGCTACCTGCCCTTTCTGCTCACCACCACGGTGCTCATGGAAGCCGTCAAGCACGGGGCCGGGCGCGAGGCCGCCCACGAGGCGATCAAGGAGCACGCCGTGGCGGCCATCCGCGACCTGCGCACCGGCAAGATCGCCCAGAACGATCTTCTGCAACGCCTGGCCGCTGATGCGCGCCTGGGCTTGAGCCAGGCGGATCTCGACCAGGTGCTGGCCCATGGCCGCGCCAATTCCGGTGACGCTGCAGCCCAGGTGGACTACTTCGCCGGGCGCATCGCTGAGCTGGTGGCGAAGCATCCCGAAGCGGCGGCCTATGCGCCAGGGGCGATTTTGTAAAGGTAGGGTGAAGGCCCCATGGGGCTTGGGCGACCGAGGCAAGGGTGGCGGGCGATAATTCTGTGACGTCACGTTTCGATGGAAGGCGGGCAACCACCTTGCTCGGACGCGACGCCCCAGAACCTCAAACACCCACCACCATGAAAAAGCTCAATCTCATTCTCCTTGCCGCCCTGCTTACCGCTGGAGCGCCTTCCCTGAAAGCCTCGGATGAACAGGACCAGATCCATCAGGCGGCGGCTATCATGCATCGCTTCCGGTCCATGCCCGAAAAGCAGATCCCTCGTGAAGTGCTGCGCGACGCGAAGGGACTTGCCATTCTTACTGTCGTGAAAGGCGGCTTTATCTGGTCTGCCAAGGCTGGTGAAGGCGTCGTCGTCGCCAAGCTGGGACGCGGCTGGTCCGGCCCTTCCTTCGTTCGCACCGGTGGCGTCGGCTTTGGCGCCCAGATTGGCGGCGAAGTCAGCCAGATCGTGCTGGTGCTGAACACGCCTGATGCTGTGCGCGCGTTCGAGAGCGGCGGCAATGTCCAGCTTGGCGGCGCCCTCAGCGTGGCGGCCGGTCCGGTCGGTCGCACTGCCGAAGCCGGCGTCATGCCCAAGGCGGCGGTTTACACCTACAGCTTGAGCCAGGGCCTGTTTGCCGGGATGTCGCTCGAAGGCACCGTCGTTGAAACCAACGACAAGGCCAACGCCCGCTTCTACGGCCAGTCGCTCAGCCCCGTCACCATCCTCAAGGGCAAGGTCGCGGTTCCCGCCAGGGCTCACGAGCTGATCGCCAGCCTGTAACCGTTTCCCGCGAGACCGTCTCGCAGGCATCAGCCCCTTCCCGCCGCCGTGGGAGGGGGCTTTTGATTTGTGATGCAGTCCGTTCGCGGGTATGGAAACAAAACCGGGAGCGGAGTCGCGGACTACGTTTTGATGCTGGATCTAGGTGAAATTGGGAGCCAGGCATCGGTATGCTTCACTCGGCGGGCTCGCTGGCGTCAATGAATGTTTCAGTACCAGCTTTTCATTCAAAGCTTTCTTCTCTCGCACGATCGCGCCCGCGCTCGTCGTCAATCCAGCGGTCAAGTTTAGACACTGTGTCAGCTACCCAGACGCGCACTTGCTCGTCAGCAAGTTCCGCAAGCTTCATCACCTGTGCTTTCCGTCGAATTAAGATGTCCGCAAGCGATCCGCTCCAGCCTCCCGGAAGCAGCCTATCCCAGAAGTCACCGAGGAAAAGCCGCTTGTCCGGCGCTTGCTCCAGTATCGATACGAAAAGTGGGGAGATGTCCGTCTCCTGATCGCCGTTGCTGGGAAACATGCGGAGGCACTCACCGAGCAACGGATAGCGAGTGCCCGGATCGCGGCTTGCCCATTCCTGTAGCATCGAGGTACCAAGGCTCTCGATGGGGGACTTCGTGCCAAAGCCCTCTTCGAACAGGTAGCCATTGCGGTGCGTCACGGTCGGCAGGAGAAATGTGTCGAGTGCGACAAAGGGCTGCATCTCAAACAACGCCTTCAGCGTGTAGCTCAGATTGTGTGACGACACATGGTAACTTTCGAGCGCCGAGCGGAAATTTGCGCATACCTTCTTGGCCGCGCCTCGGCCGTCTTCGCCGACGAGGCAGCTTTGAATCACCGTATGTGCGTCGTAGTCGTCAAGGGAACTATCCTTGTTGAAGTCAAGTCGAGCAAGAAGATCGCGTCCAACCGAGATCAGGCATGCGCTGTGATCGCCCCCCTCTTTCTGCTCCCGACAGAAAAAATGCATGCGCAGGATTTTCAGCGCAATTTCAACACCCTGGGGCAGGGCCGCGATTTCTTTGAGTAGGGCTGCTAGCGGCACCGGTGGTGACATCGAAACACTGTTGTTCGCGATACTGTGAAAACTTGAAGCAACAATGTCACCTTCGGCTGCCGCTCTCCCAAGGCGTGCAAGCCCCTCGGCGTCAAGGCCGAGGCGGGCGTGGAGATAGGGAAGGATGGGAAGCAAGTCGGGATTGCGGATCGCTGCATCAAGCGTGCAAGTCGAAAAGCTTCGATCGCGCTGATTTGCCTCGAAGATGAAACCGCCGAGAACTTTCGCGTTGCGCTCCCCAACTACAACTGCGGCATAAACTGCCACAAGCTCGCGCCACATTGCGTTGAGTTCGTCAGCGCCTTCGGCGAGACCTCGACCACATTCGAACGCTCTCAGTGCTTGTGGCTCCACGATTAATTCCGCGAGAAACTCAGCGCGGATCGTGGCATCGTTCGCGAGCGCACGACCAACCTCTACCCGCCCAGTCGCCGATGCCACTCCACCCGGATAGTGGCCGCCCGACTCTGCTGCGCACCCAAGCGGCGATGCCGGGATACTCGTTAACCCAGTTGGCAATGCGGTCGCGATCATAGAAATCCGTTTTGAGCTGTATGGCACTGGGGACGTCCTTCAGAGCGGTGTGCATCGCCTGACGGCGGTCGGCGAGTGGCTTGTCCGCGACCGAGCCTTGCGAACTGACAATCACATAAGCACCCGCCCCCTCAGCAAGCTTGCGAATCACATCGCGCAGGACACCTTTGGGCCGCATCTCATTGAGGATGGCGCTTGGCGGCATGTCCGGCTTCTTGACTTGGAAGCCCGTCAGCCGTCTCGGCACGAAATCAGAATCAGTAATATCTGACGGGCATTCAACGCGCACATCAAGCCCGCCGTCCGCCGCGTCTTGGTTCCCACCAGCAGTGACCGAGGAGCGCGGATAGCCCTTTGCTCTGAGCTCGGCGAGAGCCAATCGAGCGACCAGGGATCGCAGATCCGCGTCGCTCAAGTCGGCGATGTCGTTACCAGAAACTTCGAACATGACAGCAGACTATTTCAAATCGCTGAACAGACCAGACTTCAGTTCGGAGATCTGGAAGGAGGGGCAGCGGAAGGTATCGGCCTGCTCGGGGCCGAAATCGGCCTCCACGTTCGAGGAGGCAATGTCTCTGGCTGGGGGGGAGGGGACTTTGGAGTCGGCATGAGAGGGCAAGGATGCCCCCACCACTTTTTGGGGATCACCCAATCAGCTCTCCGGCCACGGAATCCGCCAGGGTCTTGCCAGTGCGGGTGAGCTTGAGGTGGCCGTTTTCGATGATGACGAGCGATTCTTCGACGAGGGTTTGCAGGGTGCGCGGGGGCACGTCATGGAGCCGTTCTAGGCTGAGGCCGCGGGCGGTGCGCAGTTCGAGGGCGACGCGCTCGATGTGGTGCTCCGCAGGGGTGAGCAGCTCGGCTTCCTGCTGGGGGAGAATGCCTTCCTTGACGGCGTACATGTAGCGCTCGGTGTCGGGCACGTTGCGCCAACGGCTGAGACCCTGGGTGGAGAAGGCGCCAGGGCCGAGCCCGAGGTAATCTTTGCCGAACCAGTAGGCGGCGTTGTGCTGGGACTGGTGGCCGGGCGTGGCGTAGTTGCTGATCTCGTAGTGCTCGAAGCCCGCGCCTTCCAGCGTGTCGAGTGCGTGGAAGAAATAGGCGGCGTCGCGCTCCGGGTTTTCGCGGTACTCGCCGCGCGCGAGCTTCTCAAAGAAGGCGGTGTCCTCCTCGTAGTTGAGGTTGTAGGCGGAGACGTGATCGGGCTTGAGCGCGAGGGTGCGCTCGATGGTGTGCTCCCAGGCG
>CAINXC010000368.1 GCA_903854655.1 uncultured Verrucomicrobiota bacterium | reverse complement strand
CACCCGGATCTCATCACCGAATCCGGCCGCGCCATCGTGGCCTACTATTCCGTGCTGGTCATCAACGTGCTGGACATCAACCGCTTCGAATCCAGCGGCCAGGTGGCGATCAAGGAGGATGCTCCGCAGCTCCTCCGCAACCTGGGCGACCTGCGCACCGAGGTCCACTCCGGCGTGAAGAAGCTCACCCGCGAGCGACTTCAGGAGATTTACAACGATACGGTGTACTACCGTGACAAGCTGCGCAGCGAGTTCAGCTACGGCCAGGTGAGCCTGCGCGAGCGCGCCCAGGGCGAGGAGGTCTATTGGGAGATCCTGAGCTGGATCAGCCGGCAGATCGACAGCGTGGGCGGCGACATCGGCCAGATGAGCCGCCTGGAGCATGTGCTCACCGACTTCTATTACGCCAACTTCAGCGTGTTCCAGAGCCTGCCGGACTTGTGGGCCATCGACCAGATCTTCCCCATCATGCCGATCCATCGCCTGAAGGAGAAACCCACACGCAAGGTGGTGCTTTCGGACATCACCTGCGACAGCGACGGCAAGATCGCCCACTTCGCCCACGGCTGCGAGCTGCATCACAGCCTGCCCCTGCACGATGTGGATGTGGAGAACGGCGAGGACTACAACCTGGGCGTGTTCCTGGTGGGCGCCTACCAGGAGACGCTGGGCGACCTGCACAACCTGCTGGGCGACACCAACGTGGTGAGCGTGAGCCTGGACACCAAGGGCCAGATCAAGTACCGCCGTGAGATGGAGGGAGACACCGTCGCCGAAGTGCTCACCTATGTGGAGTACGATCCGAAGGTGCTCGTCACTCAGTTCCGCCACCTTGCCGAAGGCGCGGTGGTCGCCAAGCGCATCACCCCCGCCGAGCGCAAGGAGATCATGGCGGCCTATGAAGAAGGCCTGCGCGGGTACACGTATTTCGAGAGCTAGGGCAGGAGGAAGAAGACAGGAAGGGCGGCGACTGAGAAAATGTTGCCGCCGTTCCCAGGCTGCCTTTATGACCATCCCTTTTGACAACAGCTACGCCCGACTGCCGGACCGCTTCTATTCGCGGGTCATGCCCGCCACTGTCAAAGCGCCCCGGCACATTCGCATCAATGCACCGCTGGCGAGCCAGCTTCATATCGATCCGGCGTGGCTTGGCAGCGCTGAAGGCCTGGGGATGCTCTGCGGCAACGCGATCGTGCCAGGCTCCGAACCTCTTGCGCAGGCCTATGCCGGGCATCAGTTTGGCGGCTTTGTGCCGCAGTTGGGCGATGGACGCGCCATCTTGCTCGGCGAGGTCATCGACACCGAAAACCGCCGTCGCGACATCCAGCTCAAGGGCTCCGGTCGCACCGCTTTCTCCCGCGGTGGCGATGGCAAGGCTGCGCTGGGCCCCGCACTCCGCGAATACCTCGTCAGCGAGGCCATGCACGCGCTCGGCGTTCCCACCACCCGTGCCCTCGGTGTCGTCTCCACTGGCGAGGAAGTCCTGCGTCAGGATGGCCTTTTGGCCGGCGCAGTCTTCACTCGTGTGGCGGGCAGTCATCTCCGCGTTGGCACGTTCCAGTACTTCGCCGCGCGGGAGGACGTTGACGCCCTTCGCTTGCTCACGGATTATGCGCTGCGCCGCCATTACCCAGGAGCCGTCGAATCAAAGAATCCAGCCCTGGCCCTGCTCGGTTCTGTCGCCTCCGCCCAGGCGGCTCTCATCGCCCAATGGATGGGCCTGGGCTTCATTCATGGGGTGATGAACACCGACAACAGCAGCATCTCCGGCGAGACCATCGACTACGGCCCCTGCGCCTTTATCGACGCGTTTCATCCGCAGTGCGCTTTCAGCGCCATTGATCGAAACGGGCGCTACGCGTGGGCCAACCAACCTGGCATCGCCCAATGGAATCTCACCCGCCTTGCCGAGGCGCTGCTTCCTCTCATCTCGACTGACGAAGACGCCGCCGTCCACCAGGCAAAGACCTCCCTGGAAGCGTTTCTTCCCCAGTTCGGCCGCCACTATCATCGCGTATTCGGCGACAAGCTTGGCCTCAACTCCGAGCCGCAGGCCGGTGAAAGGGAGCGCGCGTTCATCCAAACCACTCTTGATCTGCTCGCTGCGCAGCGCGTGGATTTCACCTTGTTCTTCAGTCACCTGACACGCCATGCTGCGGGTGAGGACACCTCATCACTCTCCGCGATGTTCAGCGACGTCAGCGCCCTCAACCCATGGCTCGCAGCCTGGAGAGAGATCACTGCAAATCACCCCCGCCTGGAGGCGATGAAGGCGGCCAACCCCGTCCTCATCCCGCGCAATCATCGCATCGAGCAAGCCATCCAGGCCGCCTACGGGAATGATTTTGCCCCGTTCCACCGGCTCGCCGAGGCCTGGCAGCATCCCTTTGAATACAGACAAGAGTATGCCGACCTCCAGGCCGCGCCCACGCCGCACGAAGTCGTCCGGCAAACCTTTTGCGGCACCTGAGCTTCTCTGACAGGTCTGGCTGGATGGCGCGTTCAAGCATGACCCTCTCTCATGAAGACTGTTTTTGCCCTGTCCTTGTTGCTGCTCAGCGCCGGCTTCAGCCAGGCGGTTGACCCGCCCAGGCGTCCCAATGTGCTCTTCATCATCACCGACCAGCAGCGCTGGGACACGCTTGGCTGCATGGGCAACACGATCATCAAGACGCCGAACATCGACCGCATCGCTCGTGAAGGAGTGCGCTTCACCCAAATGTACTCCTCCTGTCCGGTCTGCGTGCCCGCCCGCACAGTGATACTGACCGGGCACTCCTGCGCATCAAACAAGGTGGTGACGAACGAGGACGTGGACACCCAGGGTTTGCCCACCTTTCCCACCTTTGACCAGATCCTCATCGGCAAAGGGTATCATGGCGAGTACCACGGCAAGTGGCACACCCCTTACAAGTACGCGCTGGAGTACTCGAACGCCGTCCACTGGACCAACGGGCCGCGTCCGCCGGGCTCCAGGGCCGATTTGCCGGAGGGAAAGGCCTTCCTGAAATACCTGGATGAGAACGTGCCGCCGCGCGCCCTCATGCCGGGCGAGCAGATTGCGAACATGTATGATCGCCCCTACCTGCCCGATCCGCTCGATGGCTCCTATGGGCGCCCCCCGGAAGAGGTGAAGAAGATCATGCGGGACCGCAAGGCCGGCAACGCCGCGCAGATCGGCCAAGGGTTCAGCTACGGCTGTCTCGACGTGCCGCCGGAGCACACCATGACGGCATGGACGGTGAAGGAAGGCCTTGCCGCGCTGGAACGGCTCAAGGACGGCCCTTTCACCCTGACCGTATCCATCGGCCCGCCGCATCCGCCGATGGTTCTGCCCAAGCCCTACTACGGCATGTATCCGGCGAAGGACATGCCCGTATCGCCGAGCATCAACGATGACCGCGCTGATTCGCCCTACCTCAAGAACGGCTTCAACTTTCCCGCTTATCGCGATCCGGCCAAGGTGCAGCAGATGAAGTCCGACTACTACGGCCTCATCACACTGGACGACGATTGGATTGGCAAGCTGCTAGCCCGTCTCGACGAATTGCATCTCAGCGACAACACCCTGGTCGTCTTCACCGCCGATCACGGCGAGCTGCTGGGTGATCACGGCATGCTGAGCAAGTTCGTGTTCTACGAAGGCTCCGCCCACATCCCTCTCCTCCTGCGCCTGCCCGGAGTGATCCCCGCTGGCACTGTGGTCAAAGCCCCTGTCGCGCAGATCGACTTGTTCTCCACCATCCTCGACTACTGCGGTGTCCCTGGCCACGAGTCCGAGGGCACCGATTTGCGTCCTTTGATCGAAGGCAGGCAAAGCGGCGAAGGCCGTGTTTCCGTCTCCGAATGGAACGCCACCGCCCTCCCCGGCTTCATGGTTTTCGATGGTCGCTACAAGCTCATGTTCGGTCGCGGCCTCACCGCCCGCTCCGTCGATGCCCTCTACGATTTGCAGGAGGACCCCAACGAGCTGCACAACCTGCTTGCCGGGGATACCTTCGAAAAGTCAAAGGCCGAGGCCACTCGCATGAAGTCCCTCCTGGTCGCTTGGCTGGAGAAGGTGATGTCGCCCTTCTTGGATGATGTGAAGGCAAGGCCGGTGAAGACAAAGTAGTTCAATCGCTCGATTCTCGCTTCATGAAAGGGCAGGACAAGCGGGAACCGTCGAGTCAGGACAGCTTGCGGTCGGAAAAACCGCATCCTGCTCCACGATTTCGGGGTCGCCTGCCATCCGGCTTGCCGAACCCTCTTCCAGGGCTTAAATGAGGTGATCCCATCCTTCGATGCCTGGACGTCCGAAGCCAAGACCCCTCCGCCAACTTCGGCATTGATGCCTGCATGGTGTTCCTCTCTGGCCAAAACTGCCTTCAACCGACAAGTCTCCATCTATTCCACTTCATTGCGATGACGTCAGAACAATTTCACATACACCTTCAGGCACACGCTGCGTCGTTCGCGAAGGCCGTTGCCACCAATGAAGGGGAGTGGATCATCAAAGGCTTTATCGACGTTTACCAGCGCGTCTATTCCATCTCGGTTGACACGAAGATTGTCTCGAAGGTCTTGGAGCTTCTTTTGTTTCCAATGTTCGTTGAATTCGCCACGAAGCACGGATTGCAGATTGAGTTGTGCCAGCATCAGAATTTCTATCCAGACCTGCCTTTACCCACGCCTCCTCTGGCAATCGGTTCGCGGTGGACATCAAGAGCACCTGCCGCGAGAGCGAATCCAAAGTGAACGGGATGACGCTGGGTGCATTCACCGGCTATTTCAGAAACCGGGACAGCAACAAGAACACCCTCTACCCGTATGGCCAGTATGCCGCTCACTTCGTCCTGGGCGTGATCTACTCCAAATGCGACGACGTGGCCGATGAAAGGAAACAGTTTTCGCTTGCTGATCTCGCCAAGATTCCGTCCGTCATTAAGGATTTTGAGTTCTTCGCCCAGCCGAAGTTTCGTATAGCCACAGCCCGGCCCGGCAGTGGAAACACAAAGAACATCGGGTCGGCTGACAAAATTGCTGAGTTGGTGGGTGGCCTAGGCCCTTTCGCCTCGCTAGGCGAAGAGGTTTATGATGATTACTGGATGTTCTACCTCACTCGAGACATGGCCGAGGCGGTGGGAGTGAAGCGGCCATACATGAATCTGAAGACTTACTTGGAATACAAGCAGCGGGGAATAGACACGTTGAAGGCTCACGAATCGGAGATCGCGAACCTCGTCGAAGACGAATCGGATAGCGAGGAGATAGAATCATGAGCCGCCCGCCTTTGGTTCCTCCCCTCAAATGCCAGGGGATAAAGACGAAGCTGGTCTCCACGATTCAAAAAATCGCAGAGATGCGGAAATATTCGCGCTGGGTCGAGCCGTTTTGTGGCTCTGGCGTTGTAGCTCTCAATGTGCAGCCAAAGAAGGCCCTGCTTTGCGATACAAACCTTCACATTATCAGCCTCTACCAGGATATCCAGGCCGGGAAGATCACATCTGCGATAGTGAAGGATTTTCTCACGAACGAAGGCGAGAAGCTGAAATCTCAAGGTGAACCCTACTATTACGAGGTGCGCGCGCGTTTCAACGAAGGTCCGACACCACTTGATTTTCTTTTCCTGAACCGGTCATGCTTCAATGGCGTCATCCGTTTTAATCAGAAGGGCAAATTCAATGTGCCTTACTGCCATAAGCCGGAGCGATTCGCCCAAGCCTACGTCACGAAAATAACCAACCAAATCCGGCAGATTGCCCAGATACTAAAATCTGTTGATTGGACTTTCGAGGTTTGCGATTTTCGAGACACGCTCGCGAAGGTCGAGGCCGGAGACTTTGTTTATGCCGACCCCCCCTATGCCGGGCGTCATGTGGATTACTTCAATTCTTGGTCGGACGCCGACGAGGCGGAGTTTGCGGCGCGTCTGGGTGTGCTGCCTTGCGACTTTTTGCTCTCCACCTGGCACAGCAATGAGTTCCGCACCAACGGCGCGATTGACCTCGTTTGGAGTCGCGCAGATTTCCACATGCTGAAGCGGGAGCACTTCTACCATGTCGGATCGTCGGAAGACTTGAGGCACCCGATGATTGAAGCTCTCGTCTCCAATTTCCCAATGGGTGAAGAGGTGGCGGTGGTTCGTCCTCTCGAGCAGCCGATGTTGTTTACACTAGAACCAACGACATGAGCACCCTCGCCGAAATGGAGGTCGCAGCTGATGCCTTGCCCACCGAAGAGAAGCTGGAATTGATTTTGTTCCTGGCGACCGGGCTCCGCGCCTCCCCCTCAGCCTCGTCACTTTAGCGTGGAGCAGATGTCAGGGTGACTCGCCGAGGATGAGGCCGATGTGGAGCGTTTAAACCAGAGGGTGTGAGATTGTTTCTGGATGCCAGCCGGGGGCAACACCTGACCACCTCCCACATCTCGCTGCAATAGCGCCACCCTGGCAGCGTAGGTATAAGCAACCCCTGTTCCAAGAGTTTCATGAAGGTGCGCTGTGCTGTTTTTTCGATCCTGAGTTTTATTGCTCTTTGTTCTCCGGCGTTTGTTCGTGCGGAGAAGATGCCGGTGGATCCTGACCTGCCGCAGCCTTTTGACGCCTCGGCCTACCTGCCGCTGATCAAGAATCCGCCCTTCACGCGGGTGGTGGACTTCAGCGACAGCCTGCTGCTCACCGGCGTTGCCTACGTGGAGGGCAAGCCCATGGCCACCCTCTTTGACAAGGAGACGAAAAAAAGATACGTGGTTTCGGAAGAGCCCAACGCCCAGGGCTGGCGGCTGGCGGAGGCGACGATGAGCAATGAGCTTCACGGCACTGAGATCAAGGTGCAGGTGGGCGAGGAGGTGATCGCCTTCCGCTACAGCGAGTCCCAGCTTCACCCTGGCAAGCCCAACCCGAATGGTCCTGCGCCCGCTCCAACGGGAGAGCCGGGCGGCGGACACGTTCGCACTTCGTCCTATTTGAGCGCGGCGGACCAGGAGTTCTACAAGAACGGCCTGTCGCAGCAGGCTCACGACAAGTTCCGTGACAGCATGCGCAGCCATGAGGACAAGATGTCGAAAATGACCGACGAGCAGCGCGCCTCCTACGCCCAAAAGGTGTTCAACAAGATCAAGGCGCAGGATCAGGGCGGGCAGGTTCCCGAAGCCCCGAAGAAGAGCAAGCGTTGAGTCGACGGGTTCCAGATTACTCCAGCAGGAACTTGAAGTCTTCCTTGGTGATGATGGCGCCTGTGGCGCGTTCACCCTCGGCGCCGGAGAGCACGCGGTCGAAGAGCTCGCGCTTCTGGGCCTTGAGCTGCATGATCTTTTCCTCCACCGTGTGGCGCATGAGCAGGCGCTGGATGAAGACGGTGCGCTTCTGGCCCATGCGGTGGGCGCGGTCGCTGGCCTGATTTTCGACGGCGGGGTTCCACCAGGGATCGAGGTGGAAGACGTAGCTGGCGCGGGTAAGGTTGAGCCCCGCGCCGCCGGCCTTCAGGCTGATGAGGAAGAGGGCGGGGCCCTTGCCTGTTTGGAAGGCTTCGACGAGTTCCTTGCGCTTCTGCTGCGGGGTGCTGCCGTCGAGCCGCTGGAAGGGGATGCCAGCCTCCTTGAGATGCTTCTGAAGCTGGTCCAGCGCCTTGGTGAACTGGCTGAAGACCAGGGCGCTGTGGCCTTCGTCACGCAGTTCTTCGGCCTTGTCGAGCAGGTACTGAAGCTTGGGCGAAACCTCGGCGTGGGCGGGGTCAATGAGGGCGGGTGAAACGCAGACCTGGCGCAGCCGGGTGAGCGCCGCCAGCGCCACGATGCCCGCCTGCTGCGCTGTCTTGTCCTGGAAGGCGGCGAGCACCTCCTGACGCACCTCCCCCACGGCGCGGGTGTAGAAGCGCTTCTGCTCCTCGCTCAAGTCCAGATGCATGTCGCTTTCGACCTTGGGCGGCAGCTCCTTGAGGATCTTGTCCTTGGTGCGGCGCAGGACGAAGGGACGGGCGCGGTCGAGCGGGTTGAAGATGCCGTTGGGCTGCTTCATCGCATCCATGAACGCGCGGTAATCGCCAAACAGGCCGGGTACGGCGAGGTCAATGATGCTGTAATACTCGCCCACGTGGTTCTCCATGGGCGTGCCGGTGAGCACCAGCTTGAAGCGGCCTTGCAACTGGCGCATGGCCTTGCTGCGCTCGCCGGTCATGTTTTTGACGTTCTGCGCCTCATCGAAGATCACGCAGTCGAAGGAGGCTTCGCGCAGCGTTTCGATGTCGCGCCGAGCGATGTCGTAGGTGGTGATGACAACGCCTTCCTTGATGCCGATGAGGCTGCGGCCCTTGCCGGTGTACTCGTGCACGTGGAGGCCGGGACAGAAGACTTTAACTTCGTTCTCCCAGTTGAACAGCAGGGTGGGGGGAACGACGAGGAGGTGCGGCCGCCGTTCGCCGGGATCGCTCAGCGGCGTGACGATGCCTTCCTTGATGGCGGCTAGCAGGGTGATGGTTTGCAGCGTCTTGCCCAGGCCCATGTCGTCAGCAAGGCAGGCACCGAAGCCATGGCGGTAGAGGAAGGCCATCCAGGAGTAGCCGGCGAGCTGGTAATCGCGCAGCGTGGCGCTGACACAGGCGGGCATCCGCTCGCGCTGCAAGGATTCGAAGCTCATCAGCGACTCCAGCACCTGGCGTTCGGACTCCGGCAGCTCGCATTGGATGCCGTGCTTTGCCAGCAGCAGCCAGTCCAGCACCCTCATGCGCGGGATCTTGAAAGGATCGCCGGGCTTCGTGCTCTTGCCGGCTTCGCCGCGCTGCCAGCCGAGGGTCTGCTGGAGGCGCTTGAGTCCGTCCATGGACTTCCCATCAATCACGCGCAGCGCGCCGGACTCATCTACCAGGTGGCCTTGGGACAGCATTTTCTCCCATTGCTCCTGAGGAATCAGCGAGCCGCCGCCCAGCACTTCCGGCTTCATCTCGAACCAGTCGAGCGCATCCGCCTTGCTCACGGTGACACGGCAGTCCAGCGACATCACTTCGACCGGGGTCTCCGAATAGGTGAGCTTTACGCCGTGCTTCGCGCAGAGGGGCACGAGTTCGGGCAGACGTGGCAGAGCCTTCTCGACCAGGGCGACGAGGCACATCTCGTCCTCATCATGATCATAATTGGGCACCTCGTCCGGCCAGATTGCACCCAGGATGCCGCGAGCCAGTGCGGCGGCGGTCTGGCCCGCCTTGTGGGGATTGGAGACGAGGAACCAGCCATGCTCCTGCGAAGCGCACAGGATGGAGGGCATGGGTTCGTCGCCTTGCTTGAGCGCCTCCTTAACCAGCCGCACGGCGGCTTTGGCGTGGCCGGGTGTTTTGAAGCAGGGGGCGGCCTCCAGGGCGCGCAACAGCGGGCGGCGGTCCTTGGTGTCCTCTGCGAGCCAGCACTCGTGCAGGGTTCGCAGCACGGCCTCGCGCCGTGTTTTGGCGCTCAGCAGCGCGCCGTTGCGCCCCAGCATTTCCAGCGCGTCTTCGATGTGCAGGGCGTCATCACAAGAGAACTCGGCATCTTGCGCCGTGACCCTCACATCCACCAGCAGCATGCGTGGATCGCTGCCGGGGGTGAGTTCAATGGAGGCCGTGGCGGGTTCTTCTGCGGGAGCGGTTTGCGTTTGCTCCTGCCATTGCAGCGTGGGAAACGCGTCTGCCGTTTCGCCAGTGCCCCACCAGGCGAAGGCGGCGGCGTTCCAGTCTTCGATCAGGATGGGCGTTTCAGTGGCGGCGGCGTCTGGATTCTCCCTTGGCCTCATGAACCCGAAGGCCCTCTGGCGGCCGAGGGAGGATTTGACGGCATCCCACTGATGCCAGCTTTGGGTGTGTGGAAGGCGGATCAGTTGCTTGGCCTCCGGCAGGAAAATGAAGCCTTCGCCCACCGGCACAAACTCATCAGTCATAGGCACGCCATCGTGGGTGAGCCTGCGCTGCAGAGTGAGACCCTCGGAGTTCAGCGCCAGCACCGCAGAGCCCAGCCAGCCTCTGCTGGCACCGGGGTCTGCTTTGAGCACCTTGCCCGCCAGTTCGACGTACACGGAGAGTGTGCGCAGGGGCTGGGTGAACCATTTCCAGAACGCTTCCTCCTGGATGTCGGGGGTGCCCCAGGCCGTGCAAAAGGCTCGCAGTTCGGCGGGCACGGTGGCGAAAGAATCTTTGGCCTGAGGGGAGAAGGAGTCCCTGAAGGCGAAAATCTGGCTGGCTGCCGGCCTGATGAGCAGGTGCCGCTCAGCCCGCTTTTGCGGGCGTTCGGCGATCACGGCACGCTCGTCCTGGCGTTTCAGCCGGGCGGTGAGCCGCGCGGCCAGCACCCGGTTGGGGAATCTGCCGAAGGCTCCAAAATCCTTCAGGAGATGCATGCACAGCATCAGGCTGGCGATGAAGTGCTGGCAGGGCTGCGGAGTCTTGCAATCGCACCTGCCTTCGATCCGGTCGCCATTCAGCCGCAGGCGGTGGACCAGGGTGGCAAGGCGCTGGGGAAACTCCAGCTCAAGCTGGCCGTCGCCGGTCCAGGACAGGTTGGAGATGTCGCCCACGGCCATGAGCCCCGCTCCCTGCATCAGCAAGGGCTTCGGTGCCAGCGTCCACAAGGAGGCGGGTTGGAAGCTTTCAAGCCTTGCAAGCAAATCGCTCATTGGAAAAAGGAGGGCGAGAATAGTGCGGCCAGGGTCGCACGCAATCATTGACGGCGGATTTTGCGGGCCGGGCCAAAACACTTGACCCGACGAGCGCCCAAGGGCTATCTATGGTTTCGCAGCTACCCCTCAAAGCAGCACCGACATTTAAACCCTATGGCATTGCACAGACCTTCTTCCAGCGCCCTCCATTCGCTGCGATTCGTGCTGCCCGTGTGGCTGGTGGCATGGGCCAGCCTGGCTGGCGGTGCGGTGATGGCTTTTGACACGGTGGTGCTTGATCCCGGCCACGGCGGCCATGATCGTGGCGCCACCATCGGCTACGTGTTTGAGAAGCACCTCGCCCTGGACACCGCTCGCCGTGTCGAACAACTGCTCAAGAAGGAGGGCATCCGGGTGGTGATGACCCGGAGCAATGACACCTTCATCCCTCTCCCTGAGCGCGCGTCGATCGGCAACCGCTACTCCAACGCCCTGTTCGTCGCCATTCACTACAACGACAGCCGAAGCGGCGGCTCCGGCGTGGAATCCTACTATCACTTCAGCGCCAGCTACTCGCTCGCCGCCTACATCCAGGCCTACCTCGTCAAGCGAACGAAGCTGCCGAACCGCGGCGTGAAGCACGCGAATTTCCACGTCATCCGCAACACCACCCGCAATCCGGCGGTGCTCATCGAGTGCGGCTTTGTGAGCAATCCCACCGAGCGCTCGCGGATGATGACCGGCGAGTTTCGCGCCCGAATCGCCGAAGGCATCGCCCAGGGCATTGTGGCCTACAAGAAAGCGAAGTGAGGTTGCTCAGACCTCCGCCCACTGGCGCAGCAGGTTGTGATAGACGCCGGTGAATTGGACGGCCGTCGGGTGGTCGGGAAACTCGCGGTTCAACCGCTGGATGCCCAGGTCGAGGTCAAAGAGCAGGGAGCGGCGGCCATCATCACGCACCATGCTTTGAATCCAGAAGAAGGAGCAAAGGCGGGTGCCTCTGGTCACAGGCTGCACCCGGTGGAGGCTGGTCGCAGGGTAGAGCACCAAGTGGCCGGCGGGCAGCTTCACTTTTTGCAGGCCGTAGGTGTCCTCGATGCACAGCTCCCCGCCATCGTACTCCTCCGGTCCGGCCAGAAAGAGCGTGGCTGAAATATCCGTGCGAATGCGGTGCGGCGTGCCGGTGACCTGACGAATGGCGTTGTCCACATGCGTGCCAAAAGACTGCCCGCCGGAGTAGCGGTTGAACAGAGGCGGGAAGATCCGTTGCGGCAGCGCGGCGGCGATGAACAGAGGATGGCCGCCGAGCGACGCGAGGATCACATCGCCGACCTGCCTGGCGGCGGGGTGATCCTCAGGGATCTGCTGATTGTCCTTGGCCTTGGCAGACTGGTGGCCGGCCGTCACTTTGCCATCCACCCAGGGGGCCTGCTCGAGGATCTTCCTCGCGGTGGCAAGCTGCTCAGGGTTGAGGACATCGGGAATGCTGAGCAGCATGCGTTAGAACCTGAAGTTGGTGCTGATGTAAAGCGTACGGCCTGGACCCGGCACGACATGGCCCGGATGCACACCGTCGTAGTAATACTTGTCCGCCAGATTGGTCACATTCGCCTGAATGTCGATCTTGGGGGTGAGGTGGTACTTGACCATTGCGCTGTAAATCACATAACCCGGCGCTTCCATCAAGAGGCCATTGGCAGGATCGGGTGATTGCGAGGCGGTGCGGCTGGTCAGTCCATTGACGCCAAACCCGATTTGGAATTTCCACGGCAGTTCATACGTCGTCCACAGGGAGGCCATGTTCTTCGGCGCGTTGAGCACCGGGTTGCCGAGCAGTGCAGGGTCGCTGGAGGAGGTGATCGCGCTTTCCATGAATGTGTAATTCAACAACAGCCGCCACTTGTCCGTAAGGCGGCCCACGGCTCCGAACTCGATGCCGCGGACACGTTCCCTGCCATGCAGGACATAGAGCAGAGGCTCATCCAGATCGACGGGCGAGGGATTGGTCTGTTCGTCCCAGAAAAACGCGCCGCTGAGGGACAGCCGGTTGTCGAACAAGTCCCATTTGGTGCCCACCTCCACCTCGAAGTTCCGGCCCACCGCCACGTCCTTGGTGGAGGGCGGCAGGGTAGGTTCCGAGGAGATGGACAACTGCTGGATGTTGGGGTGGAACGAAGTGCCCGAAGCGATGTAAAAACTGCCGTTGGGCTTTGGCTGGTACACTGCGGCGGCGCGCCAGGTCAGCGCTTCATTGGTGGCGGCAAAGTGCGCGGGCGGGGCGATGCTCTCATCGTATTGGGAGGAAACATGGTCGAAGCGCAGGCCGCCGATCACGGTCCATTCCTTGCCAATTTTCATCGTGTCAATCGCATAGGCCGAAAGCTGATCGACATGGGCGTTGACCTCGGTCCCGGTGGTGCCGAAGCCAGGGAAGGGAAGGCTGGAAACGGGATTCAGCAACGACGTGTCCGGCACGTCCTGCCAGGTGGGCTCGGTGCGACGGGGGTCAACGCTCTGGTGAAGATACTCGAAGCCGGTGACCAGCGAGTGCTTGACGGGACCTGTGTCGAACTTGGACACCAGGTTGATGTCCTCGTCAATCGCCCGGTCGTTGCTCACGCCGTCGATGATGTCGCGCGACACCTGCGCCTGGCCCAAGGGAGTGCCTGGAGCGATGCCGTCCGTATTGGCCTGGGAGATGCGGAAACTGCGATGAGCATTCTCCAGGCGGAACTGCTCGCGCAGTGTGAAGGTGTCATTGAAATCGTGCTCGAATTTGATGGTGCCTATGTTCACGTCGGTCCTCAGGTAGTCGTCGCTGAAACCGTAGAAGGCGTTGCGGCTCACTGGTGCCGGGCGGTCAAAGAGCCACGGGATGCCGAAATCCGGCAGGTTGTCTTCCGTTTGGTGGAAGTAGCTGATTGTCAGCCGCGTGTCCGTGCCGAGGCCGAAGGCCACCGAGGGAGCGATGCCCCAGCGGCTGTAGCGCGCGGCGTCGCGGTCGGTTACATCGGCGTCATTGGTCATCATGTTCACCCGGAAGGCCGCGCCTTCCATGCCAGTGATGGGCTCATTGAAGTCAAGCGTGGCCCGGCGGGTGTGATCGGTGCCCCATTCCAGCGATCCGGCGGTGAAAGGATCGAGATGGGGTGTCTTGCTTTCCATGTTCACAACGCCGCCGGAGGACCCGCGGCCGAACTCTGT
>CAINXC010000367.1 GCA_903854655.1 uncultured Verrucomicrobiota bacterium | reverse complement strand
CGGCCAGAAGTACCTGGTGGAACGCCTTATCGTGGGCATGCTGGCCAACGGTCACGTGCTCCTCGAGGGCGTGCCCGGCCTGGCCAAGACGCTCTCGGTCAAAACCCTCGCCACCGCGCTCCACGTCAAGTTCAGCCGCATCCAGTTCACGCCCGATCTGCTGCCGGCCGACGTGGTGGGCACCATGGTTTATCACCCCCGCGACGGCACCTTCAGCCCGCGCCTGGGGCCGATGTTCGCAAACCTGATCCAGGCCGATGAAATCAACCGCGCCCCCGCCAAGGTGCAGAGCGCCCTGCTCGAAGCCATGCAGGAGCGCCAGGTGACGCTCGGCGAGCAGACCTACAAGCTGCCTGATCCCTTCCTGGTGCTGGCCACCCAGAACCCCATCGACCAGGAGGGCACCTACACCCTGCCGGAAGCCCAGCTCGACCGCTTCCTGCTCAAGGTGCGGGTGGACTACCCCACGCCTGCCGAGGAGCGCCGCGTGCTCGATGCCATGGCCACCAGCTCGCCGAAGCTCGACGTGAAGCCGATCATCGACGTGAAGGAGGTGGTCGCCAGCCGCCAGATCGTCAACAGCATCTACCTGGACGACAAGGTGAAGGACTACATCGTGGCCCTGATCAACGCCACCCGCCATCCCGGCGCCATCGCCCCGCACCTGAAGCTCCTGATCCGCTGCGGCGCCTCGCCGCGCGGCACCATCAACCTCGCCCTCGCCTCCAAGGCCCTGGCCTTCCTCGCCGGCCGCAACTACGTGACCCCCAATGACGTGAAGCTGCTCGCCCCCGATATTCTGCGCCACCGCGTGCTGCTTTCCTATGAAGCGGAGGCGGAGGGGCGTACCTCCGAAGATGTGGTGCGCGAGCTGCTGGAGAAGCTGCCGGTGCCGTAGCGGGGCTTGCAAAAATGCGAAAGGAAACGATTATTTCAGAGCCATGAAGACTTATGATTCGGTGGTCCAAGAATCTCCGTCACTGGGGGCCAGGTTGGAGGAGCCGCAGCAGCGGCCCTTCCACACCACCTTGAACCCATCGTCGCCCGAATTCACCGAGATGCTGGTGAGATGCTTTGTTGAGGCGAGAAACGCCGCCATTGACGAGAACGAAGCGTTCCTCGCCCGCGCGGGGGAACAAGGGAAGACTGCTCCCTCCAAAACCGGAGCAGGCCACGATTGACCGTCCCGGTTCACGCATGGCCCGCCCTGAACTCTGGATCATTGCAGGACCCAACGGTGCCGGGAAGACCACGCTCGTCGCCGGAACCAAGGGTGGCTTTGGGCTGCCTGCGGATGCTTACATCAATCCCGATGCCGTCACGCTTGCGTATTTGCAGGAGCAGGGGATCAAGGACTGGAAAGAGGCGCCGCCCGGGCTGCTGAAGCAAACCTTCGTTCGTGCGGCAAACGATTCGCAGCGCCTCCTCGAAGAGCGCATGGAGCTTGGAAAAGCCGCTGTGATTGAGAGTGTGCTGAGCACTTCAAAATATTGCGAGGTTGTGGAACGCGTTCTGGAGCTGGGAGGCACCTTCAACCTTGTTTACGTGGGCCTGAATTCGCCGTTACTTTCACGGCAGCGTGTGGGGCTCCGCGTGATGAAAGGCGGCCACGACGTGCCGGAGGACAAGTTCGAATCTCGCTGGCAAAAGTCGCTTGAACTTCTGCCCTGGTTCGCGTTCCGGGCCACCCGGTTCTGGGTTTTTGACAACTCGAATCCTGAAAGGTTCGCCGGTGGTCAACTGCTGGTTTCAGGTAACGATCACGTTTTGCATCTTCATGGCATTCCAACCGATGACTTTCGGGTTCTGATTTCCCAGTTCCTCAACAAGTTTGAAGAGATGAACACAGGGGCCGAATGGAAGATTGAACTGGAAGACTTCTACAGGCTTCCCTCCACGTAAGACCTGTTTTCGCACCAACCCATGCCGCCCCCACCCGACAACGACGTCCGCCTGACTCGCATTTTGAAGCGTGTGCGGCGCATTGAGCTCATCACCCGCGGGCTGGTGAAGGAGACGCTGGGCGGGCAGTACCATTCGCGCTTCAAGGGGCAGGGGATTGAGTTCGACGATTTCCGCGAGTACCAGCCGGGCGATGATGTCCGCTTCATCGACTGGAACGTGACGGCGCGCATGAACAACCCCTTCGTGCGCAAGTACGTGGAGGAGCGCGAGCTCACCCTGATGCTGCTGGTGGATGTCAGCGGCTCCAGCGACTACGGCAGCGAGGATGACAGCAAGCGCGAGCTGGGCGCGGAGCTGGCCGCCGTGTTCGGCTTCAGCGCCTGCGCCAACCAGGACAAGGTGGGCCTGATCCTGTTCAGCGACCAGGTGGAGTCCTTTGTGCCGGCGCGCAAGGGCCTGGGGCATACGCTGCGCATCGTGCGCGACATTCTGAACGCGACGCCGCGCAGCCGCAAAAGCAACCTTCAGCCGGCGCTGGACATCGCCTTGCAGCGCATCTCGCACCGTGCCCTGATCATCGTGGTTTCGGACTTCCTGCTGCCCGATCTGGAATGGGAGCACACGCTGCGGGCGGTGACCGCGAAGCACGATGTGACCGCCGTGCAGATCGCCGATCCCGGCGAACTGGAACTGCCGGAGGCCGGGCGCGTGTGCCTGCAGGACCCGGAGACCGGCGCGCAGGTCATTTTGAACACTTCCAATCCCGCTGTGCGCCGCCTGTACGAGCAGCGCATCGAGGAGCATCAGCAGGCCTTGTCGCAGGTGTTCCGCCGCTGCGGGGCGGATTTGGTGAGGGCGCAGACGGGCGACAACTACGTGCCGGCGCTGAAGGCGTATTTCAGATCCAGGAAAAGGAAATGAGAATGCAGGCACCACTGTTCATCGCAAGCCGGACACGCGGGCTCATGGCCTTCCTGGTCATGACGGCCGCCGCCACCGCCCAGCAAATGCCGCAGGGCATGGAGCCGCAGGGGCCGCCGCCGCTGCCCCACCCGGAGATCGCCCTGCCGCCGGTGGTGCCGGAGCACGCCTCGCCGTGGCTGGTGGCCGGTGGTCTGCTGCTTCTGGGGCTGCTGGTCGCGGGGCTGATCCTGCTGCTGTTTGGCCGGAAATCGCCTGCTTCGGCCGCCGCGAAGCGCCCGGTGAAGGATGCCGTGCGCGCCTTGAAGGACCTGCGCAACCGGGCGGACGCGCTGGGCCCTTCGGAGGTGGGGCATCGGGTTTCGGAAATCCTGCGCCGCTTCCACGAGGCGCGCCATGGCATTCCCGCCCCGTACCGCACCTCCCAGGAGCTGTTCCCAAATGTGGACATGAGCGCGGAGCCCCTGCGCCGCCGGGTGTGGCGGGAGCGCTACCAGCCGCTGGCGGCGGCTTATGATGCGCTGTCCTACGCCCCTGCGCCCGCCACCACGGCGGAGGCCGTGAGGCTGATAGACACCTCGTTGGAGAAACTCGGAGAAGAGCGACAGAATGAAGATGCCCTCGCTGACTGACTACCAGTTCGCCGAACCCTGGCTGCTGCTGCTGCTGCTGGCCCTGCCGGTGCTGGCATGGCTGCGCGGGCGGCGTGGCAGCGCGCCCGCGATTCTGTTTCCCACCGCCTTCCTGGTGCGGGATCTGGGCCGGCCCTCGCGCTCGGCGGCGGGTGCTTTCACCTTCAGCCTGGCTTTGCTCGGGCTGGCCGCCGCCATCATCGCCCTGGCCCGCCCGCAGCGCGTGCTGTCCTACGAGGAGGACAAGACCCAGGGCATCGCCATCTGCCTGTGCCAGGACGTGTCCCTCTCCATGCTGATCAAGGATTACTATGTCGGCGGCGTGCCCACCGACCGCATCACCGCCGCGAAGCGCGTGATGCGTGATTTCATCCGCGGCCGCACCAGCGACCGCATAGGCATCATCGCCTTTGCCGGCGCTCCTTACCTGCCCTGCCCGCTGACGATGGATCACGACTGGCTGGAGCGCAACATTGAGCGGGTGCAGACCGGCGTCGCCAGCGACGGCACCGCGATCGGCTCCGGCATCGCCGCCGCCGCCCGCCGGCTGGACCTGGAAAAAAACGTCAAAAGCAAGGTCATCGTCCTGATCACCGACGGGGCCAACAACTCCGGCCGCCTCAGCCCGCCGGATGCGGCGAGGCTCGCCGCCACGCTGGGCATTCGCATCTACACCATCGGCCTGGGCACGCCGGGCGAGCACCTGATTCCGCTGCCCAACGGACGGGTGATCAACTCCGGGCGTGATGAGTTCGACGAGAACTCGCTGATCGAACTGGCCCGCATCGGCCACGGCGCTTTTTACCGCGCCCAGGACAATGACGCCCTGGAGCACGTGTTCAGCACCATCGACGAGCTGGAGCGTACCGACGTGCTCAAGCACCGCATTGTCGAAACCGAGGAGGTCTTCTACTGGTTTGCAGGCGCCGCCGCCGCGCTGCTGGCCCTGGGACTCCTGCTGGGCCAGACAGTGCTCAGAACTTCGCCCGCCTGACCGAGCCAATCGTTTCTTTTTTGACCGAGCCTTTTTGATTTTCATGACCTTTCTCCATCCCCAGTACTTCCACGCGCTCTGGCTGCTGCCCCTGCTGGTGCTGCTGCGCCTGTGGTCCGGCCGGCGGGCGGGCCAGGCTGCGGATTCGTTCGTTGCCTGGCGCCTGCGCGAGCTGCTGGTGGCGGGGGCTTCGCCGGTGCTGATGTGGACCATCTTCACCCTGCAACTGCTGGCGCTTGCGGGTTTCGTTGCCGCGATGGCGCAGCCGCGCTGGGGCGAGGAGAAGCGCCAGATCACCGAGACCGGCAAGAACGTGATCATAGCCATCGACACCTCGCGCTCGATGCTGGCGGACGACGTGAGCCCCAGCCGCCTGCTGCGCGCCAAGCTCGCGGCGGAGGACATCCTGGGCACCTTGCAAAGCCATCGCGTGGGGCTCATTGCCTTCGCCGGCCGTGCCTATTTGCAGGCCCCGCTCACCACTGATCACGAGGCGGTGGTCGAAAGCATCCGGGCGCTGGACACCAACACCATTCCGCACGGCGGCACCACCATCAGCGAGGCGCTTCGCGAAGCACTCGAAGCTTTCTCGAAGACCAAGGCGGGCAGCCATGGTCTCATCCTGTTCAGCGACGGCGGCGAGGAGGATGACGACCTCGACGCCGTGCTGAAGGAGGCGCGGGAAAAGAAGCTGATCGTCCTCGCTGTGGGCGTGGGCACGCACGAGGGGGCGCTCATTCCGGACCCCGATCCCGAGCACGCCGGGGATTTCATTCGCGATCCGGCCACCAACAAGCCGGTGCATACCCGGCTGGAGGAGGAGACCCTGCAAAAGATCGCCCGCGACACCGGCGGGCGCTACCTCCGGCTCGGCAGCCAGGCGCTGAATGCCAGCGTGGTGGCGGAGGTGCTCAGCACCCTGGAAGCGATGGAAACCGGCAACCGCGAGGAAGTAAAACCCATCGAGCGCTTTTACTGGCCGCTCTCCCTTGGTATGGTGTGCCTCATGATCGCGCTGCTGCTGCGTCCCACCACCTCGCTGCCCCGCCTGCCGCCCGCCGTGGCGGCGCTGGCGTTTCTTCTGGTGTGCCAGCCCCCCGCCCGCGCGGCGCTGTTCGGTGCCGCAGGCCATACGCCCGCCGAGGCGCTGGAGGCTTACAAATCCCAGGACTACGAGCTTGCCCGCAACCTATACTCGCGTCTGCTGTCGGATGGCCCGCCGCCCGCCTCGCGCGAAACCCTGGCCTATGGCCTGGGCGCGGCCAGCCACCAGCTCAAGGACTACGACCGCGCGATTGACGGCTTCAGCCAGGCGCTGGAATCGCACGATCAAGGGATGCAGACGCGGGCGCACCAGGGGCTGGGCGCCACGCTTTACGACCAGGGCGTGAAGTCCCTTCAACAACAGCCCGACCTGACCGAGAAAGCCTGGACCGACAGCCTCAACCATTTCGACGCCGCCACCAAGCTCAGCAATGACCGCAACCTCGTGGAAAACCGCGAGTTTGTGCGCAAGCAGCTCGCCGAACTCAAGCGCCAGATGGAGGAGCAGAAGAAAAAGAACCAGAAGGGCAAGGGCGACAAGGACAAGGACAAGGAGAAGGAAGGCAGCGGTGACAAGGACCAGAAGGACGGCGAGGGCGATGAGGAGGGCCAGAAGGATGGCAAGAAGGGCGACCAGAAGGACGGTCAGCAGCAGGATGGCGATCAAAAGGACGGCCAGAAGGAAGGCAAGGACGGGAAAGAGGGCAAACAGCAGCAGTCCCAGCAGGGCAAGGACGGTGAAGACCAGGACGGCAAAAAGGCGGGGCAGACCCCGGAGGGGAAGATTCAGGCGGGCGAGGCCGGCAAGCGCTCGGAGAAGCAGGCCGCCCAGGCCGAGGCTGATGCACAGGCCGCCGAAGACAAGAAGCAGGACGTCACCGGCTTCAGCCGCAATGAAGCCCGCAACCTGCTGCGCACTTATGACGACCAGATGATGGTGCTGCCCAAACCCCGCCGCGAGCGGACGGTGGCGAAGGACTGGTGAACCAGACATTCGGAACGAAGGAATCAACACACATGCCAGAAGTGACATTGAAGACGGTTTGTACTGCGGATCTTAAATCGCCCGGGAAGGTGGTGCATGGGATCATTCGAGTCGTGAAGGTCATCTTGCGAACAGGAACTGCCCCACGCATGGATGGCGCGGCTGGAGTACAGACTTTAGTCTGCGGGGTGGCGGAGGTTTTTTCCCGGTGGTGCGGCCTCACGAATGCCGGGCCACGGAGGCGCGCCTTGCTCTCGATCCCGCCTGGGTTCAAGGAGCGGAAGGTCATGAATGCTGCGCCACCCCGGCAGACTAAAGTCTGTACTCCAGCCGCGAACAGGGAGCGTG
>CAINXC010000366.1 GCA_903854655.1 uncultured Verrucomicrobiota bacterium | reverse complement strand
CCCTGCTCCATCATTCCTCTGTCCCCCATTCCCCTGTCTTTCATTTCGGTTTATAAGATAAATGGCTGCGCTGTTGAGGGCGGTGGTGTGCAAGCCTGCGATCCTTTTTGTCTTTTCACCCAGCGAGCAAAGGCGGCTTCCGACATCCATCCCTGCTCCTTCATTCCTCTGTCCCCATTCCTCTGCTTTTCATTTTTGTGTATAGGACGAATGGGTAGGAAGCCCGGACGGGCGGGAGGAGCGTGGACACTCTTGTCCGCAATCATCAATCAGCGGCGCAGCCGCCACTCTATCGAGAAGAAGCAGCGCCCCCGCCGTGCAAGCTTCAGGGAGAAGGTTCGCGGCTGCGCCGCAGGTGTTTTGATGGCGGACAAGAGTGTCCGCGCTCCTTTTTGCTGCGGGACTTTGAGCCGGTTCACCGCACGCAGGCGGTGATATCAGTGGCTGATTTTTTGTATCACAGGCCTCACAAAAGGGTGGAAATGCTCCAACTCCGGGACCGTCTCACTTCAGCGGTTCGGCCAGCTCGTACACGAACACCGCACCCGCGACCTGGCCTTCGTCGTCCAGGGATTGCGGGGCGGAGACCACCAGCTTCTGGCCGTCGATCAGAACGCACAGGCCGTAGGCGTTCGCGCCCACCGCTGGATCGGCCTTCAATTTGAGCGCCATGTCCCAGGCGGCCGCATCGGCGGAGGACTGGCGATGATACACCGCGACCCCGCCCCGGTGGTTCGCATCCACCTCGGCGTGGTCAGCACCCAATGCAATCCAGTCGCCATGCACGGCCACGGACCTGCCCGTCTCCCCTGCGCCAAATTCAGGCGGTGGCGTGAGGCAGGCCTCCTGATGGTAATGCCCCGCCGTGTCGCGATGAAACACCCAGGCAAGGCCGTGATTGCCCGCAGCATTGGGCGACCCGGCCACGAGCTGCCCGCCCTCGGCAGCCAGCACGGGAAAGGCGATGGGAGCCACGCCATCATGCTCTTCCGGTCGGATCAGCTCCTGCTTCCAGGTCTTGCTTCCAGCCTCGGCCAGCAAGCGCAAAATGCCGTCTGAAGCACCGGTCGCGCCATGCTGGGACAAAGAGATGAACGCCTCTCCCGGGCTCAGCAGCGTCACCCCCGGCATGAGATGCGCCGGGGCGTCGGCGATGATGCTGGTCTCCCAGGACGGGTCATCCGTCTCCGCCAGGGAAAACAGCTCAAGCCGGCCCTTGGGCCCGCCGCGCAGATCGATCACGCCCACGGCGCCGCCCACCGCCGCCACCCGATAGCCGAAGATTTCGGTCCTGCCCCCGTCCTCCGGCAGAGCACCTTCCGTCACCCATTGTCCTGTGGCCGGCTTGAGCTTGTACACCCAGGCGTTGCCGGGCTTCACAGGCGTGCCGGAAACCGGGGAGCCCACCACCAACCGCCCGTCACCCAGCGCCACAGAGTATCCAAACAGCCCCCCGTTCGCGCCGGCCGGATTGCTGATCTGCTGGACCAGCCGCCAGGTGCCGCTGCCGCCGCGCCGGTAGCAGTACACGCTGCCCTGCTGCCCGCCTCGGGACGCCCCCACCACCAGCCATTCGCCCGACATGGCGATGCTGCGCCCAAAATCGGCGGCAGGGCCCAGCCCCGCCGGCTGCAGCCGCACCTCGCGGGCGATGCGAATGCCATCGCCGGCAGGCAGCAGGCTGCCATCCCGCTCGTGCAGTCCGCCACCAGCCTGGGCGCCGCCCCGCAGCGCGGCCTGTGGCGGCCCGTCCATCCAGCCGCGTGCGTACCAGGCGGAAATGATGCCCACCAGCAGCGCCGCCAGCCCGGCAAAGGTCATTTCCAGCCGGCTGCGCTTGAGCCGGGCCTTGCGCAGCGCCTCCTTTTCAGCGCGCAGCACCGGATCGGCGGTCTCGCGAATCACCTGCAGTTCCGTGATTACATCCGCCACGCGCTGATAGCGGTTCTCCGGGCGGTCATGCAGGGCGCGCAGCACCACCTTGTCCAGGCGCACGTCCACCTTGGACTTCTGCGAGGGCGGGCTGAACACGCCCCGGGGCAGATCGCCGGTGAGCATCTGGTAGAACATCACGCCCAGGCTGTAGATGTCCGCGCGGTGGTCCACCTCGCCTTTGCCGTGCTCCTGCTCCGGCGCCATGTAATGCGGCGTGCCCACGCTGAAGCCCTGCTTGGTGAGGTGCAGTGTTGTCGTGTCCAGATGCGCGGAAAGGCGAGCCAGGCCAAAATCCCCCACCTTCACCCGGCCCTTGCCATCGAGCAGCACGTTGGCCGGCTTGATGTCGCGGTGAATGTAGCCCGCCTCGTGGGCGTGCTGAAGCGCGGCGCACACTTCCGTGACCACTTGCAGCGACTGCGGCAGGGACAGGATGCCCTTGTCCATGAGCCTGGCCAGATTCGTTCCCTCCACCAGCTCCATCACCAGGTAGCAGTGGCCGGAGCGGGTGCGGCCGAAGCTGTACAGCGACACGATGTGCGGGTGGCTGAGGCGGGCCATGATGCGCGCCTCGCGCGTGAACCGCTCCACGAAGGCCTGGTCCTTCTCCGGATTGAGCAGCAGCTTCACCGCCACATGCCGGTCCAGCACGCGCTCGCGCGCCTTCCACACCACCCCCATGCCGCCCCGGCCCAGGCACTCGATGATGTCAAAGTCCGGCAGTTCCGCCATCAGCTCCTCATCCGCGAGATCGCCGTTGGACAAGGCCAGGCCGCTGCCGCTCAGAAAGCCGGGATCCTCAAGCGCCGTCAGCAGGCAGCGGGGACAGTGGCCGCCCGGCACCGCCTCCTGGTGATAGCTGAACTGGCACTTGGGGCAGGTGTGCATGCGGCGGCAGTTCCAGGGAGAGCAACAATCAGAGGTGACGACCTTCCACGGCGGGCACGGCAGATGGCGGAAGACTGGAAATGGGAGGGAAGATCATGGTCACTCCCTGTTTCGGAAACCCAGGGTGAAGGTTACCGACACGGCGCAACAACGCGCTACGAAGAGGTGGCGCCGGTGAGGGCGAGCATCAGCTCCTTAAATTCAAGATCCACATCCGCCGGATCGCTCACGGTCTCGGCGATTTGAGCGCGCACCATCTCGCGGTATTTCGCGCGCATGCGGAACACGGCCTGTTTCACCGCGTTCTCGTTGAGGCCGAAGCGCTCGCCCACCGCAGCATACCCCTCGCCGGAATCAGAGCCGTCCAAAGCGCCGCGCAGGGCCTCAAAAATCTCCCCCTTGCCGCGCCCCTCATAGTCGCGCTTCAAGGCCTCCATCGCCTGCCCCAGCAGGGTGTACACCCACTGCCGGTGAAAGATGTGCGCCGGCGTCAGGTGGTCCACCGGCTCATGCAGGTAGCGCTGCTCCGCCGATTCCTGGTCCAGCGACAGCATCGGCTGCCCGCCCCCGCGCTTGCGGGCCGAGCGCCGCTCCCACTGGTCGATGAGGAAACGCTCAAACGCCGTGAGCATGAACGAGCGCAGCCGCCCCCGGTCCGAGGACACCGAATGCATCGTGCTGCGCGTGATCAGCATCTCGCAGAAGCCCTGCACCGCGTCCTCCGCGTCCGAGGGGGATTCGCCGCGCCGTCTGGCGTAGGCGTACAGCGGCCGCCAGTAGATCTGCATCAGGTCTCCGAGGGCCCGCAGCGCCAGCGAAGTGTCGCCCGCCTGCACCTTGCGCACCAGCGACCAGCGCGTGTCCGGCATCCAGCTCGCCCCTTCCTGCGGCGATGCAAGCCGCCCGCCCTCCACGGACCGTGTCCGTGAATCCTCGAGGCGATCTGTTGCGGTGGGAGCGCTCATGACAAGGCGGGCACCTCGCCCAGTTCGGGCGAATGCTTTCGCCCATCACTACACTAAGCACAACCAACGCGTTACGAAAACAATCTTTGCAACGCGTTTTTTCCAGCCGTTGCACGCGTTCAGACGAACAAAAGGCATCGCTCCCCCCGGACATTCCCGCTGCCCGGCTAAGGCGGACATCAGGCAATCGCAGGATTGCACCTCTGGAGCGGCATGATACGCTGGCGCTCTTTAATTCCAAAATAACAGGCACCGACACATATGGCACAGGCAATCATGGACCCGGAGGAAGTGCGGCGCTTCGCCAAGGAGCTCAAGCGCTTCAACGACGACGTGCAGGTGAAGGCGGGCTCCCTCCACGCCCGCTTCACGGCCCTCAGCAGCACCTGGCAGGACCAGGAGGCGGAGAAATTTGCGGAGGAATTCGTGACCACCATGAAGGTGCTCAAGAAATTCATGGAAATCTCCGACAAGCACACCCCCTACCTGCTGCGCAAAGCCCAGCGCATCGAAGAATACCTCGATCAACGCTAAGCCATGGCCGATCACGCGAAGATCACCTCCCTTGACGCGCTCGAGTCCTTTCGAGCCAGCCTGATCATCTTTCTGGCCAAGGCCAACCGCGCCCTCGACCAGGTCGCGGACGAGGTGAAGCGCACCCGCTACTGGCTGCAAAACGAGAAAAAGCTGGAGTGGGAGAACCAGCGCAAGAAGCGGCAGAAGCTCTTCGACCAGGCCAACCAGGAGCTCATCAGCGCCCGCTTCTCCGAGTTCAAGAACTCCCTCGCCGTGCAGCAGATGGCCGTGCGCAAGGCCAAGGCGCTTGTGGACGAGGCCGAGGGCAAGCTCGACATGCTCAAGGCCTGGAGCCGCAAGTACGATCATGAGACCGAGCCGCGCGTGAAGAAGCTCGAAAGCCTGCGCCACTTCCTCGACAACGACCTGCCCAGGGCCATCATCTACCTCGCCCAGCAGCACCGCACCCTGGAATCCTACGCCGAGCGCTCCGCCCCCGCCGAAGCGCCGCCTCCCCCCACCTCCGACCCCGGCCAGCCCCCACCCCTATGAGCGTCAAGGTAAGCGCCTCCATCCTCAGCCAGGCCGTCCAGGACCTCATGGTCTCCTGGGACAACACGCGCGCCGCCTGGCGCGACGCCAAAAGCCTGGAGTTCGAACGCACCTACCTGGAGAAGCTCCCCGACCACATCTCGCGGGCGAACTCAATGATTGAAGAACTCGACATGCTGCTGAGAAAGGTCAAAACCGACTG
>CAINXC010000365.1 GCA_903854655.1 uncultured Verrucomicrobiota bacterium | reverse complement strand
GTGACGCCCATGAAAGCCTGGCCTCCATTGCCTTTGCTGCTGCTGGTGCTGCTGACCGGCTCTGTCGCCACCGCGAAGCCCATCCATGCCTCGCTCGACCCGGTCAAGGACGAGCCGCCGATCAGCGCTGAAGACCGCCAGTTCTGGGCCTTCAAGCCGCTGCAACGCCCCGATCTGCCTGCGCTGAAACACCCTGAGGCTGCGCGCGACGAGATCGACCGCTTCATCCTGGCGAAACTTGAAGCCGCCGGCTTGTCGCTTTCCCCGCCAGCCGATCCCGCCACCCTCATCCGACGCGTGACCTTCGACCTCACCGGCCTGCCGCCGGTCAATGAAGAGGTGCAGTTGTTTATTAAATCGCCGACCGACAAGGCCTATGAGGCCTACGTGGACAAGCTTCTCGCCTCCACCCAATACGGCGAAAGAGCGGCGCAGCACTGGCTCGATCTCGCGCGTTTCGCGGAGACCGACGGCTTTGAATACGACGCTGAGCGTAAGCATGCTTACAAGTACCGCGACTGGGTCATCGAAGCGCTGAACAAAGACCTGCCCTTCGATCAGTTCGTGCGCCAGCAGATCGCCGGAGATGAGATGTCGCCACCCGAAACCATGGCCACCGGCTTCCTGGTTTCCGGGCCGGACATGCCGGACATCAATCGCCAGGACGAACGGCGGCACGTCGTGCTGAACGACATCACCAGCACCTTTGGCTCTGCGTTTCTGGGTGTCACCATCGGCTGCGCCCAATGCCATGATCATCCCTATGATCCCCTGAGCCAGACCGACTTCTACCGCCTGCGCGCCTTCTTTGACAACGCCACGGAGATGAAGCTGGGCAAGCAGCTTGCGCCGGGCTTTGTCGAGGCCGGCGCCACCGCACCTGCCAGCCATGTCGTCATTCGCGGCGACTTTCATCGCCCAGGCCCCGAAGTAAGCCCTGCCTTCCCTCGCATCGCCAATCCTGAGGCAAAAGCCGTTGCGGCCGCTCCTCTTGCCGCCTCCACCGGCCGCCGCCTCGCGCTCGCGCAGTGGCTTACGCAGCCCACGAACGGCCTGTTCCTTCGTGCCTCGGTCAACCGCTTCTGGCAGCATCATTTTAACAAAGCGCTGGCAGGCATTCCCAACGATCTCGGCCACCAGGGCGAAGCCCCCACCCATCCCGAGCTGCTCGACTGGCTCGCGACTGAGCTGCCGCGCCGGGGCTGGAGCATGAAAGCCATGCACAAGCTGATCGTGATGAGCGCCACGTATCGGCAGGGGAGTGCGGAGTGCGCAGTGCCCGGTGCTCAGTCCGGCCAAATACTGCGCACTGGGCACTCCGCACCAGGCACTTCAACCTCCGAACCCGCCCCTGACTCTTCAGCCCTCTATGCTCACTTCCCTCGCCGCCGCCTCTCCGGCGAGGAGTTGCGCGATGCCATGCTCTTCGTCTCGGGCAGGCTGAACTCAAAGCCTGGCGGGGCGGGCGTCCACCTGCCGTTGCCGCCGGAAATCACCATCACCCTGCCCAAGAAAAAGCAGACCGAAGCCACGGACCCCCGCGAGCTGGACCGTCGCAGCATCTACGTCTTCGCGCGCCGCAATCTGCGCCATCCCTTGTTCGAGCTGTTCGACAAGCCCGATGCCCTGATGAGCTGCGGGCGGCGCAACGAATCCACCACGGCCCCGCAGGCGCTGATGCTGTTCAATTCCGAGTTCAGCCTGGGCACCGCCCAAGCGGTGGCGGCTCAGGTGATGCCCGGCGATTCCGACTCCACGAGCGTTGTGACACGAGCCACCTGGCGCTGCTGCTCACGGGCGCCTACGGCAAAAGAGCTCGCTCTTGGCAAGGCTTTCCTGGAGCGGCAGACGGCCCTGACCTCCACCTTGGACGAGGCCGTGACCGACTACTGCCTGGCACTGATCAACGCCAGCGCGTTCGTTTACGTGGACTGATCGGCAATAACGAACAGGAGTCGAGATTGCGCGTTTAAAAAACCCTAGAAACCAAATCGCTCACTAAAAAGCATTGTCCCGCGATGAAGCATTTGTGGCTTGCTTTAAAAAGGTTGCTGAATAGAATGCTTGGCTAGGCATGAAAATTCTCCCGCTTTCCTCCCTCCTCTTCTGTGCTTTGCTTGGGCTCTCCGCCTGCACCACCTGCGATTACAGGGCGAGGCCCTCCCAGCCTCCTGGAACGGTAACAGTCGCTGTGAAACAGTTCACCACTCCCAACTACGAGGCGATGTCTGCCATCGACAAAGGGGTTCGGGAATACGAGCACGTCTATTTCCAGGCGGCTTTGATTCAGGCTCTTGCGCGAACTCCAGGCGTGGAGAAAGCATATGTTGCCGGGTCAGACACTCCAGCGGTGGACATCATGGTCGATGGGGTGATCAATGGCTCCAATGGGCGGGACGTGGACTTCACTCTAATAGCGAAGAGAATTGACGGGGTGGAGTTGGCGTCGAAGCAGTTCGTTTTCTCGCATTCAGCCACCGATGCCGTTGGCGTTGGCGCGGCAGATGTAAAGCTGATGTACGAAGCCGCTGCGTTTGTCGCCTCGGCCCGCCAGCGTTTGAAGCTGAATCGCGACGAACTTCGAGCTTTAGTCTATGCGAAGGCCCCTGGCGTGTTCCCTACGGAGGGGTTGACTAAAATGGGCAGGGAGGCGGCCTCCGTGGAATGCTCGCAATTGCTGGTGCCTCTGACCAACGTACTTCTGCCTGCGGTAACTGCCACATCAGGCATGTATTACGAGTGGCAAAAGGAATCAATTCCTGTGGTGGCGCAAAAGCAGGTGGCGGAGCAGGAGAAGGCCTCTGCGGAGGCAGACGAGGCAATCGGAGCGTTTCTGGGAGTAGCATCCGCCGCTACTGGAATTTCTGCGGCCCGCCAGGGAAACACCGCTGTGGTGAACATGTCTCAGACCAACATGCTGAATGCTGCCGGCATTGTGGACACCGCCGCTGCCAATGCACAAGTTGCCGAGAATCAGGTGAACCAGTTGGGCGGGGTGCTTGCCAGCTACAAGAGCCAGTTCAATGTCGGTCCTGGCCGAGAAGTCACGGTTCGCATTTACAACCGTGTTCTCACTCTCAAGGGCAGCATGGAAGAGATGACGAACGAATTCCGCAAGGTGGTCGAGGAGGAAATGAAGAAGGAGCTGGCAAGGGCCGCAGCCTTGCAAGGGGTAGCCAAGAAGAATGAAAAGACCGCAGCAAGTTAGTAGCTTTTTCCGCATGGAGTTCTGCGATATTCGAACTGGATGAAGTCCACATAGCCGCGCCCGTTATGAAATTGATCCATATTTGTGTTTTTGTTGGTTGGGCTGCTACGGCCAGCTTCTCCCTGGCCCAAAGCATCACTCCACAGGACAAACAGACTGAGCTCAATTGGCTGGATGCAAATATCGCGAGAATGACGGCCCCAGGAGCCGGGCGGATGGACAATGGTGAACAGTTGCAAATGTTGAAAGCTGAGCGCCAGAGAGTGGCGGCCATGAGTGTCACCAGTGATGCAAGTTTCGGCGGAAATATTCAGGCGAACCTGACGCAAATGGCTGCTGATCAACAGCGGGCATTGGACCGCTATCGTCAGCAGGCGGCCGATCAAATGCGTCGCGACAACGCGCGCATCCAGGACATGGGGCAGCGTGGCCGTGCTAATATTGACAACGCCGCAAACAAAGCGCTTTCCAATCTTAACGCGCTTGAGGCCTCTGAACGACCCCCGCCCCAGGCCGCTGTGGCGACCGGCCAGGATGGAGCCGATCAATACGGCCAGGACCGAGCAAGTCTGAACCAGCAGCTTGGCAATCTCACGAGCAGCGCAGACGCCTCATTGGTGAGCCCTCCTGTTAACACTGATGATCTGGCGGGCCCCCCGGATGTCTTCGATGCTCCCGTGGATGGCAAGCTCGCCACAATCACCCGGCCTTCGGATGCTTCACCTGCAAGTCCATCAACCGGGGACCGGTTCGACCAATCTTCCGGTGATTTTTCAAGTCAAAACCAGGTGTTGCCCGGACCGAACAGTGAAACAGGCTACATTGTAAGCGGAGACTCTCCTGGAACTGGCAAGGGTAATCCAGGGCAGGATAGTGCCACAGTTTCAGTCGATGCAGCGAGCCCGGCCGGCGGCTTTCAGGCCGGCGCACCAACTGGGGAACCTCTGGTTTCCACTCCTCTGACCTCACCGGGCAATGCTGGCACAGAGGCTGGAGGCAGCACTCCTGGAATCATCGGTCAGGCGGTGAATTTTTATGGAGAGGCCAAAGCTTTGACGGGAGCTCTCGGGACGGCTGAGAGTATAGCGGATCAAAAGGGTATTGTGAACCAAACCGAAAGGGCTGTAACAATCCTTGGCCAGGATGTGGGCTCAGAAATTGTAGGGGCGGCGAAGACGTGGTTTGAGAACAATATCGTGCCAAAAGGGGCAAAAGAGAATCAAGGGCTGTATTGGACGGGCCAGATGTATCAAGGCGTCATACAACAAGATTTCAAACAGGCTCAAAACGCGGCGCATAGCTTGTTTGAGTCCTACCTGGGGTCGAGTGTGCTCAAGCCTCTGATGGCTCCGCTTCCCGCAACACCCTGAGGAGTGTCCAATGATTTTTCGTTCCATGAAGCCGACCTTGCTCACCTGCGTCACCGTATGGATTTGTCTTGCTGGTGCCGCAATTGGGCAGAAGGAGGCGATTGCCTCAAAAATGCAAGCACAAGAGCAGAGCTATTTAGGTGCATTGGAATCGGCGCGAAATTGTGTGCAGCGGCACAATTGGGCTGCAGCAAACCAGTTTTACAAAACTGCGTTGGAGCTTTGCGGTGATCCGGCCACTACAAAGAAACTGGTCGCAGAAAGTAAGAATGCTGCCTGGAATCAAAATTACGAGGCTGCTGGCGGCCTAAAGGAGATGGAGGAGCAAAGGATCAAGGTGAAGGCGGTGCAGGAACTGTCCTCACAACGAAAAGACCAGGAGGCCGCAAATCTGGCGATGGATCTTCTCCATGAGCATCGCAACTTCTGGCAGAACTATGCCCTTACTGCGGCCTGTCTTGTGAAATGCGGAAGACTGGAGGAGGCCCGCATTGTCCTGGACCTGTCAAAACCTGTCACTGTCGGCACACACCCCGCGTTGGAGGACGCCCGTCACGACTACGAGGGTGCTATGATAGAGCGCACGGCCAGCCAGAAAGTGGGCGAGCTCTTGAAATCTGGAGAAAAAACTGAAGCGGCGGAAGCCTGCCTTCAGCTTTGGGAAGCGAATGCAGCCAAGGCCAGGTACGCGCTTGCCGCCATCCAATGCTACGCCTCTGTCGAACGTTACACTCCCGCCTTGGCAACCCTGGATCGTTTGCGATTGGCGGTGAAAGAGGGGCGTACGACGGGCGTTGACGCGGGCGAGTTGGAGAAAGTGTCCCGGTCCCTGCACAAGCTGCAGGCGGAATATGCCTCCTTGCACTCGAAAGCCGTGCGGAGTGTGGCCAAGGAAAAAGCAGGGGAGGGCAGAAGCAAACCCGGCAGATCAAAGTCTGGCGGCGGTAAATCGATGGCGGACACTTTCCTGTCCGGGATCAAGAAGTAGGTAGCAGTGGCGAGGTCTGCTCTGGTTGCAGCACTACAGCAACTCCTCGACGAACTCTTTCGGATTGAAGGCCTTGAAATCTTCGGCCTTCTCACCCAGGCCGATGAAGCGTGCGGGCACCTTCAGCTCCTGGTAAATGGGCACCAGGTTGCCACCCTTGCCGCTGCCGTCCAGCTTCGTGACAATCAGCCCCGTGAGCGGGATGATCTTGTGGAAGGCCTTTGCCTGGGTGAGGGCGTTGGACCCTGTGGTGGCGTCCACGACCAGCAGCACTTCATGCGGCGAGGTGGCGTCCTTCTTGCCCAGCGTGCGGCTGATCTTCTTCAGCTCCTCCATCAGGTTGTGCTTGTTGTGCAGGCGCCCGGCGGTGTCCACGATCAGGTAGTCTGCCTTGTCCTTCTGCGCCCGCGCGTAGCCGTCGAAGCACACACCGCGGGGATCGGAGTTGGGCGGGCCTTTGATGACCGTAATCTTGAGGCGCTCGCCCCACACTTCGAGCTGCTCCACGGCGGCGGCGCGGAAGGTGTCGGCGGCCACGAGCACCACCTTCTTGCCCTTGCCGACCAGCAGGCTGGCAAGCTTCGCGGTGGAGGTGGTCTTGCCTGTTCCGTTCACCCCCACAATCAGCAGCACCTTCGGCTTGTCGTTGAAGGGCAGCAGCGGCGGCAGTGAGGGCGGCATGATCTCGCGCACACGTTCACGCGCCACATCGACGATGTCCTGGCCATTGAGCTTGCGGCCCTGGGCCTTCAGCTCATCGACGATCTGCATGGCTAGTTTCGGCCCCAGGTCACCAGCCACGAGCGCGGCCTCGAGTTCATCCCAGTCGATGTCGGGCTTGCTGAACTTGGCGATCAGGGACTTGAAAAAACCAGCCATGGGGAGTGAAGGGTGGGAAGTGTTAAATCAGGAGTGAAGAAAAGTCCTTCTTACTGCTCGCTGTTTGCCGGCTCTGGTTTGGCGGCGTCCGCAGGCTCCTCATCCTCCACCACCACTTTCTTGCCCTTGCGGCCTCGTGCCTCGCCAGGACGCACTTCACGACCGATGCGGTCGAGGATGCCGTTCACAAAACGGCTGGAATCACTGGCGCAGAACTTCTTCGCGATCTCGATGCACTCATTGATGATGATGGCCGAAGGCAGTGCCGGGGTATGGATCAGCTCATAGATGCCCAGGCGCAGGATGTTGCGCTCCACGCCGCCAATACGCTCCAGGCTGAAGTTCTCGCAGGCCTTGACGATGCGGGCGTCCACTTCCGGCAGATGCTGCAGCACGCCCTTGATGAGGTGCTCCGCAAATTCGCGCACGCCTTTGCTTGCGCTGTGCAACTCCCAGAAGCCGTTCTGCTCTTCGGCTGAGGGATTGCCTGCGCCTTCGTGAACATCATGTGCAAAGAGAAATTGCACTGCTGTTTCGCGTCCTTCGCGTCGTCTGCCCATGAATAAAAAGAGGGGGTGAAAAAGGGGTTGGTTGGAATGGAGGGATTAGACGCCCTGTGCGGCGCTCATCTTTTTGAAGAGGCTGACCATGTTGACGGCCACGCGCGCAGCCTCGGTGCCGCGGTTGATTTCCTCGCCCATGCAGCGGGCCTCGGCCTGCTCCTCGTTATCGACGAGCAGGACCTCATGCACAACCGGAGTTCCATGCGTGATGGCAATGTTTTGCAGGGCATTCGTGACCGAGGAGGCGACCAGGTCGCCGTGCTCTGTTTCGCCACGGATGATCAGGCCCAGGGCGATCACCGCGTCGGTTTCGCTGTGCCGCAGCACCCTCTCGATGGTGACAGGGATTTCGAACGCCCCCGGCACCCGGTACACGCTGATCGAGGTGTTGGGCGACACGGTTTCCAGCTCGTCCCGGGCGGCCTCGAGCATCGCGTTCACGTACTGCTCGTTGTAGCGGCTGGCGACAATGGCAATGTGGCTGCGGTCCTGGGAGACCTGGGGGCGGGAAGGGATGGCGTGGGACATGGGGGAGTGGGAAAGCGACAGGGAAGGGAGCTCGGAAGTTGGAAGCGTTGTGCAAAAAGGTGGTCAGGAAGGGCCTTTCGGTCATCCCTGATCACTTTCATAGCTCATGTCCCATCTTGTCGCGCTTGGTTTCGAGGTACTTGGCGTTGTGTTCGTTGGGTTCCAGCTTGATGGGCACCTGCTCGATGATCTCCAGGTTGTGGCCTTGCAAGCCCACCACCTTGCGCGGGTTGTTGGTCATCAGGCGCAGTTTACGGATGCCCAGGTCATACAGGATCTGGGCT
>CAINXC010000364.1 GCA_903854655.1 uncultured Verrucomicrobiota bacterium | reverse complement strand
CCGAAGCTCTGGCCGCCCTTGACCTTGCCAGCGACGAAGCCTCCCTTGAGTCCGTGCGTGTGCACTACCTGGGGAAGAAGGGCCTGATCACCGCCCTGAGCGCCGGAATGCGCGATGTGCCGGCGGATCAGCGCAAGGAAGCCGGAGCCAAGCTGAACGAGGTGCGCGAGGCCGTGACCAGTGCGATTGAAACCAGGCAGGCCGCCCTGCAAAGCGCCAAGGATGCGGCGGCCGTGGCAGGCATTGATGTCTCCCTGCCGGGCCGCCCTCTGGCGGGCGTGGGGGCCTTGCATCCGCTGACCCAGATCCGCGACCTGGCGATCCGCACCTTGCGGCGCATGGGTTTCGTGCTGGCCGACGGCCCGGAAATCGAAACCGAGTGGTACTGCTTTGACGCCCTCAACACGCCTGCCGACCACCCCGCACGTAACGAGAAGGACACCTTCTACCTCGCCGACGGCCGGCTGCTGCGCACGCACACCTCCTCCGTGCAGGTGCGCACCATGGAAACCGTGAAGTCGCTGCCGATCCGCATCATCGCGCCCGGCGCCGCGTACCGCCGTGATGAGATCGACGCCACGCACCTGAGCGTGTTCAACCAGCTCGAGGGCCTGTATGTGGACAAGGGCGTGAGCCTGGGCGATTTGAAGGGCACGCTGGAGTTCTTCTTCCGCGAAATCTTCGGCCCGCAGACCGCCGTGCGCTTCCGCCCGCACTTCTTCCCCTTCACTGAACCCAGCTTTGAAATTGATGTGAAGCTGGAAGCGAAAGGCCGGGAGGCGCGCTGGATCGAAATCGCCGGCTGCGGCATGGTTGATCCGGCGGTGTTTCAGGCGGTGGGCGCGTCGCGCGGCGATGCGCTTCTCGATCCTGACCAGGTGACGGGCTTTGCCTTTGGGCTGGGGCTGGACCGCCTCGCCATGATCCTGCACGGGATCACCGACATTCGTCATCTCATTGAGAATGACGTGAGGTTCCTGGCGCAATTCTAGTGCGGTCGGAAGGTGCCCTGGCGGCATTCCGGCGGGCGTGGTGATGTTGATGCGATGATGGGTTGAAACCTGGTGGAGAAACCCCGGGCTTGGGCCGTTCCTCCCCCTCACCCCCAGCCCTTTCGCTGCGCGGTCGAGAAGCGAGAGGACAGGACGTGCGAGGCGTGGGACGACCCATTTCAAGGGGCGCGCTTTAGAGGGGCGGCATTTTCAGAACGTTAACGAATGGAGTAAAGGAATCGTCATCACTCTGAGCCTGGCACGGTGGGAAATCCTTGGATGTGCGGACTGACGTGCAGAAGAGTATAGTCAGCATAATAAGACCTAGAAAACCAAGGGCGGTCGCAAGAAATGGTTAGCCTTAACTAAAATTTAACGAGATACGGATAAATTTAATGTCGATTTAACCGGTCTGCCCAACGCCTTTTCCAAAAAGTTGGCCTGAAAAGCGCTAGGAGGGGAGGGGTGCGGAAGCCAACGGACTGATTGGCCATTGAATTGAACTCTACGCTCCCCGGGGCGCAAAGTGAAACAGGCGGACCACGCCGACGGCATCATGACACAACCTTAACAACGAACTGGGCTCACGCCCGGGCGAACCGCAACACAACAACACCGCATCTGCACCCCGATCCACCATCCCATGAAAATGCGACACGTGATAAAATGTTCCCTCGCCATCATGGCGGCGGGACTAATGTCAGCCTTGGTCAGTCTCACCCCCGCCCAGGGGCAGGACGCGCCGAAGCCGGCCACTCCGGCGCCAGCGGCGCCAGCACCGGTCACGCCAGCGCCGGCGGCAGCTGCGGCTCCGGCTGCGGCACCTGCCGCGCCCGCAGCGAAGGTGGACACGCCTGACTCTGAAGGGACCATCCTCAACAGCGCCACCATCAACGGGGGCAACTCCGGCACCGCGCTCGACCTTCAGTGGCCCGTGCCCGCCGACTCCTCCACGGTGAATCCGGCCGGCAAAGACAAGGTGACCACGGATGAAATCATCCAGAATGTCGCTCACAACAAAGTCTCCATCAACCTTGTGTGGACGCTGGTCACAGGCTTCCTGGTGTTCTTCATGCAGCTGGGTTTTGCCCTGCTGGAAACCGGTCTCGTCCGGGCGAAGAACGCTTCGCACACCATGGGCATGAACATCGGCATCTACGCCCTTGGGGTGACGGGCTTCTGGATCTGCGGCTTTGCCTTCATGTTCGGCGGCTACTACAACGGCCCGGTCAACATCGGCTGGCAGCCCACGCTGGGCCAGGGCCTGAGCCTGCTGAACCAGGAGTACACGGTGCACCTGTTTGGCCACGACATGGGCGTCCTGGGCCACAAGGGCTTCTTCCTGGGCAGCGATGTCTTCGACACCGCGATCATGACGCTGTTCCTCTTCGAAATGGTGTTCATGGACACTGCGGCCACCATCCCGACCGGTGCGATGGCGGAACGCTGGAACTTCAAGAACTTCATCATCTATGGGGTCTGGGTCGGCATGTTCCCGTATGCCATCTATGGCAACTGGGTGTGGGGCGGCGGCTGGCTGGCCCAGCTCGGCCAGAACTTCGAGTTCGGCCATGGTGCGGTTGATTTCGCCGGTTCCGGCGTGGTGCACATGTGCGGCGGCATGATGGCCCTGATGGGCGCGATCGTCATTGGTCCCCGCATCGGCAAGTTCGGCGCTGATGGGAGACCTCGCGCCATTCCTGGTCACGACATCCCCATGGTGGTCGCCGGCACTTTGATCCTGGCCTTCGGCTGGTTCGGTTTCAACCCCGGTTCGACTCTTGCCGGCACCGACAACCGCATTGCGGTGGTCGCTGTCAACACCATGCTCGCCAGCGTCTCCGGTGCCATCGGCGCCACGATTCTGATGTACATCCTCACCAAGAAGCCTGATCCGACCATGATCTGCAACGGCATGCTTGCCGGTCTGGTGGCGATCACCGCCCCGTGCGCCTTCGTCAACACCGCCGGTGCCTTCCTGATCGGCTTTATCGCCGGTTTCCTGGTGGTGACCGCAGTGTTCTTTGTCGAGCGCGTTCTCAAGGTGGACGATCCGGTGGGCGCGGTGTCGGTGCACGGCTGCTGCGGTGCCTTCGGTGTTCTGGCCGTTGGTCTCTTCGCCAATGGTTCCTATGGCCAGGGCTGGGGCGGGGTGCACAAGTTCGTCAAGGACGGCGTGTTCAAGATCGTGATGAACGACACGACCACTCCTGAAACCACGGCGGCGTCGCTCAAGGCCTATGCGGCCCTGGCCGATCCCAAGAGCGGCTGGTCCGAGCAGGGTGTGACCGGCCTGTTCGGCTCCTGGTTTGGCGCCCCTGTGGGCGACTTCTCCCAGTTGACGGCGCAGTTCATTGATGTCTGCACCTGCTTCATCTTCATTGGGGCGTTTGCCTTCCTGTGGTTCACCATCTCGAACTTCATCGTGCCGATCCGCTCGAAGAAGGAAGACGAGCTCCAGGGCCTGGATGAACCGGAAATGGGCGCCATCGCCTACCCCGACTTCCACGTGTCGGACAAGGTTTCGCCGCTCTAGCCGCAGGCCGATTCAGATTGACGGAGCCATGCCTCGGGTCCATCCGGGGCATGGCTTTTTCGTACCAACCCACATCCCTTTCCTTTTCCCATGCTTGTTGTTTTCATGATCGTCGTCTCGTTCCTGACCCTCGTTGCAACGTTCTTTGCGTGGCGCGAAACCAGCAGCCGGCCAGCCGCTCTTAACGGGGTTTTTGCCAGCCTCACGCTGCTGATGAGCGCGCGTGTGGTGGCCACCGGGGATGCCGCCCGCCCCGAGATGGCCGTGGGGCTGCCTCTCCTGGCAGGAATGCTGCTCCTGGGGCGTGGCCTCGGCACCTGGCTGCGCAGCAGGAAGGAACCGGCCCTGAAGATGCCGGGATTCTTGTGGCTCGCGTGCGCTGTGGCGACTCTCTCGTGCGTGGCGGGTGTCTATTTCCGGGTCGCCCATGCCTGAGGAAACGTGAACACGCCCGCCACCGCTGCTGCCGCACCGCCGGTCTGGATGGTGCTGCCTTTCTGCGTCCTGCTGCTCTGCATCGCGTTGCTGCCGCTTCTGGCCGGCCGCTTCTGGGAGCGCCATTTCAAAAAGGTGTCCCTGGGCCTGGGGCTTTGCACCACCGCCTGGTACGCCCTCGCCAGGCGCGACCTGGGGCCGGTGCTCCTCACGCTGGAGGAGTACCTGGGCTTCATGGCGCTGATCGGCTCGCTGTTCGTGATCTGCGGCGGCATCAACCTGAGGGTGAAGGGAGGGAGCACGCCGTGGAAGAACGTGCTGTTTCTGCTCGCCGGGGCCCTGCTGGGGAACGTGGTGGGCACCATCGGCGCCTCGATGCTGCTGATCCGGCCCTGGATCAGCATGAACAAGTATCGCATCACCTCCTACCACATCGTTTTTTTCATCTTCATCATCAGCAACGTGGGCGGCAGCCTGACGCCGGTGGGCAACGCCCCGCTGTACATGGGCTTCCTGCGCGGGGTCGGTTTCTGGTGGGTGCTTCAGCATGCCTGGCCGGCCTGGCTCGCCGCCGTGGGCCTGCTGGCCGGGCTCTTCTGGGTGCTGGATGCGCGCAATTTCCACCGCGCCCCCCGGCGGTTGCAGGAGCAGGTGGCGCATGAGCACGAGGAATGGAAGGTGCGCGGTCTCATCCACCTCGTCTGGCTGGGGGTCGTCCTGGGCGCGACGCTGCTGCCCCGGGACCTCAAGATCGGTGTGGAGGCCTTTGCCGTTCCCGTCAGCGCCCTGGTGATGGCCGCCGCCGCCCTGGTCTCCTACAAGACCGCCCTGCCGCCGGTGCATGAGGCGAACGATTTTTCGTTCGGGCCCCTGAAGGAGGTGGGCTGGCTGTTCGCGGGCATTTTCCTCACCATGCGCCCGGCGCTGGAGATGCTTCAGGAAGGCCGTGCCCTGGTGGTCTCCACCCCCCTGCAGTTCTATTTCGGCAGCGGCGTGCTGTCCGCCTTCCTCGACAACGCGCCCACCTACCTCGCATTCCTGACGGCGGCGATGGGCCGGCAGCATGCCTCGGTGGATGATGCGCGGCAGGTCGCGCAGTATGCGGCCGGCCAGGGAGCCCATGTGCTGGCGGTTTCGCTGGGCTCCTCCTTCTTCGGCGCCGGCAGTTACATTGGCAACGCACCCAATTTCATGGTCAAGGCTGTTGCCGACAAGGCGCATGTGCACACCCCCTCGTTCACGGGCTACCTGGTGCGGTACTCGCTGCCCATCCTGCTACCGGTCCTGGCGTTTGTCGGCTGGGTGTTCCTTGGCAGGGAGCATTGACGTCTCTGAGGAGCATCCCGGCTTTTACGATGGCGGTTGTGGGGCCACGCAGGGACTCATGGATGGAAAAGGGGCGTGCAACTGGCCGGGGAAACAAGGGATTTCTGAAACGCCTTTAAGTATGGAAAGAGTGGAAATTCATGTGCTGAAACGCCGTGCCAGGAATGATGACAAAAAATTGACAGGTTTTCCGGACCTCTTAACACCAAGGTTTGCTGGCTTTCGTGGCGACGATGAAAAAATTTCACTTTGCAATGGCATGAAAGATGCTCATGTCGGTTTCGCCTTAGTGAAATCTGTCCCTATTTCCAACCATGTGCTAGAAGACAGTCGGACAACCCAATCAACCACGCATAAAATGAAGTTATCATCCCTGTTTAATACTGTGCTGTTCTCTATAATTGTTGCTGCGTCGGCGGTCAATGCTGACCGTGCTGCCGCTCAGACAGCCGCTCCCGCTCCCGCAGCAGCCCCGGCTCCCGCTCCTGCGGCAGCTCCAGCGCCGGCTGCGGTGGCCCCCAAGCTGGATGAGCGGGTGGCCGCCCTGGAAGCCTACCTGACCAACGGCGACCCGAGCGGTGCGTTCGCGGCCTACAAGGACAAGGATGGCAATCTTCCCAAGGACAAGGATGGCAACCTCAACCCCGGGTTCGGCAGCGCCGGCACCTCGGGGCCCGGCCACAATGCATGGATGATGACGTCCTCCGCCCTGGTGCTGTTCATGACCCTGCCCGGCCTCGCCCTGTTCTATGGCGGCCTGGTGCGCAAGAAGAATGTTCTGTCGGTGGTGGCCCAGTGCTTCTGCTGCGCCGGCCTGGTCACCATTTTGTGGGTGGTCTGCGGCTACAGCATGGTTTTCGCCGATGGCCCTGACGGCGGTGGCGCCTTCCTCGGGAACCTGAAATACGCCATGCTCAAGGGGGTCGATTCCAGCCCCAACGGCAACTACTCCTTCTGGGTGTCCCAGAATGTTTTCGCGATGTACCAGCTCATGTTCGCGATCATCACCCCGGCCCTGATCGTGGGCGCCATCGCCGAGCGCATGAAGTTCTCCGCGATCATGCTTTTCATCACGCTCTGGATGTTCGCGGTGTACTTCCCGCTGGCCCACATGGTGTGGGGTGCCAATGGCTACATGAACGGCGTGTGGAACGCCACCGCCGGCATCAAGGCCATTGACTTTGCGGGCGGCACGGTGGTGCACATGAGCTCCGGCTGGAGCGCCCTGATCCTCTGCCTTATCCTGGGCAAGCGCAACGGCTTCGGCAAGACCCACATGGCGCCTCACAGCATGGTGCTTTGCGCAGTGGGCACAGGCATGCTGTGGGTGGGCTGGTACGGCTTCAACGCGGGCTCCGCCGTGGCCGCCGACAGCATTGCTGCGAACGCCTTCATGACCACGACGATCGCCACGGCGGTCGCCTCCTTTGTCTGGCCGCTGCTGGAAGTGATCAAGGGCGGCCAGCCTTCCATCCTGGGCTTCTGCTCGGGCGCTGTTGCCGGCCTGGTGGTGATCACCCCTGCCTGCGGCTTTGTCGATGTCACAGGCGCTCTCATCATCGGTGTTCTCGCCGCCGCCGTGCCTTACTTCTTCTGCACCGTGGTGAAGAAGGCCTTCGGCTATGATGACGCGCTGGACACCTTCGGCGTGCACGCCGTGGGCGGCACCCTGGGTGCGCTGGTCACCGGCTTCCTGGCCACCGGCAAGGTGAACGGCAACCTCGTGCTTGGCACCGTGACTGATCCGGCGGCCAATGCGGCCACCAAGAACGGCCTTGCGGCTCTTGTCGCCAACGGCGGCCTTTACCTTGAGCAGCTCAAGGCCATGGGCATCACCATCGTGATGGCCGTCGTCGCCACGGCGGTGATCGCCTTCCTGGTGAAGGCGGTGGTGGGGCTGCGTCCGACCATGGAAAACGAGGAGATCGGGCTGGATCTGAGCGACCACGGCGAGGCCGGCTACGAAATGTAAGCTTCGTCGGCGAGCTGATTTGGAAGGCCGGGGCGCTGCCAGCGCTCCGGCCTTTTGTTTTCCCAGTTGATAGAGGATGGCGCATGGCGGATAGCCAGCGTTCCAACTTTTAACCTCTTACTCCAGACCATGGCCAGCTACCACGTCGTCCCCGCCGCCCGGCACAACGAGCTCATCACCGCCGCCTACCTGCATCGCGGCTATCTGGCGGACGAGGCGCAGGACGCCACGCGCTTCTGTGAGATGGCATCACGCCATGGCATTCACACGCACAACGGCATCAAGGCCCTGCATCTGGACCACTCGTTCGGGAGCCTGACGGGCGGCTGCAAACCCGGCGCGGAGATCAAGGTGATCAACAAGCCCTTCGCCGCCAGCGAGATTTGGGATGCGCAGCTCAAGCTGGGCCAGGCCGTGGCCTTCCGCGCCATGGAGCGCTGCATGGAGCTCGCGGACCAGTACGGCATCGGCCAGGTGAGCGTGGACAACGCCTTCCACTACCTGTGGGGCGGCGGCTACGTGATGGAAGCCGCGAAAAAGGGCTACATCGCCTACACCAACTGCACCTCCACGCTGGCGGAAGTCGTCCCCTTTGGCGGCAAGTTTCCCACCCTGGGCACCAACCCGCACTCCTGGGGCCTGCCCACGACCGAGGCGCTGGGCTATCCCATCGTCATCGACTGGGCCACCAGCACCGTCGCCATGGGGCGCGTGCAGCAGTTCCGCCGCGAAGGCAAGCAACTGCCGCCGGATGCCGCCGTGGATGAAAACGGCCAGCCCACCACCGATCCCGAAAAGGCCAAGTGGCTGATCCCGTTTGGCAAGCACAAGGGCTACGGCCTCGCGCTGTACAATGAAGTCATTGGCGCCCTCATCGGCGGCTCCCTGCCCACGCTGCGTGGCAGCCAGGCCACGGGTGGGGAGAAGGGCTCCTGCACCTTCTACTTCCAGGTCATTCATCCCGATGCGATCGGCTCCGGCCTGTTCGCCAAGGGGCGCTCGCAGGCCGAAAATTTGAAGGCCGTGCTCGATGATGTCTTCGCCCATGGCAATGAAACCGCCACCCTGCCCGGCCAGATCGAAGCCCAGGCGGCGGCTGTCAGCGAGAAGGCCAACGGCCTGCTCTTCACCACCGCCGAAGTCGAGGCCATGAATGAAATCGCGCGCGAGTGCGGCCAGCCCGAGCTGGATGCGGCCAGCCTGGCGGTGTGCGAGGCGTAGTGAACTGAGCGAAGGAAACTGTTAAATCGGACGGGCAGGTGTTCACCCCATGGTCGTGGGGGTGACGCCTGGGTAGGATCGCGTTCATCCAGCCAGGCCCTGATTCCCAGGGCGGTGCTGGAGCACTTCACACCGACCCACCCGATCCATGAAAGCCAGCCTCATCCTCATTGTCACCACCGCCGTCGCCCTCGTCAGTTGCGACAAGATTCCTTCTGAAAAGGCCCATGACGAGGTCAGGCAAGAGGTCAAAGAAATGAAGGCGGAAGCGAAGGAGGGCAGGGATACGGCGACCGCCTCGCCCGGCAACCTCGCATGGAAGGGCAATTGGAACGAAGTGAAGGGCAAAATGAAGCAGAAGTACGCCAACCTGACGGACGACGATCTTCTCTACCAGCAAGGCAAGGAAGACGAGCTGTATGGCCGCCTCCAGCAGAAGCTGGGCAAGACCAAGGCGGAGATTGATGATTTGCTCAACGGCAAATAGGCGTCCCTGGAGGCGTGGCGGCTTCAGCTCATGGCAGCAGAAGCTGCCTCGGCCTCGCACACTTCAAGCGCGGCGACACCGTCTTCGGCGGTGACGACCGTGGGGCTGGAACCGGATTGAACGGCTTGCACGAAGTGCAGCATCTGCGCGAGGTGACCACCGGGAGTTTCGCACTTGATGGTTTCCTTGGAACCGTTCGCGGAGAGCTGCAGAGCGTCGTCGCCACGCGCCAGATCGTAGTCCGCCGTGGCGTGCTCGAAGTTCACGAGGTAGGCCATGCGGAAGCCGAAACCGGGGGCCATGGCCCAGGAGCCTTCGGCATGAACAATCGCACCTCCGGCCACATGGTAGCGCGTCACCACGTGGTCGATCAAGCCGCTGACCTTCGTGTGGCCCACTGAGTCCACCTTCGTGGGGTGGCCGAACAGATAGCGCACGAAATCGGTGTCGTGAATGTGCAGATCCAGAAGGGCGCCGCCTGATCGTGCGCCGTCAAAGAAGAAGCCCTGGCCCCAGGCCGGGGGCTCGGCCACGCGGGTAAAGCGGGCGGACAACACCTTGCCGTAGCGGCCACTGGCCACGGCTTCCTTCAGCCATGCCCACTCGGGCCAGAAGCGCAGGCACATGGCGGGCATGAGCACGCGACCGGCCTGGCGTGCGGCGGCGGCCATTTCGCGCGCCTGCTCGGAGGTGCGCGCCATGGGCTTCTCGCACAAGACGTGCTTGCCGGCCTTGAGCGCCGCCAGGGTGAGATCGCGATGGGTGTCCGTGGGGGTGCAGATGTCCACTACGGTGACTGCCGGATCGGCCAGCATTTCCTCGAAGCTGCGGTAACTGCGCACCTGGCTCATGTCGAGTATGAGCGGCGGATCAGTGCCCAAGTTGCCCGAGACAGCCGTGAAGTCGCCATCCAGATGGCGCCCGCTGGGATTGCACAGTGCCGCGAGGCGCGCACCGGGCACCTGGAGCCATGCCTTCAAATGCGTGGCCCCCATGAAGCCCAGCCCGATGAGGCCGATGCCGCAAGGGCTGGTTGAGGGCTCGTGGTTCATCGGTCCCGCGCTCAGGGCAGTTCCTTGATCTTGATGTCCTTGAACCAGACTTCGTCGCCGTGGTCCTGAAGCAGGAGCTTGCCATTGCCGGGAGCGAAGCCTTCGACCTTCTTAAACTTGCTTTTGGCGATCATCTCGGGCCATTCGGGCGACTTGGTGTCTGCTGAAACGGCGAGCTTGCCGTTGAGGTAGTGTTCGATCACGCCATTCTTGATGACGATGCGCGAGTGGTTCCACTCGCCGGCGGGCTTCACAGCCTTGTCTGGAGCTGCGGCCTTGATGTCGTAGAGGGCGGCGGTGCTGTGGTTGTCGCCCTTGTGCGCGTCAGGGTGGCGCTCGTCGTCGATCATCTGGTACTCGATGCCGAGAACGCCACCCTTGGGAAAGGCCTTCACCCAGTACTTGAGGCCGCTGTTGGCGCCTTCGGCGACCTTCCAATCCCACTCCAGCTCGAAGTTCGAGAACTCCTTCACGCTGATGATGTCGCCGGCCTTTTCCTTGCGGTGCAGGACGCCGTCTTCCATCACCCAGCCGGGGGCGGGGGGGTTGCCCTTGGCATCGGTCCAGCCGGCCAGGGTCTTGCCGTCGAGGAGCGGCACCCATTCGCTTTCAGCGCGGGCGGCGGAGAGGGTGGAAAGGAGCGCGAGGGTGAGCAGGATGTGTTTCATTTGGATGGAGAGGCTGTGTTTAACGAAGACGGGGCGGGCTGTCCAGCCTCAAACCACATCATGTGCTGCCAGGGCAGCTTGTCGAAGCTGCGCGAGAGGACGAAGCCGTTGGCGGTCATCTCCTTCATGATCTGCTCCTTGCTCATCTTGTGCTCGGGCTTGATGGGCACCTCGTCGTCCTCAGAACGGAACTCGACCAAAACGATCTGGCCGTGGGGTTTTAGCGCCTTTTTCATGCCCGCCAGCATGGGCTCCGGGCGTGAGAATTCATGGTACACGTCCACCATCACGATGAGGTCGCAGCTTGCGTCCGGCAGCTTCGGGCTGTCCTCCGCCCCGAGCACGGAGACGATATTGGTGACGTTGGAGCGGCGGGCGGCGGCCTCCAGCATGTCGAGCATGGGCTGCTGGATGTCCACCGCAAAGGCCTTGCCGTCTGGCGCGACGGCCTTGGCGAAGGGAATGGTGTGGTAGCCATTACCGCTGCCCATGTCGCAGACATTCATGCCGGGCTTCAAGCGCAGCTCGGCGCGCATGGTTTCACTGGCCTCCTCCCGCTCGCGCTCATGTCGGATCAGCCAGCTCGCGCCGGCGTAATGCATGGTCTGCGCAATCTTGCGGCCGAGGTAGGTGGGGGCCGGCTTGGGCTCCTGGGCGGGCAGGGCCTGGAGCAGGAACAGGAAGAGAGTGCCCAGTGCGCAGTGCCGGGTGCTTGGTCGGAGGCGGTTGAACGTCATGATGATTTCACGTGAACGTATGAAAGGCGCGGTTCTCACGCCACTTCCGGTTCCACGCGGCGCCAGCCGTCACTTCGCCGCCTTCACCTCGTCCCACACCTTCGTGTACTTCGCCAGATCATCGCCCAGGTCCTCGATCACCTCGCACTTCGGCTTCAAGTCGGCGGTGATGCTGACGGCGGGGTTCTTGAGGAACTCCGGCGAGACTTGTTTCAGGCCGGGAAGGTTGGGCATGATGTAGCCCATGAACTCCATGTTCTCGGCCGCGACGGCGGGGTCGAGGATGAAGTTGATCCAGGCGTGGGCGAGAGCGGGATTGGCCGCGCCCTTGGGGATGACGAGCTCGTCGCAGGCCATGGTCATGCCTTCCTTGGGCATGAGGATGCCCACCTCGGTGTTGTCCTTGACCACCTGGAACAGGTCGCCGCTGTAGCCGTGGACGAGCACGAACTCGCCGGCATCAATCGCGCTCTTGTACTGCTCGTTGTCGAATTTGGCGATGTTCTTCTTCCAGCCGATCACCACGTCGCGCGCGGCGGCGAGCTGCTTGTCGTCGCGGGTGTTGAGGCTGTGGCCGAGGGATTTCAGCGCGGCGCCGATGGTTTCGCGCATGTCGTTGAGCAGGCAGGTCTTGCGATGGTAGCTGCGGCCGAGCATCGACCAGGAGGCCACGGGGTCCTTGATCTTGTCCTTGCGGTAGGCCAGCACGCCGTAGCTGGTGGCGTAGGGCACGGCATGTTCCATCTTCTTGTCGGGAATCTTGCCAAGCACCTCGGGGTCGATGTTCTCGCGGTTGGGAAGCTTGGCGGCGTCCAGGGCGATGATCAGCCCCTGGCCGGCCATCAGCTTCACCATGTAGCTGCTGGGCACGATCAAGTCATAGCCCGTGGCCCCGGCGCGCACCTTGGCGTACATGGACTCGTTCGAGTCGAAGGTGTCGATGACGACCTTGCAGTTGTGTTGGGATTCGAACCGGGTCACCAGTTCCGGCTTGATGTAGTCGGCCCAGGTGTAGAGATGCAGCTGGTCCTTGGCCTGCAAGGGCAGGGCCAGGGTGAGGAGCAGGAAGAGGAGGCGCTTCATGAGAAAAAGTGGCTGTCAGCAGAACAGACACCCAAATGGAAAGTCTTCAGCCAATCTTTCCGGCCTTCTGGCTGGCAGGGCCGCAGGCGGCGGTCGCGCCCGGCGCCGCCCTTCGTGACAACGCGCTTGCTCCCCTGGCAATCCTCGCCATACAAGGCGGCCATTCTATTTTATGAGCCGCAGTTACAAGATCGCAGTGTTGCCGGGCGATGGCATTGGCCCGGAGGTGATGCAGGAAGCCCTCAAGGTGCTGGACCACGTCGCCGCCAAGTCGGGCATGAGCTTCAGCTACAACCATCAACTGGTGGGCGGCGCGGCGATTGACGCGGTGGGCAAGGCCCTGCCGGCGGAAACCGTGGCGGCCTGCGAGGCGAGCGATGCGATCCTGTTCGGCTCCGTGGGCGGGCCCAAGTGGGAGAAGCTGCCCCCCAACGAGCAGCCCGAGCGCGGCGCGCTGCTGCCCATCCGCAAGCACTTCGGCCTGTTCGCGAACCTGCGTCCCGGCATTTGTTATCCGGCGCTGACCTCGTCCTCGCCCGTGCGCGCTGATCTGGTGGAAGGGGGCTTCGATGTGCTGTGCGTGCGCGAGCTGACCGGCGGCCTCTACTTCGGCCAGCCGAAGAGCCGCACGACGCTGCCGGACGGCGATATCGAGGTGATCGACACCATGGTTTACAAGAAGAGCGAGATCGAGCGCATCGGCCACGTGGCCTTCAAGGCCGCGCAGCTTCGCCGCAAGCACGTGATGAGCGTGGACAAGGCGAACGTGCTGACCAACAGCGTGCTGTGGCGCGAAACCATGGTGGAGGTGGCGAAGCATTACCCCGATGTGAAGCTGGACCATCTGTACGTGGACAACGCCGCCATGCAGCTCATCAAGGCCCCGCGCAGCTTCGACGTGCTGGTGACCGAGAACTTGTTTGGCGACATCCTGAGCGATGAAATGGCGATGATCTGCGGCTCGCTGGGCATGCTGGCCAGCGCCAGCCTGGGCAAGCCCAAGGGCGACGGGCTGTACTTCGGCCTGTTCGAGCCCAGCGGCGGCACGGCTCCCGACATCGCCGGCAAAGGCATCGCCAATCCGATCGCGCAGATCCTTTCCTGCGCGCTGCTGCTGCGTTTCTCCCTGGGGCTCGAAGCCGAGGCCTGCGCCATCGAGGCGGCGGTGCGCAACGTGATCGAGCAGGGCCTGCGCACGGGCGACATCTTCACCCAGGCTCCCGGCACAAGGCTGGTGAACACGGCTGAAATGGGCGCGGCGATTGTGGCGGCGCTGAGCTAAAGGAAAGTGGCAGAAAGCCTTGGTGGCCCACCGTTTTGAACTGTCCGCGCTCCAAGGAGTGACGGCGTCCCCGCCGTCATGGGCGCTTGGTTCGGGAGCCGCGCATGTCGGCAGGCTGAGGAAAGTTGATGGCTGATGGTTTGGGGTACTATCCAAGGCGAGCCATGATGCGGCTCTGATATTTGGCTGCGCGAAAAGGGGTTGTCAGCCAGCTTGGTTTAACAGATAAGGAGGCTGTTCCTGCTCCTTTTGTCGTTTTAATCCAATCTCCTATGACAAAGAAACTTCCTTATCTGCTGCCGGTGCTGGCGCTTTTGACGGTCATTTTCTCCTCGGGGGTCAGGACCGAATATCTGAACGCCCGGGCCGAGGCGGGCAGGTTGCTGGCTCAGTACCAGTCCAAGCGCGTTGATTTGGTGAGCCAGGTCGCGGCGTTGCAGGCCGGGAGCAAGAATGTCGAGGTCGAGTCCAACCCGGTGGTCCCGCCCGTTGCGGCGGGGCCTGGGCATGTTCATCACCTCCACCTCCAGCTCCAGCCGGAGGCGAAATCTGCCACCGTAGATCTTGAGGCGGCCCTGCCGAGGGTGGTGAAGTCTCCAGACGCGCAGAAAACAGCGCAGCTCCAGGGGCTTCATAAGGAGACCACGCAGCTCGCGCAGAAGGCCATGGTGGCTTCAGACAACGCCAATGAGGCTGCAGAGGAAGCCGCCCCAGGCCTTAACAAGGCGACGGTGGGGCTGGTTTTTTCGGCGATCCTGCTGGTTGCGGCGCTGCATGTGATTTTGTCAAAGGCTTACAAGGCGGAGGATTTGAAGTGGGCCTACGGAACGGTGGGCACCATTCTCGGCCACTGGCTGTCATGAGGCGGGAGGAGGTGTGGCAGGAATAAAGTCCGCGTAGGTCGCTGCCGTGAGACTTCGTTCTTGCGATTGAGGGGGTGCTCGGAGAAGCTCATGGTAGTATTCTTGAGCTTTGTTCGCGAACGCATCCCATGAGTGATGATCCCCCTCCCACACCCCCGCCGGACGCGAGCCCGGGCCCGCACACGGCCGGGGGTGGCCGATGGCAGCCGCCGTCGCCGGAGGAGCTGGAGCAGAAGCTGCCGCAGTATCAGGTGATCGAAGTGCTGGGGGTGGGCGGCATGGGCGCGGTTTACAAGGGCTTCCAAACCAGCCTGGAGCGCTACGTGGCCATCAAGATCCTGTCGCCTGGGCTGACGGACGAGGATGTCCAGTACGCCGAGCGCTTCAAGCAGGAGGCGAAGACCATGGCGCGGCTCAGCCATCCGGGCATCGTCAGCGTGTTTGATTTTGGCGAGACGGTTGATGGCTTGTACTACATCGTCATGGAATTCGTGGAAGGCACGGACGTGCAGCAGATGATCACCGGCCGGGGCAGGCTGGAGCCGGCGCATGCGCTGGCGATCGCCCTGCATGTGTGCGACGCGCTGGCCTACGCCCACCGCCACGGCATCGTGCATCGCGACATCAAGCCCGCCAATGTGATGGTGGACAGCGAGGGGCGGGTGAAGGTGGCGGACTTCGGCCTGGCCAAGGGCGTGCAGCCGGGCAGCTCGATGGTGACGGGAACCGGCAAGGCCATGGGCACGCCGGACTTTGTGGCGCCCGAGGCGCTCATCATCGGCACGGTCATTGATCAGCGCGCGGATCTCTATGCGATGGGCGTGATGCTTTACCAGATGCTCACCGGCAAGGTGCCGCGCGGCCGCTTCGAGAACGCCAGCGCCCGTGTGCCGGGCCTGGACCCGCGCTATGATGCGGTGGTGGACCGGGCGATGCAGGAGGAGCGCGAGTCGCGCTACGCGAGCGCGGAGGCCTTGCGCGCCGACCTTACTGCGATTCTCACCGCGCCGCTGCCGCAGAGGATGCCGGCACCCACGCAAACGCCCGCCAGCGCCCAGCCGCAGCGCCCGCAGCCGGGGGCGCGATTTGCCCCGCCTGCAGCGCCGAAGTCCGCAGCCGTGCCCGCGCTCATAGGCATTGCCACTGCGGCGCTGATTGCCGTCGTGCTGCTCGCCTGGAAACCCTGGGCGGCCAAGGAAAACGTGGTGGCCGAGCGGGCCGCCGCCGCAGTGGCCGCGCCGGAGGAAGCCCCCCCGCCCCCGGCACCTGGGAAGGCTCCCAATCCTCCCCCCAGGGACGGGCCTCCAGATTCCCGCCCTCCAGGACCTCCTCGCATGGCGTCGGGCGAGAGACCCGGGCCAGGAGACGGACCACGACGAGGCGATCCGCCTCCAAGACCACCGCCTTCGGACAGGCCTCCGCCCGCCGTCTCCGCAACCTTGGCCGACGACAAGCCGAAAACAGTTGTCGAGCAAGCGCCGCCCGCCCCGCCTTCAGAGCTGGATCAGCGCCTTGCGGTTCTTGATCAAGGTTTCCAGGCCGCTGTCGAGCGCGACGTGCAGACCGCCCACCGGGACGCCGTGGCGGCGCTCGACAAAGGTTATTCGGGCGCGCTCGAACGCGCTTTGACGACAGCCGCGCAGGCGGGGCAGACCGACGTGGCGCTGGCCTTGCGCGAAGAGAAACAACATCTTGAAAAAGGTGCGGATGTTCCCGCTGAGGATGATGAGAAAACGCCCGACACGCTCAAGGCTCTGCGCAAGACCTACCGCAGTGCACGCGCCCAGCGGGATCTGGAGCGCATCAAGAACCTGCAGCCGCTGTTCGACAAGTACGAGCAGGCCCTGGCATCGCTGACGTTGGAACTCACCAAGGCCGGCAAACTGGATGATGCCGTCCGCGTGAAGGTGGTGCGCGAAGACATCGCGAGAGCGAGGATCACGGGCGCCACAGGCACCGCAGTTATCGCCAGCGCCGGCGCTAAGACCAGTCTCAGCGGTCCGATACGCGGCTTCACCAACAGCCTGGGCATGAAGTTCGTGCCGGTGCCCGGAACCAGCGTCCTGTTCTGCATCCACGAAACGCGCCGCAAAGATTACGCCGTTTATGCTGCCGCCGAGCGTGGAGTGCCGACGGACTGGAAGAGCCCGATGCGAAACGGGGCGCTTGTGGGCACCGGCGGTGATGACGAGCCGGTGGTCGAGGTGGACTGGCAGCGAGCCGTCGATTTTTGCGCCTGGCTGAGCAAGCGCGAAGGGCGCACTTACCGGCTGCCCACGGATCGCGAGTGGAGCTTTGCCGTGGGCATCGGTGACCAGGAGGCACCTGACGCAACTCCGGCCAGCCTGGACAGTAAAATCAAGGACTGGTATCCCTGGGGAAAAACATGGCCGCCGCCGAAAGGCAGCGCGAACCTGCTGGATGAGTCGTTCACGGAAAAAGGGCCAGGCATCAGCCCCATCAAGGGCTACAACGACGGATTCCCCACTCTCGCGCCCGTGATGAGCTTCAAGCCCAACGACCTGGGCATCTACGACCTCGCGGGCAACGTCTGGGAATGGTGCAGCGACTGGAGTGATGAGAAGAGGAAGGACCGTGTGGTTCGCGGCGGAAGCTGGTGGACCGCCAAGGAGCTGTCTTCGCGGCGCTTGATTGTCAATCCCGGTATCCGTGTCTGGGATTATGGCTTCCGCTGCGTGGTGGAGCCGGAAGCCGGCGCTGCGCCGGTGCCGACCGTGAGCGCAAACTCAGCAACGGCTCCGGCGCCAGCAGTCGTCGCCACCGGCGGCGCGAAGACCAAGCTCAGCGGACTGGCACGGAGTTTTACCAACACCCTGGGCATGAAGTTCGTGCCGGTGCCGGGAACGAATGTGTTGTTCTGCATCCACGAAACGCGCCGCAGAGATTACGCCGTTTATGCTGCGGCGAATCCTGGCGTGGACAAAGGCTGGAGAAACCCGAAGCGGGACGGGGTGGCGATCGGCAGCGGGAGTGAGGATGACCCCGTGGTCTTCGTGACCTGGGACGACTCCAAGGCCTTCTGTGACTGGCTGAGCAAGCAGGAGGGGCGCAAGTACCGCCTGCCCACGGACCGCGAGTGGAGCTTTGCCGCAGGCATCGCCGCGAGGGAGTCACCCACGGCCACGCCCAACAGCCTGAGCGGCAAAATCAAGGGAGAGTACACCTGGGGGAACAAATGGCCGCCGCCCAAAAACAGTGGCAACTACCAGGACGAGGCCTACAAGGAGAAGTTCCCCGAGGCGAAATCCAGCGTGGGCTACAACGACGGCTTTGCCACCACCGCACCGGTGATGAGCTTCAAGCCTGACAACCTGGGCCTTTATGACCTGGCCGGCAATGTGGCGGAGTGGTGCGAGGACTGGGGCGATGAGACACACAAGGGTCGCGTGTCGCGGGGCGGGAGCTGGTCCACGGTGAATCTGCTTTCTTCCAGCCGCAATTCGCAGCCCCAGGGGCTCCGCACTGCGGAGAGGGGCTTCCGCTGCGTGGTGGAGCCCGACAAGTAGCGGCCAGCCCCTCTCTGGGAACGGGCCGCAGACAGTGCCTCGCACAGGCGTGCCTGCCTGCGGAGCGGCTGCGGAAAACTATGGAGAGGCAATCGCCTCCAGCAGCAAGGGGATGTCGTCCCAATCATTTAGCCATATGGTCTTTACGCCCATGGTTTCATAGACTTCCTGGTCGTAGCTGTCGGCCTGCCCGAGTGCGGCATTGATGGCGTCTGCGAGTTCCGCCGGCTGTTTGCCGGCTGGCGGCCCTCCCACGCTGGCCGTCCATTCCGAGGCGCGGCGCTCAACGTCGCTCATGACGGCCAGCATGTCCTTGTTCTGCACCTGATGGCGTTTCTGAATCTGCCAGTGAGGCGGGATGTCACTGTTGCGACTGGCGTCCATGAGGCGGCGCAGGCTGGGATCAGACATGGACAGCCCGACGAAGAGGGCGGTGTTGTTGCGAAGATGACCGACGATCTCCGCCAGACCCCAGTGAAACACGGATTCGGTGAGGTGGTGGTAGTCGGTTTCGGTGAAAACGAGAGAACCGCGGCCCACCGGCCCCGTTTTGGGCACGTAGCCATGGGGATGCACCACGCGCAGGCCCTTGCTGTGGTTGCGCGACCCGTCAAACACAGGGGTGCACGGCACGTTCAGGCTCGCCAGTTCACGTTCCAGCAGGTCGTCAAAATTAAAGCTCACCGCAGCGGCCAGCCCTTGCTGGTCATTGCCTTTGCCCGCCATGGCGGCCAGGGCCTGGAGAGCCGACTTGGGGCCTGCCGGAAGAGAGCGCTCATGCACGTACAACCGGTTTCTCAGGGACTCGGTGAAGGACCCGGAGCGGGCGGATTTGGCGAACTGTTTCTCCACCATGCGGGCGAGCACAAGCGGGTTGTAGTCAAAGTAATCCGTCATCCACGCGGAAAGGGCGCGCTGATAGTTGGGCGGCAGCGAGCCGAGGCGTCGCGTGTGCGGCACTTGTTCAAACAGCATTTCCAGCACCAAGTTCCTCCACGACGGCAGGCCGTGCGGGATGGACACACCCGCACCGATGAAGGGCACGAGATGCTTCTGCTGCCACGCCTGCTGCAGCCCGCGCAGGTCGCTGGCGTTCACCTCGCTGGTGCCAACAGCAACCTTGGCTGGCTTTTTACGGGCTCGCCCGGTCGTTGATTTGGTGGCCACGGTTCAGGAGGTTAGGTGAGGGTGAGGGGAAGAGCGCTGGATATTTGTTGAGTCTCGGGATTGACTACGGCAATATGATACGTGCCGGGGTTGGCGGGCACCGCATCGGCTAGCAAGGTTAACTCCGTGGCCGACACCCAGGTAACAGGTTGCACCCTCCCTTCGACATGGGCCTGGCTGGGATTTGGGAAGTTCTTGCCCGTCAACGTTACATTCTCATGGTTTGCTGCAACCATGGTCTGACGTGAGAGGGAAAGGAGCACCGGCTTGGTAGGCGGTCCTGGAGGAGCGAGCGGATTGGCGCGCTGCTTTGACGCTTCCGTCTGGAACACCAGGCTGAAAATCTCAATGAACTTGGCCATGGCCATCTCAGAACATAACCCCACAAGCATGCAGGCGGCGGCCAGGCCGATGTTGCTGGTGCTGGCGGACGCCGTGCTGCTTGCAAACAGGCCGCTCAACAATCCCAGATAGGCCAGCAGCGCCACCATGGCACCCACGACCGGCCTCATCATGTAATAAAAAATCCATGATCCAACAAAGGTGCCGTTGCCGCAGTAGGCACCAAACGAAGTAAGGGCGTGAAGCTGGCCGCCAATGGCACCCAGAAGCATGATCAGCATCAAGATTTTCTTTGTGTGTCTGTTGCTGGTTTTGGTGTTAAGGGCTTTGGCTTCAGATGCGACCGCCGTTGCTTCGGCCTCGTCTGCCGCAGTTTTCTTTTTGGCGATTTCAGAGGCTGTTGGCTTTGCATCGGATTTGGCCTCCGGCTTTGCATCGGCCTTGGCTTTGGAGACCTCATAGTCATGACGTGCCGCATTCGCCCTATCCCTGTCGGCTATCGCAGTTTGCACTTCGGTGCTGGGATGGATGCTGATGATGGCCATGTCGGCATCGGAGGGCCACCGGTGTATCATATTTTTGACGAGGCAGACGGTAAGGGCCATCAGCCAGGCTGCCAGCAAGAGTTGGAGCCAGCGGGGACCGGTTTTGCGACCGTGTGGGTTGGCCGCATCGGGCGGCAGGTCGCAGTGGTATTGCAGCCAATCATTGAATGCAGACATGGTTTGGGAGAGTGTGAGTTGGATGTTTGACAGACGATCGCGGGTTTCGGGAGATAACTGCTGATAATAAGAGAGAAGGGCGGCTCTGAGTTTTTGAAGCAAATTCATCGCACTGTAAGTACATGGTTGTAGGAAGAAGAGTCTAGTTGATACGCCGCCGCGCGGGCCTCGACTTTAGGGCCGACGAATCCACATGAGAAAAGCAATGGGATTAAACCGTGAACTGCAAAGGCATAAACATTTAGCGGCTTGCCATGCAGGGAGGGGTGCATGATGCAATTCTGGGTTAGCCAAAAGCCATGTCAATTACCTAGATCGAAATTTGGTGTTATTGAAAATAACAGCTTTACTAATGGTTCTGGAATTCACCCATGCATCAATCAAACCTTGCTCATGCAATCGGGGCGTGACAAACCGGCCAGCCGCCGTTGCAAGCGCCTTCTCGAAGGCGCGCGCAAGTGCACGGGGCTTTACTTGAGCTGAGGCTGACTACGAAGTCGCCTGACCAATTCTCACGCTGCCAGCTTCACTTCTTCCGGCACCCCGTTCTTCACTTCAAACTCGCGGCACCAGCCTTTGATTTCGAGGTCGTTGAAGATCTTGCCGATGACGCGGCGGAGCAGGCCCTTGAGGTTGGCGTTGTCCACGGCCTGCAGGCTGCGGATGGCGGCTTCCTTGTAGCTTTCGAGCTGGAGCAGGGCCTTCTCGTGGGCGCCGCTTTGCTCGGCCCAGGCGCGGATGGTGGCCTTCTCGGGCAAGGTTTCGCACTTGCCGGTCCAGAGGGCCTCCATGACTTCCTTGGCCTCGCCGGTGCCGCGCTCGCGCAGGAGCGCCAGGATGATGCTGGGGCGGATGCTGACGTTGTTTTCGGCGGCGCTGTCGTCGCCCAGATCGTCGAGGTCGTCGCGGATCTGGTAGGCGATGCCAAGCGCTTCGCTGTACTCCTTCAGGGCATCGGCGGTGTCTTCGAGCTTGCCGGTGAGGGCGGCGCCGACCTTGAGGGCGACCTCGAAGGCAGGGGCGGTCTTGCTGCGGAAAATCTCCAGCACCTGGGCGCTGCTGAGGGCGGTGGGGTTGTTGTTCCAGACGAGTTCGGCGCCCTGGCCTCGGCAGAGCTCGCGCTGGCCCTCGGCAGCGACCATGAACATCTCGGCTTTGCGCTGGGGGTAAATGTTGGAATCGGCCAGCAGGCGGTAGCCTTCGCCGATGAGCAGGTCGCCCACGTTGAGGGCGACAGGGATGCCGTGCTCGGTGTGCAGGGTGCTTTCGCCGTAGCGCTTGGCATCGTTGTCCTCGATGTCGTCGTGCACGAGGGAGGCCTTGTGGAAGCATTCGACGGCGAGGGCGGCCTTCTTCAGGGCATCGCTGAGCGGGCCTTCGGCGTCATCGCGCAGCGCCTGATGGGCGGCGACGGTAAGGAAGGGGCGCCAGCGGTTGCCGGCGCGGGCGAGCCAGTCGCGGGCAATGACTTCGGTCTCGCCCTTGGCGGGGCCCATCAATTCGTCGATGGATTCGCGGGTGAACCAGCCGCGCACTTCTTCATGCAGGGCGTTGAGGTTCAGGCGGCGGGTCTTGTCGTCGCTGGTGAGGTGGATGTAGTCCCATACCCAGTCGATGTCCACGGTGGTGTCGATGCAGTCGTCCTGAAGCAGGGGCACGGCCACGGCGGGGATGGCGGCGGCCTCGACGTAGGGGTGGGTGCGCTCAAGCACGGGCAGGCAGGAGATGCCGACGATGGCCTCGATCTTGCCGGTCTGGATGAGGCTCATGACGATGGCGGAGCCTTCCGCAACGAGCACGGCGTAGCCCAGCTTCTCGGCCTCGTTTTGGAAGTCCTGGATGGTGCAGAGGCCGCACTGCTTGCAGAGCAGGCCGAACTCATCGAACGGGGCGGGGCACTTGCTTTCCACGCGCAGGCACTTGGGCATGAGCAGCAGGCGCTTTTCATACGGAATGGTGGCCAGCGTTTCGCGCCAGGTTTCGTTGCTCAGCAGCACGCCCACATAGTCGATCCAGATGGGATTGAACTGGTTTTCAGCAATGATGGTCTCGGCATGCTCGCGCAGCTCCGCCAGCGGCATGGGCGGCACAAGCTTGTGCTCCTCGGTGTAGGCGCGGATGCGGGCCAGCACGTGATCGCGCTCCAGCTTGGTCTGTGGCAACGTCTTCTTCGGCGTGCGGGTGCGGCGCACCGTGATAGGCACGAGAGGTGGAAGCTGGGCGGCGCGAATGGCTACGGTGGACATGCGTGGAGAGGGATGGAGCGTCGGCGGTGAATCGCGATCTGGCAACCCGGTCCGTCGATGGAATGATACGCCTGTTTAACCGTGCCAGGCTACCGTTGTCTTGCAAGAACTGCGCACAAGTTCGCAAGGAATGCACAAAAATGCCGCCAACGGCGCTTTCAAAGCCCGCGCGTGGGAGATTTTACGGCACGCGGAAGACTTTGCTGGTCGTGGGATCCACCGCCAGCGATCCGCTGGGCAGACCGCTGACATCGAGCTCGTTGTGGGGCGGGTACGGGCTGATGACACGCCCTGCATGACTGCCGCGCGTGCCGGCCGGGAACTTGGGCTCGCCAGGGCTGCCGGCGGGCGACGAGACGGCGCTGTCCGTTTCCTTGTCCTTCTCCTTCGTCCTGGGTTCGTCCACTTTGGTGCCACCAGAAGGCGGTTGGTTCAGTGAGGAAGCGAAGGAATTGTGGCCAAAGCTCTCCGTGTAAGGGGAAAGCTTTTCCGTGTCATTCTTTGCGGAGGCGGACCGGGTGGGTTCCACTTTCTTTGTGGACAGCAGTTTGGACTGCTCCTCCGGGCCGGGAGCGATGACCACCGTTTCCTTTTGGGAAGGCTCGCTCGGCACTGGATCGAGGGTGTCATTGCCTGATGTTGAAATGGGCGGGCTGCTGGTGTGCTTGGGCCGGGCTTCAGCCACATCATCATGGCGAGGAGTTGGCGAGGAACTGCTCTTCTGTTTTGGCTTGTTTGCCGCCAGATCGGCATGACCGGAGGGCGAAGAGCTGCTCTTCTGTTTCGGTTTGGCCGATGCTTCGGTGTCGTGGCTGGTAGAGGTCGCCGTTCTGTTTTTCTGCTTGGCCTTCACTGCGACCACTTCTTCGTGACTGAGGGTGGGTGGCAGGTAGTTCTTCGGTTTGATTGCGACCTTTGGCGGGGACTCTTCCACATGCTTGGGCGGTGTGTCCTGCGTGACGGCGTGCTTTTTCGGGCGGTCCGGCACCGCTGTGGTTTCGCGGTGAGGAATCTGTTCAGGTTCGTTGACGTGGGCGGGCTTCCGGTGCACCGGCAGCGGGCGCTCCTGCTCATTCACCGGGGCGGGGGACGAGGGGCGTGGCACTGGGCGACCAGTGGGCACGGGAGGGGGGGCATACTGGTAATTCACGCCAGGAGGGGGCGCTGCCCGGGTTGAGGGCGGAGGGGTGCTTGGCGGCGGGTACATGGAGGTGCGGTCCTCCCCATAGAACATGTGGCGCAGGAAGCCGCCCACGCGCCGGCTCATTTCGTCGCCTTGTTCATAAAAGTTGGAAGCATCCGTCGACGCACCGGACTGCGCCCGGGCATGGGAGATTCCGGTCAGAGCCAGAACGATCACCAACAGGGGCATCAAGCGGGCCGCAACTGGGCGAAGCGGAAGCGTTTTCATAAGTAGTGGTTAATTTTTATTAAAAATCATGGAATTTCAAGTTCTTTTATGGAGCCTGCATGGCCCAGGCTCTCCACACAGACGCAAAGGGGCGGCTGCAAATTCACTGGCGTGCTGGAAAGATAAAAAAAGCGGGGCCACGACGGCCCCGCTTCAGATCATTGTTGCTCGCCAGGATCGCTACAGGTCGTTGGAGCCAAAGTCCGGCGTCTTGTTCTGCGCGTTCTCATAATCGATGGCGGCTCGGCAGATTTCCCAGAAGCTGCCGGACTCCAGGCTGGCGCCGCCCACCAGGGCTCCGTCCACATCCGTCTGCGAGATGAGTTCGGCCATGTTGTTGGGCTTCACGCTGCCGCCGTACTGGATGCGCAGCTTCTGCGCGGTGTCCTCGTCGTACATCGCGGTGAGCACCTTGCGCACAAAGGCGTGCGCCTCCTGGGCCTGCTCGGGCGAGGCGGTGCGACCGGTGCCGATGGCCCAGACGGGCTCGTAAGCGATCACGCAGTCCAGCACCCGCCGGGCGCCGACTTCGGCCAAGCTTTCGCGCAACTGGCTTTCGAGCACCTGCTCAATCTGCCCGGCGTCTCGCTGCTCCAGCGTTTCACCGATGCAAAGGATGGGATGCAGGCGGGCTTCCAGGGCGGCTATCACCTTGGCGTTGACGATCTGGCTGGTTTCACCAAACAGGCTGCGACGCTCGCTGTGGCCGAGGATCACATGCTTGACTTCGACTTCCTTGAGCATGCGGGCGCTGATCTCGCCGGTGTAGGCGCCGCTGGGGTACTGGCTCATGTTTTGGGCGGCAAGCTCCACGCTGGTATGCCGGGCATGGTGCAGAGCTTCCGTGGCCTTTGGCAGGCTGATGAAGGGCGGGGCGATCACAACAGTGATCGGGCATTTGTCCGGCACCAGGCGAAGAAAGGCACGCAGGAAGTCGTCCGTCTCCTGCGGAGAGTTGTGCATCTTCCAGTTGGCGGCGATAACGGGCTTGCGATGATGGGTCATGAATGGGTGTCGTGAGAGGATTACTTGTCTTGAAGCGCGGCCACGCCTGGAAGGATTTTGCCCTCCAGCAGTTCGAGCGAAGCCCCGCCGCCGGTGGAGATGAAGGTCATCTTGTCGGAAAGGCCCGCCTTTTTCACGGCTTTGACGCTGTCGCCGCCGCCGATGATGGTCTTGGCGTCCTGATTGGCGGCGATCACTTCCGCGAGGTCAAAGGTGCCTTTGGCGCACACCTTGATTTCGAACACGCCCATGGGGCCGTTCCAAAGCACGGTCTTCGCCTTGGCGATTTCTTCGGAGAAGAGCTTCACGGACTCAGGGCCGATATCGACGCCTTCCCAGCCATCAGGAATGCCTTCGCCAACGGCGGTGTAGCGGGTGTTGCCGACGGTCTTCGCTCCGAAGTCAAACGAGTCGGTGATCAGCGCATCCACAGGGATCAGCATCTTCACACCGCGCTCCTTGGCTTTGTCGAGCGCCGCCTGCGCGATGGGCTCCCACTCGGGCTTGTAGAGGCTGTTGCCCAGCGTGATGCCTTCCACCAGCTTGCGGAAGGTGAAGGCCATGCCGCCACCGATGATGATGGTGTCGGCCTTGTCGAGCAGGCGGTTGATCACGCCGATCTTGTCGTTCACCTTGGCACCGCCCAGGATCACCACGAACGGGCGCTGCGGGGTTTCGAGCTCGTCATGCAGGTAGGCCAGTTCCTTCTCCATCAGCAGGCCGGAGACGGCGGGCAGGTAGTCCGCCACGCCGGCGGTCGAAGCATGGGCGCGGTGCGCGGAACCGAAGGCATCGTTCACGAAGATCTCGGCCAGATCGGCCATGCCCTTGGCGAGGGTGGCATCGTTGGCTTCCTCACCGGCGTGGAAACGGGTGTTTTCCAGCAGCAGCACATCGCCGTCGCCCATGGACATGGCGAGCTCCTTGGCCTCCGGGCCCACGCAGTCACCGGCAAAAGCGACCGGACGACCGATCAGCGCGGCGAGCGCCGGGGCCACAGGGGCGAGGCTTTCGTCGGGCGTGCGCTTGCCCTTTGGGCGGCCCAGATGGCTGCACAAAATGATGCGGGCTCCCTTTTCGATCAGATACTTGATCGTGGGCAGCGTTTCCTGGATGCGGGTGCTGTCGGTGATGACGATCTGGCCGTCCTGGCGCTCGAGCGGCACGTTGAAGTCCACGCGCACGAGGCAGCGCTTGCCGGAGACGTCGATGTCACGAATGGTTTTCTTGGGCATAGGTCAGGGTGGGGGGCGTTGGAAAGCCCGGCAGGCGGTGCGAAACGCAGCCGACCGCAGGGCGGGGTGGAAGGAGATAGCAGGATTCGCCCCGTGTGCTCGGAAAATTTTCCGGTCGGTGGGGGATCTGGCGGCCCAAAGCGCTCAGGAGGCGTCCGGATCAATGCCCAGAGCCCTTAGTTTGGCCGCAAGGCGCTCCGCACGTTGCGATTCGGCTTCGGCCCGTCGGGTTTCAGCTTCCGCGCGCTGGGTTTCAGCTTCGGCCCGTTGCCAGATCTGGCGCTGGGTTTCCATCAGCCTGCCATCGGGACGGCGAACCCAGAGATCGCCTTCGGCATTGAGGCCAAAGGTCATGCCCAGGGCAGGGCTCAGCCAGCAGCCGTTGTCATCGGCCGTGGCTTTGGAAAGGGCGTGGTCAGGCGTTTCACGCTGAAAGGCGCGGAAGGTGTTCCTCTGATAGTCGTAGATGTAGTATTCCTCGCAGCCTGCGTCGGAGTAAAAATCCAGCTTGTCCATCATCTCCGCAGCCGTGTTGCTGACGGACTGGAACTCGAACACCACCTGGGGTGGGCGGTCGTTTTCAAGCCATTGCTTGTAGGACATGCGGTGGCCTGCGGGGTGGTTCAGCACCACCATCACATCCGGGGCTTTAGATATGTCCGGGCGGCCCTCAACAGGATACCAAAGCAAATCGGCCGCCACAAAAACGTCGTCACGATTTGCAAACCAATCATCCAGCCCGTTTTTCAGGAAGGTGATCCACGTCAGGTGTTCGGTGTCGTTGGCCAAGGGCTCCCCGTTGTCCACCGGGTAAATGATCTGCCCTGCCTTGTCCCGAGGCAGTGGCTGGGTCGGTGGACTGACAATCATCATCTCCTGGAGAATACGGTTCTGGGCCCCCTTCGTCAACGCTCAAACCCCAGCTCTACCAAAAGCCCCACTGCCGGGTCTGCATCACATACAGCCCCAGCAAAAGGTTGCCCACGGCATGCATGAACACGCAGGCCCCGAGCGACTTGGTCCGCACCGCCAGCCAGTACACCAGCGCCCCCCAGACGAAGGCCCCGAGATAATCGGCAGGCTGATGCACCGCAACGACGGCGAGGGTTACAATCCAAAAGGCGCGCCACGAGTGCTGGCCAAAGGGGATTGAGAGAAAATCGCGGTCACCCGCCTGCACCTGGCGCATGAGGAAGCCGCGCCAGAACAGCTCCTCCACGAAGGGCACGATGACCACCATGCGGAAGAAGCGGAGGGCCACCGTGGCCCACCACGCAGCGGAGTGGCTTGGAAGGACGTTTGGATTGAAACCCTCCATTCGTGGCGCGATGCCCAGCCATTCATGCCATCCAGGCTGCCCCTCGTGGTAAAGCGATGCGGGCAGCACCCAAACCGCAATGCCCACCACCGCCAGCAAGGCAGCAAGCCCCATCCTGCGCCACGGCGCGAGCTGATAGTGCTTGCGGAAGAACAGCAGCACAGCCCCCACGATGGCGCATTGCACCGGGTACACCCAGTGCTCAGGTGCGCTTTGATACCAGGGCAGGGCGGAATTCTCCACCCTGAGCCAGGTGGCCACCTCGGTGAGCGGCATGAAAACCACCAGCGGCGCGATATAGGGCACCGCTGGCGATTGCGTCCAGTGCTGTCGCGGGGCGATCATGACAGCGATGGGCTAACCCGCGTCAGGCATGCTTCCCGGCCTTCACCTCGTTGACGAACTCTTCCATGAGGTCCATGGCCTTGTCGATCAGCTTGGGGTCGGTGGCGTAGCAGCAGCGGACGAAGCCTTCGCCGATGGCGCCGAAGGGCGGGCCGGGGACCACGGCGACGCTCTTGGCGGCGAGCAGCTTGAGGGCGAAGTCCTTGCTGGTGAGGCCGGTGCTGCGGATGTTGGGGAAGACGTAGAAGGCGCCGCCGGGATTGAAGCAGGGCAGGCCCATGGCGTTGAGCCGGCGCACGATGGTGTTGCGGCGCTCCTGGTAGCTGTCGCGCATCTCCTCATAGGCGGAGGCGCCGAGCTTGAGGGCCTCGATGCCGGCCATCTGGCTCATGATGGGGGCGCAGAGCATGCAGTACTGGTGGATCTTCATCATCGCCTCGCGCAGGGGCTGGGGGGCGCAGGCGTAGCCCAGGCGCCAGCCGGTCATGGCAAAGGCCTTGCTGAAGCCGTGCAGCAGGATCGTGCGCTCCTTCATGCCGGGGAGGCTGGCGATGCTGGTGTGTACGCGACCGTCGTACAGCAGCTCGCTGTAGATCTCATCGGTGATGACGATGAGGTCGTGCTTGATGGCGAGGGCGGCGATCTTCTCCAGCTCCTCCAGGGGCTCGACGCCGCCGGTGGGGTTGGTGGGGAAGTTCAGCATGATCACCCGGGTCTTGGGCGTGATCGCCTTTTCGACGTCCGCAGCGAGCACGGCGAAGTCGTGCGCGGGGCTGGCATTGACGGGCACGGGCACGCCGAACGCCATCAGAATGCTGGGGTTGTAGGAGACGTAGCAGGGCTCGTGGTAGATGACCTCGTCGCCCGGATTGAGCAGGGCGCGCAGGGCCAGGTCGAGCGCCTCGCTCACGCCCACGGTCACCAGGATCTCGGTCTTCACATCGTACTTCACGTGGAAGAACTCCTCCACGTAGCGGGAGATCTCCACGCGCAGGGATTCGAGGCCCAGGTTCGAGGTGTAGGTGGTCTGCCCCTTTTCGATGGAGCGGATGGCGGCCTCGCGGATCGGCCACGGGGTCGGCTTGTCGGGCTCGCCCACGCCGAGGGAGATGACATCGGTGCGGCCGATGACCAGCTCGAAGAAGTCGCGAATGCCGGAGCGCGGGAGGTCACGGATGTGCCCCGCGATTTTGGAATCGTAGTTCATGTCGATGGAATGTGTTAGGGGGTCACCGGGAGGCGTTCTTCCTGTTCACCGTGATCGACAATGAAGCCGGCCTGCTTGTACACCTTCAGCTCGAAGAGCGTGCCGGTGGAAAGCACGCCGCGCAGCGCGCTGAGCTTCTCGGAAACGAAGCGCGCCACCTCGTAGAGGTCCTTGCCGTCGACAAGGACGGCGAGATCGTAATCGCCACTCATGAGCATGCAGTCGCGCACCTGGGGGTACTGCGAGATGCGGCGCGCCAGCCGGTCGAAGCCGCCGCCCTGCTCGGGGCTGATCTTGACTTCGATGAGCGCGGTGACGCCGCGGTTCTCCACCTTGCTGTGGTCCACCACCGCCTGATAGCCCAGGATGGCCCCGGCGGCTTCGGCGGCGGCGATGCGGGAGGTCACATCTTCTGCGGTCGTGCCGAGGGCATGCGCCAGCTCAGCCGGAGTGCGGCGGGAACTGGCCTGGAGGAGTTCAAGCAATGGGTCCATAGGAAGTGCGAGTCTAGTACAGAAAAACGGGGACACAAGATTGGAACACAAAAGAGAGACGGCCTGAAGCGAGGCCCTTGCACTGCCTTGTGCTTTCAGCCATCAACGATGACCTGGGTCAGTCACCAGGCGCTTTTGGAACCCGCTGCTTTTGCTGATGGCTTCAGCCAAGGGACACGATCAACCGCTATTTTGTCCCAACGGCATCCACGACTTCTTCCGCTTGTCGTTTTGTAAGGGCGAAGCTCTTCTTGAGGTACTCAACGACTGTCTCGCGCTTGTCCTTTTCGATTCGATCTCCGTCACAAACCCAGAACGGGATTGTTTCACCCCCGACCAGCCCCCGTTCCTCCTGAAATGTGTGGGTCAGGCTGCCAAGGCTGTCACGCCGCAGCCAAGCGCGAGGTTGATTTCGACCGCCTGAAATGTTGCTGCGCAGAATGGAGATCAGGCCGCCGTTTTTGAGGAAGCTGATGATTTCCGCAGCAGCAAGGGGAGAATCTTCAACAGGCTTCTCCAGCTCGTCCTCTTGCACCTCATAGGAGCCGTCTTCAAATGGGTCCATCCAGACACTGACCCGGAACAAATGCTTTCCGCCGGCCCCAAGCGCTCCGTGATCCTCAGTGATCACGCCGAGTGCCTTGCCGCGTCCGAGGGGAATCCGGACACGGTCACCAAGATGATAGTGTGTCTTCATGATCGAGGCTTTTACCACGGGGCTGTTCCCGTGACTGTTGATATATGTAGCTTCATAACGGCATCGAATGCAACAGCAAGCTGGTTGCAGGCTTGTCGCCACTCTCTGACTTTTGCGATTTGGAGAGCTCCGCCTTTCGGAAATATTTTCGTGTCCAAAAAGTCTTGGTGGGCTATGGCATTGCGCCACAAATTGAGTTCGTTCAGGCGCATCTGGCGCGACTTGTTCCGTGCATCCTCCTTTTGGACTTCCGGCCAGAAATCCAAACCAAACTGAGCGAAATCCTGCTGAATGTTGCTTGGATTCGGGTTGCCCCTGTCGAGTTTGCGATTCTGGGATAGAGCTTTGCGGAAAATTCCCTGCAACGCACTGTTTGCTATGGAATGGGCAATGAAACCGGAGCATTCGATGTGCAGCAGCCTGCAGAACCCCTGGAACTGTGCCGACAACAGCATGGCGTAGGCATAGTTGATTTGTTGCGTTGCCCGGCGACGCCCGCGCCCCGTTCCTCCGATGCTTCGGTGGGCGCTCTCAAGCTCATCAAGGGCCACCGTGGATGTCGCCGTCCATTGCTGGAGTGATTGAGAGGGCATCCTCCCTTTTACGATTTGGAGTCCTCTTTTTACAACCGCAATTTTACGTGCCAGGCGTAAAGAAATGGTCCCCGTTGAAGGTTGCCGAACTCGCAAGGCCCAAAGCGAACAACCTGTGCCAACACCGGGCGGTGAAAGCCTGCGTCAGGCTACACGCCCAGCCTTGCGGGGCTACGCCGCCGTGTTGCCGCTGGTCATGGGCTCGCCTGACTTTGCCGCTTCTGCGGGCAGCGCCACTGTGGAGCCCTGGCCGCCGGTGCCCAGGAGCTTGCGGAAGATCTTCTGCGGGAAGGAGGCGCCGGCTTCTTCGGCCTGGATCTGGTTCAGGGCGTTGGATTTGGCCATCTCCCAGGCGGGGGCGAAGCCGGGGGCGTTGATGAGCATGTGCTTTTCCGCGCGGGCCAGGATTTCCAGCTCGCGCTGCATCTTGTTGTCGCTGCGCTCGTTGAGCCGGGCCACCTGCAGGCGCAGGTGCTCGTTTTCCTGGGTGAGGCGGGTGCGCTCCTTGTTGGTGTCGGTGAGCTGCTTGGCATCCAGCTCCAGCTTGTCGCTGAGATGGGTCTTGTAGCGCTTGAACTCGCGCTTGGTCTTCCAGTGGTTCCAGAGCGCCATCACCAGAAAAATGGTGGCGAACACGACGCCGTAAAGGAAGGTGTAGAAGGGCGAAAGCAGGGAATGGGTGACGGTTTGTTCCATGAGGGTTGCGAAAGATACGCCTTTCGCGGGGGCTGTCACATGGCAATTACGCCTCGCGCAGCAGGATGGCGTCCACGTTGGTCTCGTGGTAGAGGGCGTCGCTGAGGATCACCAGGGGGTCGCCGGGCTTGATGAGCCCTTTTTCGCGCAGGATGGCCAGGGCGTTGTCGATGGTGAGCTCGGGCTTGCCCTCCGGGAACTCCATCACGAAAGGATGCACGCCGCGCGCGGTGGTGAGAGCGCGGCTCACGTGCAGGTTGGGCGTGAAGGCGAAGATGGGGGCGAACTCCGGGCGCTGGTGCGCGAGCAGGTGCGCCACCACACCGCGCAGGGTGAAGACGATGAGCTTGCTGCCTTGGATGCTGTTGGCCAGGACGATGGAGGCCTTCACCATCTTGTGCTTGTTGGTCTTGAGCGGGGCGTCGCTGGCGAAGCGCCCGGAGGGGTAGCGCTGCTCGATGCGGGTGATCACACGGTCGAGCACCTCCACGCAGCCGTCCGGGTAGCGGCCCACGCTGGTTTCGCCGCTGAGCATCACGCAGTCCACCTGCTCGATCACGGCGTTGAAGATGTCGGTCACCTCGGCGCGGGTGGGCACCGGGTTTTCGATCATGCTTTCCAGCATCTGGGTGGCGACGATGACCTTGCGCCCGTGGTAGGAGCAGCGCTCGACGATGTTGCGCTGGATGATGGGCAGGTCCTCGATCGGGCACTCGCTGCCCAGGTCGCCGCGCGCCACCATGATGCCGCCGCTGGCCATCACCAGGGCGTCGAGGTTGTCCAGGGCCTGCTGGTTCTCCACCTTGGCGATCACGCGCGCCTTGCTGCCCTTCTGGTCGAGCAGGAGCTGCAGGTGCTGAAGATGAGCAGGCTCGCGGGCGAAACTCAAGGCAAAGTAGTCCACGCCCAGCTTCACGCCCAGGTCGAGATCCGCGTAGTCCTTGGCGGTGAGGGGCGGCAGGCGCACCGGCACGCCGGGCAGGTTGATGTGGCGGCGGCTCTTCATTTCGCCCTTGGTCGTCACTTCGCCCACCACGCGCTGCGGGCCCACCTCGGTCACGCGCAGTTGAATCATGCCGCCGTCCACATTGATTAGGTCGCCCCGCTTCAGGTCCAGCGCCAGCTCCGGGTAGTTCACGGTCACCGAATAGCCGATGGTGGGCTGGGATTCAGGCACGGTGCGGAACTCCACCAGATCGCCCGGCTTCAATTGCCAGGGCGTCTCCAGATCCCCGGTGCGAATCGAGGGGCCGGTGAGATCCATCAGCACCGAGACCTCGCGGCCCGCGCCTTCCGCCGCCGTGCGCACGTTCTGGTACACCTTGCCCACCCAGTCGTGCGCCGCATGGCTCATGTTGATACGGATCACGTCCGCCCCCGCCTTGATCAGGGAAGCAATGGCTTCAGGACTTTCCGTGGCCGGACCGAGGGTGCAGAGGATCTTGGTTTTGCGCATGATGGGTCTTCGATGACAGGCTGACTAGCAAGTGTGCGGCCAAGATGGAGCGCAATACGGCGCTGCCAAGAAACGCTTGGTGAAGTTCTTGGTTCGTCGTTCCTCGTTCTTGGTTCTTGGTTGGGGGGGCGTGGAAAGGCGGCGGCAACGGGTTGGGCGTTACCGATTCGTTGCGGGAGGCGTTAGGGCTGCTGCTGCCTTCTGAAGAATGTAGTCATGAGCTTCAGCTCGTGGCCCCATCGCAGGCCAGCGCGGCAGTCTCGTCACCTGCAACGTTGCAGGGCGGGAACGGGCCTGTTTAGTTCGCGCGCTTTACAACGACTTGACCCGATGCCTGCGAAAGCCATTCTGTGCACCCCATGAAACGCTTCGCATTCCTCCTGCCGATTGCCCTTCTCGCTTCTTTGCGCGCCGAAGAGCCGCTTGTCATCCACCTTTGGGAAAAGGGCGCCCCCGGTTTTGAGTCGTTGCGCGACGAGCCGGAGGTCATCAAAGGCACCTCGGTCACGCATGTGAACAATCCTTCCATCACGGTCTTTCCCGCGCCAAAGGACAAGGCGAACGGCGCCGCGGTGCTCATGATCCCCGGCGGCGGCCATCGGCAGCTCGGCTTCGGTGGTGAAGGCGTGGAGCCCTCGAAACTCTTGAATGACCTTGGCGTGACGTGCTTCGTGCTCAAGCATCGCCTGCCGCGCGAGGAAGGCTCGCCTTACTCGCTCGACATTCATCCGCGCCAGGACGGGCAGCGCGCCATGCGCGTGATTCGCAGCCGCGCCGCCGAGTGGAACCTCGACCCGAAGCGCATCGGCATCATGGGCTTCTCCGCCGGTGGCGAAGTCGTGGCCATGGTGGTTTACAGCCCCACGGAAGGCGACCCGAAAGCTGCCGATCCCATCGACCGCGCCAGCAGCCGTGCTGATTTTCAGATCTCGATCTATCCCGGCCCGCTCGGCGTTCCCGCCGGTCCCGTCCCTGCCGGGTCGCCACCCGCTTTCTTTGTCGTGGCCAATGACGACACGAGCCACGTGAAACCTGTGCTGGATCAGCTTGCCAAATACGAAGAGGCCAAGCTTCCTGTGGAAGTGCATCTCTACGCCCGCGGTGCGCACGGCTTCGGCATGGGTGGCCGCTCCAAGTTCTCCTCCATCAGCCACTGGACCCAGCGCCTTACCGAGTGGCTTGGAGACAGTGGCTTTCTCACGAAGCCGGGAGGGAACTAATTTGGAGTGGCTATTTCGCTCGTTGGGGCGGCCTGGCACAGGGCTCATCACGACGGAGCGTGATGACTACTTTACTGACCTCGGATCGCTGCCTTGGGCAGCGATAGCTCCTCGCCTCCTGGGAGCGTTGCCGTGGCGACGGCGAGCGAAGATTTGCACCGCAGATGACGCAGATGTCACGGATGGGGCAGGCAACCTGGGAGCGCGGACTTGCAGTCCGCTCAGGAAGAGGAAGAAGCGGAGTGAAACTCCGCGCTCCCAAGCCTCTCTCCGATGCTCTTGCGTCTTTCCGATCTCTCGCGGTGGAAAATGCCCCGGTTTTCGCGCGGGCAATCGCTTTATCGGGGAAAGGCGGGCGCCACGACGATCCCGATGCCGCGGGTGGTCAGCTCATGCCTCTCGGCTGGTGACAGGGTTCCGCCTGCGTAGGAGGTGACCAGCAGGAGGCTGATCTTGGGCTGCTGCAAGCCGGCATCATGGTAAAGGCCAAAACGGTTTTCAGGCGGCGGCTTGTGCGATTCATCCGTCACTTCGTAAAGGAGGATCGATTCGACTTTGGCGGCGCTTTGGCGAAGTATCTCCTTGAGGTGCTTGTCGAGGCACTTGAAACCTTTCTCGGTGACGGGGTCGCCGGTGTGATTGAGGTAATCCGCGCCTTTGTGGCCCGGAGTACCGGAGTATATCTCACCAGCGTTGAACTCATTGATGGTGACCGGTTTGTTGAACAGCGCCAGCTGCCCCAGCAGCCCGCCGGGGCCGAACCAGGGGTCTCGATCGAGCGGCTGGTGTTGCTCCATTGGATAGATATGGTAGCCGATCACATCGAACAGGACGCCCTGCTGCTGCATGAAGGCGAGAAACCCCCAATGGCGGTTCACGGTGCCCAGGATGACCCGGAGGGGGAGCCCGGACGAGGTCCCGACATCATGGACCGCTTTCGCCATCCCTCTCAGGACCGCCGCTTGCAGGCGGCCGGGCGGAGTGTCGAAATCCGTGGCTTTCTGGCCCGTAGCCCCGTCGGCCAGAATATGAGGGGTTCCCAGGGTGGTCTCGTTTGCCAGCTCATAGTCATGGAGGAGATCCTTCGTCGCTTCCACCTGGCTGCGGGTCTGCTTGTAGGCGGTTTGTTCCACCTCCGCCGGATCTGCGGCCAGATCCTGATTGCGTCGTTGTCTGGCAGAGAAGTCGGTGAAGATCACCGCCTGGATCTTGATGCCCTTCGCGTTGAATGCGGCGGCTGCGCGCCGGAACTTCGCCAGGTGGACCGGATCGTTTCCAAAGAGGTCCATGCGAACCGATTTCAGATTCCGCTCGGCAAGCCGACTCGCCATCGTCCCCGGATCGCTGCCGCCATCGTGAATGTTCACTCCCCAATCGAGAGCCTTCGCAGACGACGCAGCGAGGTGCAGCAGTACGATCACAGCCGGGAATAATACGGAGCGCAGGCGTCGTGCGGTGGAGTTGAGCTTACAGAAGAGGAGATCGAAGTTCATGGCTTGTGGTGTGGTGCTTGGCATTGGGTCAGAAGCATCGGCAACGGTGACGAGACTCCAATCGGTGATGGGCAAACTCATGATTCCGATCTCATAAGATGTGTGTGATAGACCCCTCAAGGGCGGCGGATTTTGGTCCTTGGAGGATATGTTAAATGGCCTCTTCCGCCTTCCGCACCCGCTGTGGCCAAGCGCAGACTATGCTCTAACGGCGGCTTGGGACGGATTCTCACCGCATGCGGGACGAGCAGCACTCGTTCGTGACCGCCATTCTGCGTGATGGCGATGCCATAGCCGGCGGCATTCAGATGCTCGATGAGCTCGTCATCTCTGAGATAACGCACCGGCAAAGCTGGGGTACTCGCGGCGATCACCACGGCTGGGGGCCTCGGCTGTTGGGTGCGCGGGCTCGGCCAAAAGACCAGAGCCCCGGCGGCGCAGGCCAGGCCCAGAAGGGCGGCACCGGCGATCCGACGCCTCCGTTTCCTGCCACGCGCCGCACTTTGCATGGCCTTGAGCGACGTCGCCGCGAGGTCACGGGGCATCGCTTCATCGAGCGAATCGTTCCAAAGGTCGTGATGTTTCATGGCTGATGCTCGTGGAGGATTTGGAAGGCGCGGGTGCGGAGCGCCGCGTGCGCGCGCCGCATGCGGGATTCGAGCGCCTCTTCGCTGATCGCCAGGCGCGCGGCGAGATCGCGCTGGCTGAGATTGTCGTGATATTTGGCGCGCAGCAGTGCCGCTTCCGCCTCGGGAAGCTGGTCGAGCGCGGCGTCCAGCGCGGCGGCCAGCGTCTCGAGGTCCGGTGGGGCCGGCGCGGGAGGCTGCGAGCGAAAGAGGTCGAGGAAGCGCAGGTAACGGCTCCGCTTGCGTCCATGATCCGCCGCCGCGCTGCGGGCCAGTTTCGCCAGCCAATCCCAGAAAGCGCGCTCCTCGTCGAAGCGACGTATATGGCGCGCCACGCGCAAGAGTGTCTCCTGGAGCACGTCGGCGGCGCTGTGTTCATCGCCGCGTTGCAGCACGAGCACGTAGCGAAAAAGCCGTGTCGCATAGATTTCATGCCATTCTGCAAAGGCCGCTTCGTCGCCCGCCGCCATGCGCTGGCTGAGGGTGGCGAGAGGCGACGCCGGAAGGACCTCCGCGATGCGATGAGGCATGGGCAAAATGCTTTCGCTGGTGGAAAGTTCCCTCATTTCGCTTTGGGCGGTGTGGGCGGCTGCTGCTTGCTGAGCAGCTCGAGTTGTTTTTCCAGGTTTTTCACCTTGTCGCGCGTCGCCTCGAGTAGCTTTCGCGTGTCCTCCACTCTCGAAAGCGGGCCACTGCCTGATATGACGGGATCGACCTCGGTGACCGTGCCGTCCTTGGCTTTCATGACGACCGGGCTGATCAAACTCGTGGTCCTGCCTGATGTCGGGTCAGGGGTGTTGTTGTCGTACGCCGGAGACACGCCTCTCGTTAGCGGGACTGCTTCGCCACCCATCACCTGGATAATCTGCCCCACGACTTGCACATCGCTTTCCTGGCCGGCCACAATCAAGATGCCCGTGCCTGGGTGTGCTTCGATGATGGGCTCTCTCTTCCAGGGGAACCCCTGCGCCCTCGCCTTCACTTTGCAGGCTTGTTGGGCAGCGTCGGAGATGTTCGCGAGCAACTGGCCCAACTGGGGCTGGGCCAGCGTTTCATTCGTGCTGGCTTTGAAGATGCGACAGATATTGTCGCCCGCTGTAGTGTCAGTCGGCCCCGTTACAGTCCAGACCTCGTTGCCACCACGGGTCGTGCAATTCGCGAACAGCCCGGCGACACAGGTGGTCAACTCCAACGCACCCTCGACGGTCACATGGCGCATCACGATTTGCGGCACCTTTTCGTCTTCCAGCCCCGGTTGCATTACGATGTTGAAGTTCTCGCCGCTTTCCTTGCGCAGCAGGTCGATGAGTTCTCCGAACGTGAGGTTCTTGGTGTCGATCGTATCAATGACCCGCGGTTGCGTGGCGGCCGCGGTCGCCGGCGCGTCTTCTTTCACATCCTGAGAGAAGGCCAGGACGGGCAAAGTGACTAGTGTGAGCAGGCATGCGGAGAGGGAACGGCTGGTTTTCATAGTATCCGGAACACGACGACGGGTGCAAAATCCGTCAAAGAGATTACCACGAGACGCCACAAACGTGGAGATTGAGTCTAGTCCGACGCTAGAAGCATTGGGGTCATCTGCACAATCAACGAGAGCGCGTGGGCGATGAGAGGTGCTCGGTTCGCGCCTGGATCGCGGGGCCGGGGACCCAGGCCTCGCTGGCTGGAAGCTCGCAGCGACCTGGGCTGGCATCTTTCGCCCCGCTTGGGGCTGATGAAGGGGCGGAAGTGGTGAGAAGGGAGCCGCCGAAATGGCGCTGCGGTGGTGAGGCGCTTTGAGACGGGGTTGGGGAGAAATCAATCCTTGTTAGGTGGTCACAGCGGGAGCCTGACGGCGGGACGCCGTCACTCCTTGGATCGTGGGAAGTTCAGCGCGATGGATTTGGCGGTGTCCTTGATCCAAGGAGGGATGGCGTCCCGCCATCAGAGAGGCACGGCACGGGGCTGCGCCCCCTACTTGAACGGCAGCTCTGAAAGCTCGACGCCGGGATTGCGCTGCTCGAAGTAGCGCAGGGCCCAGGAGTCGCCGCAGAGGAGCACCCAGCGGTCCTCCATGTCCTGCGCGAGCATGGTGCCGGAGCCGAGCATGATGCCTTCGGGGACGGCGACGCCTTCGGGGGCCTTGATCCAGCGCAGGACGGTGTAGGGGGCGTTCTCGATCTGGCACTCGGCGTTGTACTCGGTGGTGAGACGGAACTGCACGACTTCAAACTGCAGGGGGCCCACCGCGCCTAACAAGGGGATGCGTGTGGCGCTGAGCGGCATCTGGAACTGCTGCACCACACCCTCGCTGAGCAACTGCTCCAGGCCGTCGCGGAAACGCTTGTACTTGGCGGTGCTGGGGTTGTGCAGGTAGGCGAAGACTTCCGGGGCGAAGCGCGGGATCTCGTCGAACTTCAGCTTCGCATCCGTGCTCAGCGTGTCGCCGATGCCGAAATCGTAGTTGCCGACGATGCCGACGACGTCGCCCGCGTAGGCCTCGTTCACGGTCTCGCGGTCCTGGGCGAAGAGCTTCTGCGAGTTCGCGAGGCGCACGCTTTTGCCGGTGCGGGTGTTGATCGCCTGCATGTCGCGCTCGAACTTGCCGCTGACGATGCGCACGTAGCTCATGCGGTCGCGGTGGCGGGGGTCCATGTTCGCCTGGATCTTGAAGACGAAGCCGGAGAACAGGTCCTCGTTGGGCTCGACGATGCGGTCGCCGGCGATGCGCGGCTTGGGCGGCGGCGCGAGGTCGAGGAAACCATCAAGGAGGAGCTGCACGCCGAAGTTGTTGCTGGCGCTGCCGAAGAACACGGGCGTCAATTCGCCGCGCTCCACCTTGGCGCGGTCGAAGTCATGGCCCGCGCCATCGAGCATTTCCAGCTCCAGCACGGCCTGTTCGAGCGCTTCCTCGACGGTGTGCTTCTTGACGAAATCATCATGCAGGCCGCCGACTTTCTCCGGGGCGCGGTAAGCGCCGTGGACGGTGCGCTCGAACAGATGCACCTCCTTTTTCAGCCGGTCGTACACGCCGCGAAACTGCTGGCCCAGGCCCAGCGGCCAGTTCATGGCGCAGGCGCCGATGCCGAGCACGGTTTCCAGCTCGTCCATGAGCGTGAGCGGCTCGCGGGCGGGGCGGTCCAGCTTGTTCATGAAGGTGAAGATCGGCACGCCGCGGCGGCGGCAGACTTCGAACAGTTTGCGCGTCTGGGTTTCGATGCCCTTGCCGGCGTCGATCACCATGATGGCGGCATCCACGGCGGTGAGCACGCGGTAGGTGTCCTCGCTGAAGTCCTTATGGCCGGGGGTGTCCAGCAGGTTCACCACCGCGCCCTTGTACTCGAATTGCAGCACCGTGGAGCTCACGGAAATGCCGCGCTGCTTTTCCAGCTCCATCCAGTCCGAGGTGGTG
>CAINXC010000363.1 GCA_903854655.1 uncultured Verrucomicrobiota bacterium | reverse complement strand
GGCCAAGAAACCGCTCATGAAAAATGAATCTCTCAAGGAGCGAGTGAAAGCCGATTTGGCCGAAATCAAAGCCCAGCCAAGATTGGTCCGCTCCTTTTTTGGCGCTCCAAGTGTAGTCTATGCAACGGACTGATCAGTAAGCGCTTTGTCTCTTGGCATGAGCGCGTATCTTGCGGCATGCCTCGACCTGAGCGGTCATGTAGTGATCGTTCGTTGCGGCAGGCATTGCGAGAAAGGCCTTGGAACCTGTCCCGTAATAGTGTGCTACATTGCGGAGCTCTTGGGGGGCCTCCGGGCGCGGAGGTGGGTCGGACTCAACGTAGGGAATCGATCCGATGGGTTGGCTGATAGCTTGTCGGTGTTCGATCAGGGCACGAACTCGGTTATTGCCGTCGCGGACGATCCAGAGATCGGCATCGCGATAGACGTGGATCTCTGGAAAAGAGTGTCCGGATACAAGAGTGCTCTTGTGAGCGGCAATTCTCTCGACAGAGAGAGCGGCCTCGCCGGGGGATAGATCGCTGATCTCAATCGTTTTCATTTCGGTGTGGGCTTAGAAATATCTAACAGATGGATCATGAACAGAATGGTGGGAGGTGGCCCAGCGTTTTTACAGCCGATGGATTTGTTTCCAGATGACACAAAACCAACAAGAACATCGCCATTGGCGCAAGAGCTTTGTTATTTTGTACAAGTATGTGGCAAAGTGCGCGCCGATCTGGTGAGTCCAACAAGCCTGAGCGGCGCCTGGAGGAGTGGTTCCGACCGCGACAAATGTAAACCCGGTATTAGCAGCACCGCCCTGGGGTCCACGGTTCAGTCATTCCCAAGCGGCCGCACCGCAAGCTACTTCTCCCCTCACCCCACCGTGAGTTCCACGGTATTGCTCCAGACGCCGACCTGGTGGTCGCCGACGCGGCAGATGGCGCAGTACTTCCATTTCGCCAGGGTGGCAGGGAGCGGTGCGAGGTCGGTGTAGTTGGGCGTGGTGTCGAAGGCCAGAAGGGTCCAGCCGCAGTCCGCGTGGATTTGGCGCGGAGAGAAGGGCAGTACCTCCGGCTCAGCTCTGGTGCCTTCTCGGAGCGTGGCAAAGGCCCGCTTATTGGCCGACGCCTTCATCTGAACAATAGCGCCAAGGCAGGGTCTGATGTGGAGGAACATCCATCCGCCCAGACCTTCGATTTAAGATCATGCTTTCCGTCACCATCCGAGCGTTCAGCGTTGCCGTGGCCGCGATACCGCTGCTGCTGAGCTTGTTGCTTTTGATGGTCTGCGTCACGAGGGAAGGGGTGATCTTCGGGGTGGGAGGAGTGCTCCTTTGCCTTGCCCCGATTCTGGCTTGCATTGCCTGGGAACAAAAATCCAGGCGACTCTGGATGGCAGCGGCGAGTGCCTTCGTTTTGTGGCTGGTGATTGCCTTTTGGCTGGCTGCCCAAAGCCCTAATGGGCAGGCTTCGATGGCGGCGAAAGTGCAGCATCGTTTTGTTGGAAACCGGGCTGTGTTCCCGCGCTACCCGCTGAGCAACCTGCTGCCGGAGGTGGATCAATTCATGCTCGGCTTCCGGCTGGTGCCGGTGGTGGACTCGCTCTTCACGATGGAGAAGGCGAAGAAGCTCTTGCTGTTTACCTCCACGATTTATCAGGAGTTGGAAGCCGACAAAGATTTCCACGCCCTCGGATCGGTGATGTCTGAGACGTACGCTGAACTGTGGGGACAGCAGTTCGATCATGGGCACTACTTTTTGTATGTGCCCGAAAAGCTGGACCGCCGCCAGCCCCATCCGGCACTGGTGTTCCTGCATGGCAGCGGCGGAAATTTCAAAGCGTACACCTGGCTGCTGTCCAAGGTTGCTGACGAGCTTGGCATGATTCTGATCGCCCCCAGCTACGGCATGGGAAACTGGCATGAACCAGGCACCTCAAGGATCGTCCAGGCAGCACTGGAGGATGCGGCAAAGCTCGTCGTTATCACCCCTGGACAGGTGCATCTGATAGGGTTGTCCAATGGC
>CAINXC010000362.1 GCA_903854655.1 uncultured Verrucomicrobiota bacterium | reverse complement strand
TGATCTGCGGGGTCGTGGTGGCGATGAACGACTGGGCCCACTCCTCGCCAATCGCCTTCTCGGCGGTTTCCATGCGCGTCTGAAACTCCTTGCGCCGCCCTTCGTCCATTTCGATCGTGGCCGCCAGCCGGTCGATGCGCCCCTCGCGCTCGGGCGCCAGCTTCTCCCGGTGCATTTCCAGCCAGCTCGCCGACATGTCTTTGGCGATGCCGGCGATGCGCTTCTGAAGCTCATCGCGGTACGTTTTCATCCTGGCCTGCTCGGCAGGCAGCAGCAGCTTGTTCATCGCCTCTTCGAAGCTCTTGTTGGCCGCCTTCCAGGCCGCGTTGTCGCTCCCCAGGAACAGGTTGTTGACGCCCTTCTCCAGGTCCTCAAGATCCTTGGTCCGGTAGGAAAGGAAGTGCTCATCACCCACTTGCAGCGCCTTCCGCCCGTTGGCGCGGCTGATGTCCATGTGGGCCTTCACCGCCGCCTCCACCGCCCCGCCCAGCAGGTCCGCACGCTCCTTCGGCAGTTCCGCCTTCTGGACGATGCAGGAGGCACGGGCTTCGAGGTTTTTGCGCGTCGTCTTCTCCAGCTTCTCCATGCTGCGCTTGAGAAACGCGTCGCCCGCCTTGGCACGACGTTCGCGCCGCCGCTTCATCTCATCGTTCCACAGGTCAAGCTGCGCGGGAGTCAGCCGGGCGTGGAGCAGGTTCTCCCACATGCCGGTGACCTCGGCCGTGCCCTTCCGGTAGGTCTCCCCGGTCATCAGGTCCATGTAGTCGTCCCAAAAGCTTTCCTCCTTCGGCCGCCCATGGTGGTCGATGTAGTAGCTGCGAAAAAGCGCGCGCTGCTGCGCACATATCTTTTCAACGATCGGCCCGGTCGCCTCCGCCAGCGCTTTCGTGCCTGCCTCATCGCACCCCGCCACCTTCGCCAGCTCCCCCACCAGCGTCTTCAATTCCTCCTGCTCCCGGCTGCCCAAATTTCCTTCGTACGCATCCGCAAACGCGTCCGCCGCCTCCTCGATTTCCCGCGGAGTCCTGGCATCAGCACCGCGCAGGCCGTTGCCGGCCAGCAGCAAGCCAAGGATCACAGCAGGAATGGAATGCAGGCATCTCACGGCAAAAGCAGGACGGCGACTCCGCAAGATACCGAAGAAGCGCCTGCAAAAGCAATCGCAAAATGGAATCAGATGAGCGGCTGCGCAGGAGGGTGGAAGCAGCGACCTCAGGCCTCTTCGCCCAAGGCAAGCATTGAATGGTCCCACGCCCATCCGCGAGCCATCCCGTCGATGGCGGGACGCCATCGCTCCTTGGATCGTGGACACCTCAATAACCATCGCCTGGAACTGCCCCGGATCCAAGGAGTGACGGCGTCTCGCCGTCAGGTTCCGCCACTGCGGTGCATTGACCGACCTCGCCGTTGCCCAGGCCACCCTTGTTGAGTGCGAGAGTGGGGCCCAGGTCTGATCTGACAGGCAGCCTTCGGGCACATCTGAAAAACCCTCCATGCTCGCGACCATGCCCTCTGGACCTGGTCATGTGTGGCATGGCGAACTGTTCGTCCTGGGCCATCGCCTGGCTGGGTCAGTTGGAGTAAAGCGTTCGCGCGATCACCCTGGAGCGGGGGCGGACCATGCCGGGCACGGCCACACTTCTTGGGTGATCGGCTGGAAGCCTTGACTCCAGCCCACGCTGCCATGCCCGTCTTGCGCCCATGGTCGCCTCCATTCAAAACGGCGTCGATCGTTTCACCGGCCTGGACTGCTCGTTGAACCTGCGCGCCCGGTCCAGCTCGCCGGGCCAGTGCTGCAGCAGCGTGCCCAGGTCCTGGCGGCGGAAGTCCTTGGTGGGCGCCAGATTGGCGGTGTAGTAGCCTTCCAGCTCCGCCAGCTCCCCAGGGCTCACCGGCCCCAGGGCGTTCCAGGCGGCAAGCTCCCTGTGGCTCCAGGCCGCTGTCTCGGGGCGGCCAAACAGGGCGCCCACGCGACGCTGCTCAGCGGTGAGGACCTGGGGTCCGCTATCAGGACTCCAATGACCCACAGCCGCCTCAGGAGAAAACTCCCCCGCCCCCGTCCCCCACCGGGGGACTACAGGGGGGATTTCTTCTCTTCTCTGATCTTGTCTTATCTCCTCTTCTCTTCTCGGTTTGGCCTCGGGTTCGCCAAGGGTTAACCCTTGGGTTTTCACAGGGTTAACCCTCGGGTTTTTCGCAGCGCCTTTTTTCGGCCGGCCGCCCTTCTGGCCCGCCTCCCAGTTGTGGACGAGCGAAGAATTGACCTCCGCCCATTCGTGAACCGTGTAACCGCCCTCCGCGTCCGGCTCGATGAGCCGCAGCTCCAGCAGCGTCTCCATCAGCACCGCCGGGTCCCCTCCGTGGTAGCGGCAGATGCCCGCCAGCATCAGCGCGGTGAAATCAAAATGGCTGGTCCGGCGCTGCTGGCAGTGCGCCCACAGCGCGATCAGCGCCGTGACCGCCTCCAGCCGCCCGATCCGGGCCGCCAGGGCGTTCACCTTCCAATGGTCGAGGAAATCAGGTTGAACAATCATGGTGATATGCTATATCACCCAATTTTTGATCACGCAAGCCCGAAGACGGGTCTGGCGCTGCTGCACATGGAAGCTGGCAACGCCTCTTAACTTCAGTACAGCAGAAAGCTCTTCCGCCGCTTGGCGAAGGCTGTGCAGGCTTCGCTCCATCGCTTCCCGATGTCCTGCCATGATGCGCCATCTTTGAGCTGGTCGATGGACGGCTGGTCCAGCAGCAGACGGTTGAACTTCTCCAGGCTGAAACTCTCCGGGTGCAGGCGGTGCAGGGTGTGCCCCAAGGCCAGGCCCAGTTCGACCGGGCGCAGGGCGTTGCGGTCCGTGACGATCAGGCGCACACCGCCGCATTCCTTGCCTTCGAAGACGCTGGTCTTGGGAGTGAAGCGCTCCGGCACGAAACGGATGCCGGGCAGCGCCAGCTTGTTCATCTCAAAGGCGAGCTTGCGGTCGTTGACGAAGGGCGCGCCAATGACCTCAAACGGCGCGTCGGTCCCCCGCCCCACGCTGATGGCGTACTCCAGAAGACCGATGCCGGGATAGAGCGTGGCAGCGGTGAGGCTGCGCATGTTGGGCGAGGGATTGATCCAGGGCAGGCCCGTCGCGTCGAACCACTGGTCGCGGCTCCAGCCCTGAACTTTGACCACGGTGAGGTCCGCATGAAGGTTCGCCTCGGCGTTGAACATCAGCGCCAGTTCACCGGCGGTCATGCCATGCAGCACGGGGATGTCGTGGCAGGCGACAATCTCATGTTTCACCACCTGCACCGGTCCCCCGATTCGGTCGCCGCGAACGGGGTTCACGCGATCCAGGACGATGAATTTCTTCCCGGCCTTGGCGGCGGCTTCCAGGCAGTTTTTCATCGTGCCGATGTAGGTGTAGAAGCGGCAGCCCATGTCCTGGATGTCGAACACCAGGGCGTCGAGATCGTGCATCTGAGCTTTGGATGGGGCGGTGCGGTCGCCATGCAGGCTGAACACGGGCAGGCCGCTCTGCTCGTCCTTGCTGTCGTTGATCTTGTCCTGGTCGAGCTGCCCGCGAATGCCGTGCTCGGGGCTGAAGAGCGCCTTCAATTGCACGCCGGGGGCATGGGCCAGCAGGTCGATGGTCGCGTGCCTCTGGTTGTCGATGCCCGTGTGGTTGGTGATCAATCCCAGGCGCAGGCCTTGCAGAGATGCGAAGCCCTCACGCTTCAGCACGTCGATGCCGTTGAGCACTGAAGGGACCTCGATATCCGGCCCGCTAACCCCGGCTGCTTTGGCCACCAGCGTGCCCACCTCTTCGTACAAATCGCGCACATCGCCCTTGCCATCGGGGTGCAGCCGGGTGGTGAGCAGCACGTAGAAGGTTTGCGAGGCGGGATCAATCCACATCGCTGTGCCGGTGTACCCCGTATGCCCAAACGAGCCCAAGGGAAACAGCTTGCCGCGTGGCCGGCTGAACTTGCTGTCAATATCCCAGCCCAGGCCGCGACGCTCCGGGAGGGCGGCCGGGGTCTGCGAGTGCGTCATCAGCGCCAGAGTCTCCGGCCGGAACAGCCGCACGCCGTCCACCTCGCCATGCAGCATAAGCCTTGCATAGCGCGCGAGATCGCGCGCCGTGAGGAAGAGCCCGGCATGACCCGCCACGCCGCCCATGCGCCGTGATGTAGGATCATGCACCACACCGCGCAGCATCCGGCCCGTCTCGTCGCGCTCGGTGGGGGCGATGCGCGGCAGCAGCGCGGACGCGGGCTTGAAGCCGGTGTCCTGCATCTGCAAAGGCGCAAACACGTGCTCCCTGGCAAACACATCCAGGGTATCGCCGCTCACCCGATGCACGATCTCGCCGAGCAGGATGAAATTGATGTCGCTGTAACGAAAAGCCTGGCCGGGCGCGGGCTTGGGGACACTGGCGCAGGCAAGCCGGATGCCCTCGGCATAGCCCGTCCAGGCGGGCTTCGCCGGGATGTCCGCAGGCAGGCCGGAAGTGTGGGTGAGCAATTGCTGCACCGTGATCGCATCGCGCCCTTCGCCGGTGAATTCGGGGAGGTAGCGCTTCACCGGAGCCGCGAGCGCGACCTTGCCCTGCTCGATGAGCAGCATCACGCTGGGCGTGGTGGCCACCACCTTGGTCAGCGAAGCGGCGTCGAAGATCGTGTCTTCAGACATCGCCTCCTTCTCTGGAACCAGGGCCCGCTCACCCTGCGCCCAGTGTTCGACCGCGCCCGCGTGCTCGATCCACGCCACCGCGCCGGGTGTCTGATGGCCCTTGATCGCCTGATCGAGCGCCGCCTTGAGCGAAGCCATGCCTTCCGGCGAGAAGCCTTGAGCCGCCACCTGCGAGGACAGCACCAGGAACCCGAGGAAGGCGCGCGAGCACATGCCTCAGTCCTTGGTGGCTGGTGTATGGAAGCGGCAAATGACGCTCTTCACCTTGCCACCTTCCATGACGAAGGTGCGCTCGTGGTAGTATTCCGTGCCGCCGACCGGCACCGAATAGCACCACTTGGTGTCGCCATCATGGCGCTCAAGCGGAATGCCCAGCCGCTCGAAGATGTCCTTGCCGGAGAAGCCCGGCTGCACCTCATGAAACTTCGCCTCGGTGTAGGTGCCCGTGCGGAACTTGGTGTCGGCCTTGCCGACGGCCTTGAAGCACTCCACCGATTCATCAAACGTGTAGCCGTAGGTCCCCATGAAATACAGAATGATGACCAGTGGCGAGGCGAGAAGCAGCAGGGGGATGAGGAGGTACCAGCGTTTGATCAGAAAGTTCATGCGGCGACGATGCTGGCAGGATGAGCGGCGATTTCAATGCACAAATGAGAAGATGAGCGCCAGCCCGACGTTTTGAACACCCACCATGAAGATCCTTTGCACCGCCATGCTCGCCGTCGTGGCCGCCACCTGCGCCCACGCTGCTGACAAGCCCAACATCGTTTTCATTCTCGCGGATGACATCGGCTACGGCGATGTGGGCTGCTACGGCGCAACGATGGTGAAGACGCCGAACATCGACCGCATCGCCGCCCAGGGCTGCCGCTTCACCGATGCGCACTCCCCCGCCTCCACCTGCACCCCCACACGGCGGGCGCTGATGACCGGCGTCTATTCCTGGCGGCAGAAACCCGGATCATCCATCGCGCCTGGCGACGAGCCGTTGACCATTCCCACCAACTCCACCACGCTGCCTTCGCTGCTCAAGCAGGCCGGCTACCGCACCGGCGCCGTGGGCAAGTGGCACCTGGGGCTCGGTGGCGAGGGCGGTCCCGACTGGAACGCCGACATCAAACCCGGGCCGCTGGAGCTGGGCTTCGACTACGCCTTCTTCATGCCCGCCACCGGCGACCGGGTGCCCTGCGTGTATGTGGAGAACCATCGTGTGGTGGGCCTTGATCCGAACGACCCCATCAAGGTGAGCTACAAGGAGAAGATCGGCAATGAGCCCACCGGTGCGGAACGCCCGGACCTGCTGAAACTGAAGCCCACGCATGGCCACGACAACACCATCATCAACGGCGTCAGCCGCATCGGCTGGATGACCGGCGGCAAGACCGCGCGCTGGGTGGATGAGGACATGGGCGACACTTACACCAAGAAGGCCCTGGCCTTCATCGAGCAGAGCAAGGCCGCGCCGTTCTTCCTCTACCTCGCCACCCACAACATCCATGTGCCCCGCGTTCCCAACCAGCGCTTTCAAGGCACCGCCGCCTGCGGCCGGCGCGGCGACTCCATCCATGAGCTGGACGAGACGGTGGGCAAGGTCATGGCCAAGCTTGAGGAACTAAAGCTGGTGGACAACACCCTGCTCATTTTCACCAGCGACAACGGCGGCGTGATGGATGACGGCTACGAAGATGTGGGCAGCCTGGAGCACAAGTGCAACGGCGTGCTGCACGGCTACAAGGGCAGCGTCTATGAAGGCGGGCACCGGCTGCCCTTCATCGCGCGCTGGCCCGGCAGGATCAAGCCGGGCACGGAAAGCAAGGCGCTGATCACCCACCTCGACATGGTGGCATCATTCGCCGCTCTGACGGGTGAGAAGATACCCGATGGCCAGTGCCGCGACAGCATCAACGTGCTGCCCTGCATCCTGGGTGAAACGACCGACAAGCCTCTGCGCGAAACCTTCGTGGCGCACAACGGCGGCGTTCAAGGGCCGTTTGGCCTGCGGGCGGGCGACTGGAAATTCATCCCGGCCGGCCAGCCCGGCAATCCCAAGGCCAAAGGTTTCAAGGCCGCCAACCGCATGCTGCCCACGCCCCAGCTCTACAACCTTGCCGACGACCTTCCCGAGACCAAAAACCTCGCCGCCGACCACCCTGAGAAGCTCGCTGAAATGCAGGCGCTGCTGGCCAGGATTCTTGGGAAGTGAGCCAAGGAGGGGCCACGGTCATCCAGGAATTTTGACGCCCATTGCATCCCAAGGGAAATGGGCAGGGTCAGTTGGAGTCAAGGCTTTCAGCCGATCACCATTGAGGGTCGCCCGATTGCGCTGGTTTGCCAAAACATCGCTTGCTGACGTTAGACCATCGTGAATTGAAAACAGATCGCTTTTGAGCTGGGACGGAGGGTTCCATGAGCGTCTGCATGTTCTGCATTTACCCCTGGCAAAATCGATTCTACCCGGAGGGTAGCCCATGAATAGCCGTGGGTGAGGCGAGCCTCGGCGAGCAATACCCACGGTGGAAATGGCCGCCCCACCCTACCGCGAAGCGGTAGCCCCATCACTTGTTTTGGAGCCACGCAAAGTGATGGGGCAACCACTTCGTGGTTGGTTCGCGCAACGTGCTGTCCGGGGGTTTGGCTCGTGAGACTCGCCATCACCCCCGGCTATTCATAGGCTTCCCTCCGGGAAGGGCTGCAAAAGCCATCTGCCAAATCCAGAACATACCCGTTTTCAGCTTCCCATGGTATTAGAAGACGGTGATCACCTAAAGGCGTGACTCCAACTGACCAAGCTGCGGTTTCAGGTGCCGCAACCAAGGGAAGGGGCAATACCACCTCACTTCGGCACTTCAAGAACCGCCGCCGCAACCACCATGCCGAGCGAATTGGCGCTGGTCATGAGCTGCTGCGGTTTGCTGTTCTTGACGAACCAGCGCGAGCCCTCACCATCCGGTGGTCCTGACCACGAGCCGCCAAAGAAGCCATCGCTCGTTCGTGCGTTTTGGCAGATGCTTTCGGCGGTGGCCTTCAGCACGGAGGCATGTCTGGGATGGATGCCCGGCAGGCTCAGCACCTCCCTCGCCCAGTCGCCGGCAAACATGCCGTCCGACCAGGCGTCGCGGTCATTGATGTAAACGCCGCCAGGGGCCACCAGCAGGGGAAGAAGAGAGTCGGCGGTTCGCAGTGCGCGCCGCCGGTAGAGATCATCGCCGGTGGAGCGAAACAGGTGCGCATGCAGCACTCCCATCGCCATGTTGCCGCCCAGGAACGAAACACTGCCGGCCTCGTGAATGTCCTTGGGACGCGTCTTTCCCGCCGGACCATCACGACCATAGTCGCACCAGTACAGCCCGTCCTCGCGCAGCAGATGGCTTTCCATCCAGTCGTAGCACTTCCTGCCGCGCTCCAGAAAGGTGCTGTCGCCCGTCAGCTCATGAATGCGCAGCGCGGCCAGCACGAGAGCGGTTTGGTAGAGCGACTTGGCGTGGTGATCATCGCGATACCACATGCCGCCGCCGAGGTCGTCATCGAGCCAGCGATCAAAGGCGTTGCTGACCAGTCCCCGGGCGCGATCCAGGGCATCGTGATCACCCGTGGCGCGGTACGCAGCGAGGTACATCAGGGCCGACCAGCCCGCATCATCCGCAGCCCAGTTGGTGTGCGAGGGCTGGCCGCAGGCTTCAAGCTGCTTCGCGGTATAGACGGTCTTCGTTCGGGTCCAGTCCGCCCGCAGCCGTGCAGCCAGGCCGGGATCTCCTAACGCCCGGCAGGCATTCTCAAGGGCGACATACAGCGTGGCGCGCTCCCAGAGGCCGCCCCGTTCGTCGGGAAGCTTGCCGGCATAGCCGTGCCAGGTGTTGACGATCTGGCCGGAGGTTTCATCGCCGATCCAGAAGTGCTGGAGCACATCCTGCACCGCAGGACGGGCAAGAGAGCGGAAATGATCCGCCTCCTCTGCCGCCACGGCGCAAGACCACAACAGACCGGCAACGACCGGCAGCCAAAGCGCCCTCACCCGGCTAGTGATTGAAGTAGAACTCCTTCGAATTCAGCAGCGCCCAGAACACGTCTTCCAGCACGGCCTGGCGGCTGTCGGCGGATTCGGCGAGCGCCTGATTGATGGACTTCAATTCCTTCTCCAGCGGCAGGCGGCCAAAGGTGCGGTAGTAGAGGTCTTCCACGATCTCCTTGTCCGGCTTGCCTTCCTTGATCAGGTCGGCCACCACATGGCCCGCCTTGATCTTGTCATGCACGGCGTCGCCGTTCATGAGGTGCAGCGCCTGGGAGAGCGTGGGCTCCATCTTCACCTCGCACGAGCACACCGTGGTGCGGCTGGCGCGGCCAAAAGTGGTGAGGAAGTAGTTGGTCACCGCGCCATCAGCGATCTGCACGGCGCGTGCCCCCAGCGGCAGGCCCTGGAACTTGTTGGGCGTGTTGGTCACCTGGGAAATCGCGTCCAGCAGCACCTCGGCGCGCACGCGGCGCACCATGGCATGGGCGAAGTTGCGCTTGTCGCCCACGTTGCTTTCGTTGGTGAGCGTGGAGCGCTGGTAGGTCATGGACATGGTGATGTCCTTGACGAACTTGCGCATGTCGAAGTTGTACTCCACCAGCTTCTTGGCCAGGGCGTCGAGCAGCTCGGGATTCGAGGGCGGGTTGCTGATGCGCACGTCATCGACCGGATCGACGACGCCCACGCCGGTGAAGTGCTGCCAGATGATGTTGGCGATGTTGCGGGCGAAATAGGTGTTCTCCGGCGAGGCGATCCACTTCGCCATCGCCACGCGGCGGTCCTCGCCGGGCTTGAGTTCGGGAGCGATGCCGCCAAGGAACTTCGGCGGCACGCGCGCGCCGGTGACCGGGTGGGTGGCCTCGCCGCCCTTGCTGTTGTACACAATCACTTCCTGCGGGTCGTCCGTCTGCTTGCGGCCGATCTGCATGAAGAAGGACTTCCAGCCATAGTAGTCGTCCAGCGTCCAGCGGTCGAACGGATGGTTGTGGCACTGGGCGCACTGGATGCGCATGCCCATGAACACCTGGGCGACATTCTCCGTGACCTTGATCGGATCGATCTCGGTCTGGTAGTAGTTCACGGCGGGATTGGAGACCGTGCCGCCGGAGGCCGAAAGCAGCTCCACCACGATCTCGTTGAGCGGCTCGTTCTTGGCGATCTTGTCCTGCAGCCAGTTGTAATACAGCAGCGCGTTCTTGTAGAAGGGGGCGGTGTTGTTGTTCACGCCGCTGCGCACCTGCAGCAGTTCCGACCACTTCATCACCCACACCTCGGTGAACTCCTTGCGCTGCAGCAGCGTGTCCACCAGCGCCTCGCGCTTCTTCGGGTTGGCGTCGGTCATGAAGCTCTTGATGTCATCGGTCTTGGGCATCACGCCCAGCACGTCGATGTAGATGCGGCGCACAAAGTCCGCGTCGCTGCATGTCTCGGAAGGAATGATGCGCAGCTTGTGCAGCTTCTCATCGGCAAGCTGGTCGATATAGTTGGTCTCCGCGAGCTTGGGCCGCTCATACTTCAGATTGTCCGGGATCACCAGGATCTGCGAGGTGATGGAGAAGACGTTGAAGCGCGCCAGGATGAAGGCTTCGCCACGGTCGCCGGAGGTGACAAGGCCGCCCTTGGTCACCGCCGCCGTGGGGTCGTTGTTCGACATGAACAGGGCCAGGCTGGTCACGTCACGATCGGTGCCGTCGGAGTATTTGGCGCGGACGGTGATCTGCTGGGTGGCGTTCTTGCCTTCCATCACGGCCTGCTTGGGGAAGATCTCGATGCCGGTGACCTTGGCGATGGTGTCGGGATCCTTCGGCGTGCCGTTGTTTATCCATTCGATCAGCGTCTTGTAGTACTGGCTGTTTTCATCAAAGCACTGGTTGCCGCTGTGCGGCACGGAACCGATGGATTTCTCCACCAGTGTGCTCTCTTCAGGAATCGCCAGGTTGATGCGGCGGCCCACCATTTCGCGGGTGAGGCGGATGTAGTCCCCATCGGGATCAAAACCGAAGAGGGAAAGGCGGAAGCCGTCCTTGCCACGGGCAGCGCCGTGGCAGCCGCCCTGGTTGCAGCCGGAGCGCATCCAGATGGGCATCACATCCAGCTTGAAGGACACGGCGCGGTCCTTCTGCGAATCCTTCACCAGCAGGGGCGCCTTCGCGGACTTGCCGCCGATGCTGGCGGTCACTTCCGTGGTGCCGTCCGCCACAGGCAGCAGGACATCGCCGTCCAGCTTGGCGAGGCCGCCGTTGGAAACTTTGAGGTTGGCCTGCTTGGTCACGTCCTTGGTCGTGCCATCCGCGAAGTAGGCCATCACAATCACCTTGTGGAAATCACGCTTGGTTTCGAGGTTGAAGTCCGGGGGCAGGATCTCCAGGTTTTGCAGCGTCGCCAGCTTGGCTTGCAAAGCCGCCGCCGCTTTCAGGTCCTCGGCGGATTTGGAGGCCATCACGAGGCCGTCAGGAACCTTGGCGCCGCCGGCAATCCACTGCTTCACCGCAGCAATCTGCGCTGCCGTGAGCGGTTCGCCCTTGGGAGGCATGATGTCGTCATCGCCCTTCGGCAGGGTCACGCGCTTGATCAGTTCACCTTTTTCCGGCTGGCCGGCGACAATCGCCGCGCCCTTTTCGCCGCCCTTGATCAGGTTGGCCAGGGTGTCCATGAGCAGCTTGCCCTTCACCTTGTTGGGGTTGTGGCACTCCAGACAGCGCGTTTCCAGCAGCGGCTGAATGTCACGGGCGAAATCCACGGCGGCGGCGGTCGCTGGCGCAGGGGCCGCAGCAGCCGGTGCAGGCGCCGGATTGGCATGGAGCAGGTTCGCAATTGCCAGGGCAGCGGCAAAAGTGGGGAAGGAACCAAGGCGTGGGGTGATTTTCATGAGAGGGCTTTTAAAAACTACGCAGCCCAATCCAGGATTTATCAAAAATGACAACCCCACGGCCTGTTTTTCCGCCATTTCAGGCCGCCGGGTGGTGAGTCACCGTTTCAGCGCTCCACAGCAGCCGTGTGGTTTGACCAGGAGCAGCCACAACGATGCGGTCCTCAACGAGATCGTCAGTAAAACGAAAGATACTGACAAACGCGTCTATTTTCCTATAATTCGCCCGCTTATTGGCATTAAGACGCGATGCCCTGTGCCAGTGAACTCCCTCGCATGAACAAGCACTTCAAGATTGTGGCCATGCTGCATGTGGTCTTTGGCGCTGTAACGCTGGTCGGTCTTGCTCTCATTGCCCATGTCGAACAGACGATCATGAACATGTCCAGGGTGCTCGGGGCAGATCGACCGATGCCTCACAACTCGGGAGTGGTGGTCGATTTTTTTCTCAGCGCTCTGCCGTTGCTGTTTGTTGTTCAGATTGCGGGTGGCTGGGGCTTGTGGAAAGGGAAAGCGTGGGCGCGTCCAGTGCTCATCACCATGGGCATCTTGTGTCTGCTGGCCTTTCCTTCGGGCACGGCCCTGGGCATCTACACCATGTGGGTGTTGCTGGCCCAGATGCCTTGTCCTGCAATTGACTCACCCAGCTTGCGATGAAAAACTCGAAGCTCCAGTCTCTGGCATTGACGGCGATCCCGGCGCTGGTCTGGGCCGCGATGCTCTGCCTCGTCTGGCTGCGCTATCCCGACAATCATGGTTCGGGGCCCGGGATGTTCGCGATGATGTTTGCCAGTGCGCTGCTGGTTTGCCTGGGAGTGCAGCGGGCGCGAGGCGTTCGCGGAACGGCGGCCATCGCGCTGTCAGTCCTGGGGTTGGCGGCCTGCTGGATCATGGACCGTCGGAATATCATGGTGGATTACCTTGAGTGGGCAGACCGAGGGATGCCAGCGTGGGGGGAGTCACCATGAGCCTGAAGCGCTGCCTGCCAAACACGATGGCTGGCATGATTTCCTGATGCTGCGCCGCACCGGCCACGGCGGCCTGTGGGAGACCACGTACACCTGGAACGGGAAGGCTTACGTCGAGAAAGCCACGCGGGAGATCACGGAGCAGGAGCTTTTCCTCGAGCGAGCCGGGGCGGCGGGGCCGGCGAAGTGAGGCGCAGGAGTTCCGCCAGATCATGAAACCACGGGGATTTCCCACAACTTCCCCTCTTCGCCAGGGTAGAATCAAGCCATGCCTCCGCCGTTCAAGGTGGGGGACCGGGTGCAGGTTATTTCAGGCCCTCATGCGGGCACCGTGGCGGAGGTTTACAGCCGGTGGCAGGGCAAGACCTTCCGCGTTCAGATCAGCCTGGAAGCGCAGCGAACGTTCGAGGATGTGTTTGGGGCGTTGGATGTGATGCGGGTTGGTGGGACTGAAATGGACTGAAGGAGGTCTGGAAGATGCAGCGCCCAGTTTCGTGAATTTTTGCCTCCGCGCCGCGTTCTTATCCGCCTGCCACCATGAACACCACCACCCGCCGCTCCTTCATCAAACAGACCGCTGCCGCCAGCACCGGTGTCTTCTACATCGCCAAGACCTCCTGGGCCGCGAAGAGCCCGGGCGACACCATCAACATGGCCGTGATCGGCTTCCACGGCCGCGGCCAGTCGCACATCAGCGGCTACAAGGCCCAGGCCAAGGACGGCGTGCGCATCGCCGCCCTGTGCGATGTGGACAGCAAGGTCCTGAGCGGCGGCCTCGACCACCTGAACAAAGACAGCAAGGACAAGATCAAGGCCCAGGGCTACAGCGACCTGCGCAAGCTTTTCGAGAACAAGGACATCGACGCGGTGAGCATCGCCACCCCCAACCACTGGCATTCCCTCGCCAGCATCTGGGCCATGCAGGCTGGCAAGGACGTGTATGTGGAAAAACCCGTGTCCCACAATGTGTGGGAAGGCCGCCAGATGGTGAAGTGCGCGCGCAAGCACGGCAAAATCGTGCAGACCGGCACGCAGAGCCGCAGCAGCCGCGAGGGCATCTTTGAAGCAGTGAAGTGGGTGCAGGCCGGCAACCTCGGCAAGATCAAGCTGGCGCGCGGCCTGTGCTACAAGCGCCGCCCCAGCATCGGCAAGACCGAGGGGCCGCAGACGATTCCTGACACGGTGGACTTCGACCTGTGGTGCGGCCCCGCGCCGAAGGACGAGCTGCGCCGCGCCAAGCTGCACTACGACTGGCACTGGCAGTGGAACTACGGCAACGGCGACCTGGGCAACCAGGGCATCCACCAGATGGACATCGCCCGCTGGTTCCTCGGCGAGATGGCCCTCTCCCCGCGCGTGTGGAGCGCCGGCGGCCGCATGGGCTACGAGGACGACGGCCAGACCGGCAACACCCAGATTGTGTATCACGATTACGAAAAGGCCCCCCTCATCTTCGAGGTGCGCGGCCTGCCGGAGAGCGCCAAGTCCAAGAACATGGACAAGCTCAAGGGAGCCAGCGTGGGCGTGATTGTGGAGTGTGAAAACGGCTACGTGGTGGTGCCCAACTACACCGGCGCCACGGCCTATGACAAGGACGGCAAGGAGATCAAGACCTGGAAGGGCAGCGAAGACCACTTCAAAAACTTCATCAGCGCCTGCCGCACCCGCAACAAGGACGACCTGAACGCCGACATCCTGGAAGGCCACCTCTCCAGCGCCCTCTGCCACACCGGCAACATCTCCTACCGCCTGGGCCAGAAGAAGAACCCGGACGAGATCAAGGAGCAGATCAAGGGCGACCGCTTCGCCGCCGAAAGCTTCGGCCGCATGGCCGAGCACCTGGCGCAGAACGAGGTGGACATCACCAAGGACAAACTCACCATCGGCCCCGCCCTCAAGTTCAACCCCGAAACCGAGCGCTTCACCGACAGCGAGGAGGCCAACGCCCTGGTGAAAGACAAGTACCGCAAGCCCTTCGTGGTGCCGGACGAGGTGTAATCACGGGAGGGAGGATAACCGCAAAGAACGCAGGGATCGCAAAAGGCGGGCCAGAGCGCCCGCCTTGCGTGAGCCCTTACTCAACCACCATGCTCAAGGTCAACACCCATCACCTTCCCGAGGAGGCGTGGTCCTCCCCCAAGGGCAGGTTCGCAGGCGCGGGCAAGGAGGTCTCCGAGGCGCTGGGGCGCAAGCCCGGGTCCATGGACCTGAACGAGCGCCACCCCTTTGACGTGGAGATCTGCCGCCTCGCGCCGGGGCAGACACCCTATCCCTACCACTCACACAGCGCCCAGTGGGAGTTCTACCACGTCATCTCCGGCAAGGGCGTCGTGCGCCACCAGGACGGCGTGACGGAGATCGAAGACGGCGACGCCTTCATCTTCAAGCCGAACGAGCCCCACCAGATCACCAACAACGGCGACGTGGACCTGGTGCTCTACGTGGTGGCCGACAACCCCGTTGGCGAAGCCTGGTACTACCCCGACAGCCAGAAATGGGGCGTGCCCATTCCAGAGCGGACCTGTGTCCGCTCCAAGGCACTGGATTATTACGATGGCGAGGAGTGAGGGGTGCACCTCTCTCCGCCTCCGACAAAACCGGCATCCTCGGCTTCGCCAAAGGCGGGCCGGGGCGTCTATGCCTTCTTCTTCCTCCCGTGCTCGATGACCATGATCTCGCCGGCCGTGCCTGCGGAGCTTTCCTTGATCCTCACATGCTTGCCAACCAGTCCGCTGAGCGTGGGTGCGGTGTTTCCATTGGTTGAGGATGTGCTCGCACTTGCGGAGGACGGGCTTCCCCCTTTGTCATTGATCGGCGTTCCGGCGGGTACAAAAATGGTCCTGATCGTTTCCCGTTTGCCCTCTTTGATGGTGATGGATTTGTCGTTGACCGCAGTGACTTCACCAACAGCAAAGTGTTTGTTTCTTCTGCCTTTGGCTTCTGAAGTCGAAGGCAGGCCCAGCACCAGGACCGCAAGCAGCAGGCAGGAAAGGAGCTTTTTCATTGGGTTTGTCGGAGGTTGAAATGGAAGGTGACACGAGTGAAACGCGGCATTTGGAAAAAAGTCGCGGAAATCGTCGCCCACGGGAATGGACGACGCTGGTGCCTATAGTCTCGCATCCTCCCCCTCTATTGCAGCAGCACGCCCCCCTCGGTGATGCCGTTGAGGAAGAAGCCCAGGCCCCCTTGGGCGCTGGCGTTGCCCTGGATGATCGCACCGCAGAAGGGCACGGCCTTGGGGAGCACGGCGGGCGGAATCGCAGGCGGGGTGATGGTGCCGGTGAACAGGCCGGTGGCGGGGACGAGGGTGAGCTTCAGGCTGGGGATGGTGCTGCCGCCGGTGAGGGTGACGACATTGGTCATGCTGATAAGCAGATCCTGCGTGGTGACGGCCGCATAGCCGCCGCCAGTGACGATGGCCGCGCCGGTGCCGGCTGTGTTCCAGGGGCCGAACATGCGGAAGCCGGGGGCGGGAGGGGTGTAGATGGCGAGGGCGCCAACGGTGTAGCTGTCCACGGCGGGCAGCACCACGGACTGGTTCGCGGGGCCGGGGCGGGTGAGGTGAATGAAGGCGTTGGTGGCGGGAGTGAGCAGGGTGGTGGGCAGGACGGAGGTGAGGGTCCAGCGGCCCTGGCCGGCGTACAGGGAGGTGCCAACGCTGAGGTTGCCTGCGCCATCCACCGCGCCGGTGGCGGCGATGACGGTGCCATCAAACACCTTGCCGGCGACGGTGGCATTGCCCAGCACATCCACCTTGAAGGCGCAGATGGAGTCCGGCAGGGTGTGGTTGTCCACGCAGGTGTAGGCCCCGGCGAAGGGGCAGGGGTTCAAGGCATTGAAATTGGTGGCGGTGGCGGCACCCTGCTCCTGCCCGCCCAGGACGTTGTCGATGAGCGTGACCTCGTAAGTCTGGGCCGCCGAATCCGTCAATTGCACGAGGAGGGTGCGGGCGGTGAGGGTGCCCACGCCGGTGGCCGCGCCGAAGTGGATGGTGAGCAGGCCGGTGGCGTCAAATCTGCCGGTGATGGCGTAGTTCGCCTTGTCCATGTTAATCTTGCCGGTGACGGTGCCGTTGCTGGCGATGTTGAGCACCAGGTCGGCGGCGATGCCGGTATCCAGCTCGAGGGAGATCCGGCCGGTGGCGGGCTGCGGGGGCGCGGGGTCCACGATGGTCACAGTGATGGTGCTGGCGCCGTCCACCGGCAGGTCCGGCAGCTCGGGCACGATGGTGACCGTGAAGACCTTGTTGCCGTGCGATTTGGCGGCGGGATCGATGGTGATGGGGATGACAGCGCTGGACTGGCCTGCGGCGAACTCCATGCCCGCAGATTGGATGTGGTAATCGTTGCCATTGACGGCCGTGTCCTCGCCCTGGACGTTCGCATTGATGGCAAAAACGACGTCGCCTGCAGTGTTGGCGCGGCTGATCGGGATGCCGAAATTCGCCGTTCCCGCCACCACGCTCAGGCTGCTGGTTTGAAAGCCTGGGGCGATGGCGGGGGCATCGGCAGCGATGGAGACGCTGGTGATCGAGAACCCCAGCGCGCCAGTGGCGGTCTGGCCGGAGAGGTTCAGGGCAAAGCCTTTGGCAGGCTGCGGCGTGGCATGGGGCAGCAGCGCGACGGTGAAGGTCTGCACGTAGGGATTTTCGTCGCCTGTGGAGCCGCCGGCGGGGAAGCTGATCACCTGGTTGGTGATGCCGGTGAAATCCGTGCCGGCGACAGCGGTGCCGTTCGTTGTGGAGACCTTCACGCTCGCCACCACGTTGCCCGCGAAACGCCGCCGTACCTGAAAGGTGGCGAGGCCCTGGCCGGAGGCAACAGAGGGGTTGATGGGCGGGAACAGGTCAAAGGTGCCCACGTTGCCCTCCTGAAACCACTCCAGATTGAGCGCGCCGCCGCCGCCCGGAAAAGCGTCGCCCACCCACACATAGTAGGTGGTGCCGGCGGCCGCGTTGGTAAAGGCAACACGGGCTCCTGCCTGGCCGCTGCCGGGAGCCGAGGCCACCGAGACCAGGTTGGCCAGGCTGGTGCCGGTGAAGACGGCGATCCTGGTGGGGTGAATGGTGGTGCCGTAGAGGTAGCTGAAATTGGTGTCCAGCACCAGGGTGCCGGTGACCGTGGGCGTCCAGGAGTACCAGACGCCGCCGAAGGGAGTGTGGGCAATGGGCGTGGCTGGTGCATCGCCGGAGGCCAGGCAGTTCAGGTTGCTGCCTGTGAGACTGCCCTGGTTGCCGGTGAGCGCGATGGCATCCTTGAACAAATAGCTGTCCTGTCCGGGCAGTTGCAGGGTGAGGCTGAAGGTGCTGGCCGTGTCCACACACACGTAGTAGCGCTGCCCGGCGACGGTCGAGAAGGTGATGGAGTCCGTGGTGCCAGGCGTGGCGTTGCCCACCTCCGTGCCGGCCACCAGGATGAGCGAGCCCGCGCCGCCATCCGGGTCGCCCTGCGTGAACAGGGCGAAGTTCGCCCCCGCCGTGTGGGTGATGCTGATGTGGTTCTTCGTGATGGAGTTGTACAGCCCGTCGAACCGATACCACACGCTGTGTGTGGGCTTCGTCTTCATGGCGGCGACGGTGATGTACGGGTCGTACACGTCCGCCGTGGCCCCCAGGCCGGTCTGGTTGTTGAGGGTGACAATGCTGCCGCCGATGGCCCTGGCATTGGCGAACAGGTCATTCGCCGGCGCGGTGGCGCGGGCGACAAGGGGGGACACAAGCACAAGCAGCGCCAGGCTGCGGAGGATGAGCGTTTTCATAGGATGATAAAGATCCGGGGGCTGCGATGAATTCGCGACGGCAGGGCCGTTTGGCCGTGAGGATGACAGGAACGTCGCCCAAGCTCAAGACGACAAGAGTCAAGGCTTCAAAATACAAGACCCGAGCCCCCCAAGGCCGCATCTCTTCAGATGTCTCACCTCCCCCTATTGCAGCGTCACGCCACCGATCCCCAGGCCGTTGAGAAAGAAGCCGAGGCCTTCGGTGTTGCCGGCGCCGCCTTGAAGCAGCGCTCCATAGATGGCGACGGCCTTGGTGGCGCCGGTCGGGATCACGGTGCCGGTGAAGATGCCGGTGGAGGGCGTCAACGTGAGCTTGAGGCTGGGAATGAGGCTGGTGCCGGTTAGGCTGACAACATTGGCGGTGCTGACGCTGATGGACTGCGCGGCGGGCGAGACAAAGCCGCCGCCGTCGAGCGTGGCCGTGCCCGCGCCAGCGGGATTCCAGATGGACAGGACGCGGCTGCCCGCTGTTGGCGGCGTGTAGAGGGCGATGTCGAGATCGAAGACGTTCTGGAGCTGGCCCAGCACCACGGACTGGTTGGCCGGGCCGGGCCGCTCCAGACGCAAGATGGCGCTGGTGGCCAGGGTCTGCGGCGTGGCGGGCAGGACGGCGGAGGCGGTGAGGCGGCCGCCCCCGGCATAGAGTGAGACACCCACGGATAAATTATTCGAGGCATCCACCGCGCCGGCGGCGACAAAGGCGGTGCCATCGAAGATCCTGCCGGTGAGCGTGGCGTTGCCCAGGGCATCGACCTTGAGCGAGCCGGCGGTGTAGGGGGCGTTGTTGTTGCCGGTATCGGCGCAGGTGTAGGCACCGGCGGCCTGGCAGGGATACACGGTGCTGAAATCAGTGGCGGTGAGCGTGGCGCTCACCTGCGTGCCCAGCGAGTCGTCAACAAGGGTGACCAGGTAGGTCTGCGCCACGGAATCGAGCAGTTGCACGGTGAGGGTGCGGGTGGGAGGCGCGCCGAAGTACACGGTGAGAAGCCCGCTGGCGTTGAACTTGCCGGAGAAGGCGAAGGTCCCCTTGTCCATCACCAGCTTGCCCGTGGCAGCGCCGGTGGAGGTGATGTTGAGGACGAGGCTGCCGGCGATGCCGCTGAAGCTGCCGTCCTGGTCCAGCACGGTGGCGATCCGGCCGGTGGCGGGCTGCGGCGGCAGCGGATCCAGGATGGTGACGGTGAGGGTGCTGGAGCCCTCCACCGTCATCTGCGACAGCGTGGGGGTGATGGTAAGCGTGAAGAAGCGGTTGCCCTGCGGCTTGTTGGTGTTGATCACGTTCCCGGTGAGGAAGGCGATGCCCTGGCCGGGAGTCATGGTTGCGCCAGGATAGAAGAAGTCGTAGTCGATCTCGGGTTTGGCGGTGTCGGTGCCGTTGACGTTCGCCGTGATGGTGATGCCGGCCACGCCGACCGTTGAGCTGCGCTGGATCGGGATGCTGAAAGTCCCGTCGGTGGCTTTGATGGTCATGCTGGTGGTCTCAAACCCCGGGGCAACGGGGGTGGGATCGGCCAGGATGGTGATGTCGGCGCTGCCATTGCCCAGCATGCCACCAGCGGTGGGGTTGCTCAGGTTGAGGAAGAATTCCAGGCTCGGCGGCGGCTCGGTGCGGGGCAGAAGGGTGAGAGTGAAGTTCTGAAGGAACCCATCGCTGGACGGGCCGCCGGTGGCCGCCGGGAAGCTGATGGGCTGATTGGTGATGGCGGTGAAATCGGTGCCGCCGACGGCGGTGTCGTTGGCGGTGGAGAGGCTGACGGTGGCAGCCACATTGCCGGCGAAACGACGGCGCACGGAGAAGGTGGAGGTGCCCTGCTGGTCGCCGAGGGATATGGAGCCGCCGGGCAGGATGTCGAAGGTGCCCACGTTGCCCTCCTGGAACCATTCCAGTTGGATGGGGCCGGGGGCGGCGGGCCCCATGAAGGTGTAGGCGCTGCCCACCCAGATGTGGTAGGTGGTGCCGGCGGTGGCGGCGAAGGCAAAGCGGGCGCCACCGTACATGTTGGAGTTGCCGCCCACGGCGGTGAGGTTGGCAAGGCTGGTGCCGGTGAACACGCTTAGCGCCGTGGGGTGGGGCGTGGCGGGATCAAAGTAGCTGAAATTCGTGTCCACCACCATGGTGGCGGTGACGGTGGGTGTCCAGGCGTACCAGACGCCTGAGATGACGTTGGCGGGGGGCTGGATGGTAGGCCGGTCGCCGGAGGCGGGGCAGTTGAGGTTGGAGCCTTCGATGCTGCCCTGGTTGCCGGTGAGCGTGATGGCATCGACGAAGTAGTAATTGAGCTGGCCCGGCAGTTGCAGGGTGATGCTGAAGGCGCCGGGGGTGTCCACGCACACGTAGTAGCGCTGCCCGGCACCGGTCTCGAACGTCAGCGTGTCCGTGCCGGCGGCGTGGCTCACCTGCTGGAGCACGCTGAGGGAGCCTGCGCCGCCATCCGCATCGTTCAACAAGAAAACGCCGATGTTCGCCGCCGCCAGGTGGTTCACAATGAGGTGGTCGTTGCGGACAAGGTTGTACAGGCCGTCGAACCGGTACCACACGCTGTGGGCGGGCTTCACGCCGTTGATGTAGGGGTCCAGCGCTTCGGGCGTGGCGCCGGCGCCGGTCTGGTTGTTCAGGGTGATGGCGGGGCCGTTGACCGGGGCAAGCACGGTGGCGTGGGCGAAGCTGTCATTCGCCGGCGCTGCGGCGCGGGCGACGAGGGGGCAGAGCACAACAAGAAGCAGCGCAAGGCTGCGAAGCATCATAGTTTTCATGGGAATGGGTGTTCACCTGATTCGTGGCATCGTGGCCGTCTGCGCTGGCAGGAAATTGCAGGCGGCAGCGTGGAATTGAGATTTTAAATCTCAAATCCAAGCATGCCTCCGCGCCCCCTTCGTCACTTGCGCCCGGCCAATTCCGCCGTTTACTCCGCCTCCCGATCCTTTCTCCCCCCACATGGCCATCACCCGCGCTCTTCTCTCCGTCTCCGACAAAACCGGCATCCTCGACTTCGCCAAAGGACTGGCGGCCCACGGCGTGGAAATCCTCTCCACCGGCGGCACCGCCAAGTTCCTCAAGGACAACGGCGTCGTGGTGAAGGACGTATCCGAGCACACCGATTTCCCCGAACTGTTCGACGGCCG
>CAINXC010000361.1 GCA_903854655.1 uncultured Verrucomicrobiota bacterium | reverse complement strand
AGTAGAGCGGGCGGGCAATCAGCGGGACGGCCAGGCACACCAGCCCCACCACTGCACCAATGACTCCAAGCTCCACAAAGCCATGGTAGTCCGGCAGGGCGTGGGTCTTGAGCGCCTTGACGAGGAAAAAGACAAGGGCAATGCAGGGAAAGCCGATGATCAGGCTACACGCGAACTTGCGCAGATCCGCGAGGGCCGGCTTCCAGTTGATTTCTTTGAAGGGATTGATCATGGGTCTGGTTAGTCGAGTTGGAAACTCTGCACGTACTTGGCCTTCTCAGCCTCGGTCAGGGCGCGCTGCGCGCTTTTGCGGAGCACGCAATTTTCGATCACCAGCACGTCCATGTCGGTGGCTTGCAGGCACTTGAAGGCTTCGCTCGGGGTGCAGACAATGGGTTCGCCGCGAATGTTGAAACTGGTGTTGATCATGACGCCGCAGCCGGTCTGCTTTTTGAACTCCTTCATCAGCCGGTAGAACCGTCCGTGACGGCGCTCGTCGATGGTTTGCAGGCGGGCGGACATGTCCACATGGGTGACGGCGGGAATGGTGGAGCGGGGCACGTTGACGCGCTTGCGCAGATCGGGGTCCTGCATGGCGGCCTGCTCTTCGGCGCTGAGCTGGCGCTGCTGGTCCTTTTTCACATCCGCGACAATGAGCATGTACGGGCTCTCGCCCTCGTGATCGAAGTAGGTGCTCACGTCTTCGCGCAGCACCACTGGGGCGAAGGGGCGGAAGGACTCGCGGAACTTGATGCGCAGGTTCATCTGCGCCTGCATGATGGGGCTGCGCGCATCGCCGATGAGGCTGCGGCTGCCCAGGGCGCGGGGCCCGAATTCCATGCGGCCAGCGAACCAGCCGATGACTTTCTCGCTGGCGGCCTCGCGGGCGACGACTTCGAGCAGTTTGGCTTCGTCCTCGATAAATTCATACACGGCGCCGATCTTGTCGAGCTCGGCGCGGACCTGATCATTGCTGAACTTGGGTCCAAGCAGGGAGCCCTGCATGGAGTCGCCGGGATCGGCCTTGCGGTCGTTGTTCAAAAGCTGGTAGTGAACGAACAGCGCCGCTCCCAGCGCACCGCCTGCATCACCGGCGGCGGGCTGCACGAAGAGGTTCTTGAAGATGCCGGCGCGCAGCAGCTTGCCATTGGCCACGCAGTTCAGGGCGACGCCGCCGGCCATGCAGAGATTCTCCGAGCCGGTGAGCTCCCTGGCGTACCGGGCCATGCGCAGGACGGCTTCCTCGGTCACGGCCTGGATGCTGGCGGCGAGATCCATTTCTCGCTGGGTGATGGGCGTCTCCGGGCTGCGCGCCGGGCCTCCAAAGAGGGCGGCGAACTTGTCATTGGTCATGCGCAGCCCCTCGCAGTAGCTGAAGTAGCTCATGTCCATCGCCAGCGATCCGTCCGGTCGCAGGTCGATCAGGTGCTTGTAGATGAGGTCGGCGTACTTGGGCTCGCCGTAGGGGGCCAGGCCCATGAGCTTGTACTCGCCGCTGTTGACCTTGAAACCACAATAATAGGTGAAGGCACTGTAAAGCAGCCCCAGCGAGTGGGGAAAGTGCATGGTCTTGAGCAGCTTGATCTTGTTGCCTTCGCCGATGCCGATGGTGGCGGTGTCCCACTCGCCCACGCCGTCGATGGTGAGGATGGCGGCCTTGTCGAAGGGCGAGGGAAAGTAGGCGCTGGCGGCATGGCTTTCGTGGTGGCCGGTGAAAACCACGCGCTTCTTGTAGCGGCCATCCAGCGCCTTGCGGATCTCGCGCGGCAGGTGCAGCTTGGTTTTCAGCCAGAGCGGCATGGCCATCATGAAGCTGCGCAGCCCCTGCGGGGCAAAGGCCAGGTAGGTTTCGAGGAGGCGGTCGAACTTCTGCAGCGGCTTGTCGTAAAAGGCGACGTAGTCCAGGTCTTCAATCTGCAGGCCGGCCTCCTTCAGGCAGTAGTGGGCGGCGTTGGTGGGGAAATGGTAGTCGTGCTTGATGCGCGTGAAGCGTTCTTCCTGCGCGGCGGCAATGATGTCACCATCACGGACAAGCGCGGCAGCGCTGTCGTGATAGTAGGCGGAGAGGCCGAGGATGCTGGTCATAAACAGGGAGGGCGTGAGCGCCCCCAGGGGGCCGGGAGCGGCTTGCAGCGAAGCGGGAAATCAGGGTTTGCGGTAGACTTCGAACCGGTATCCCCAGAACGAGCTGCTGGGAAGACTGCGTTCGTTTTTCATGATGAGCGGCCAGCTCCCGGCCAGCCATGGCTGGAGTTGGGCAGGAGAGTCTTTGGCAGCAAGATCGACAATAACAAGGTCTCCAGTGGTCAATTTTGACAATACTTGCCGTTCATAAGCCAGCCGCACCCCGGGGCTGACGGTGTAGGGCGGGGTGACGAAGGCCACTTCATGGCCGCCATCCATGGCGCCCGCCTCCCACAGGTGATCGGGAATCAGGACGTGATGCGCACCCGCAGGCAGGGATCCGTACCAGCGCGCAAGATCGCTGCTCAAGTTGGGACAGCCAAGACGGGCGAACAGCACCACCCGTTGCACCCAGTAGGCAGCATCGCCACCGATCAGGAGCACAAGGGCCATCGCCACCGCCCAGGCAGGTGGGATGTGGCAGCGCCCGGCCAGCCAGCGGGCCAGATCCATGCAAGCGGTGACTGCCAGCACGCTGGCCACCGGAATCAGAATGGCCACGTAAAGCGGGTTGGGAAAGAGGTGGCAGGCAGCGAGCAGCCCAAAAAAAGTGACGGCGGTCAACCGAGGCATAAAACCATCCCTCGCCGTGACCTGGCCTGACCGGCCCCGCAACAGCAGCGCGGCCCCATAGACAACTGCCAAGCCCACAATAATCACTCCCGAGGGGGAGGGGTAATACAAGCCTACCGCAGCCAACCAAGGGCTGAAATGCAGCCCGGCGCTCTGGGCGGTCGCAGCATGATCCATGAACTGCTCCTTTGCATGGGGAAGGAGATGCAGGCGACCGGCAAAGACCCCGAGGCCCGAGGCAAGACCGCCAAAGTGCGCCAGCACCAGAGGGGCCGACAAGCGGCCCAGCAGAAGGCCGGCGAGGCCCAGCGCTGCGAAACCAGCCATGCAGGCCATCGTGACCGGATGCGAAAGCGCGGCTGCGAAGGCGAAGAACGCCAGCAGAAACAGAGAGCCAGCCCCGGGCCGCAGAGCTGGCTCCCGGCAGCGCCCAACGATCACCAGCCAGCACATCACAGCCAGCGCCGCCACGATCTCCGGCCGGCGGTCCCCGGCGATGGTGAGCAGGGCACGATCCAGCAGGACGGCTGCCATCACCCCCCAGAGGGCCGCCGGCTCGCGAGTGAAGCGGCACATCAACGCCCTCGCCGCCCATGCCAGGCCCAGCCACAGGCCGATGATCACGCCCGGATACGTAAGAGGCCAGTGACGGAGGACCGGCCCCACGCAGGAGTAAAGCAGCGGCGCACCCGGCCAGTGAATGGCCCAGGTCGTATCCGCACCTCGGTATCCATCAAGGAGCGGCATCGTCAGGCTGAACGCCTGGCGGGACAAGATTCCCGGAGCAAAATAGCACCAGGAATCCATCCACGGCATCGCCAGGCATCCTGCCAGAACATAGGCCAGCACCAGCCAGAGCAGCAGAAGCACTCCACCCGCCCAGAAACGGACGGGCAACACACGAGTCGCGAGGAGCTGCGAATTGCGCATGTCAGTGAGGCTGCGGCAACAGGGGTGCCATCCAATCCGCCACCTGCCGGCCGACGCGGCGTACGCAGAAAGTCTCGGCCAAAGCGCGCGAGCGGGCTCCCATCACGGGCCAGCGGCCCGGCTGAGTCATGACGTCCTGCAAACGACCCGCAAATTCAGAGGTGTTCCCGGGATCAACGACAAAGCCGTTCTCCCCATCCCGCACGAGGTTCAATGAGGAGCCTGCGAGGCTGCTGATCACCAACGGCAGGCCGCAGGAGGCGGCCTCCTGGGTGACCACGCCGTAGGTGTCGAAACGCGATGGCAGCACGAACACATCGGCCTGCTGAAATTCAGACAAAAGATCCCTGCCCACCCGGGGGCCGGTGATGGTGGTTTGAGCGTCCAGGCCCGCCTCACCCACGACCCGCCTCACCCAGGTCTGATCCGCATTGTTGCCCACGAGGCGCAAGGTGAAGTCAACACCCGCCGCCTTTACCTGCCGGAGCGCACTGGCGAGCAGATCGTGCCCCTTGCGCTCGACATACTGCGCCACGCAGAGCAGCCGGCATGGCCCCGTGCTCGCGGCCCAGGGGCGCTGTGTGAACTCAGTGGTGTCGATCGAATGCGGCGCAAAGATCAGCGCTCGCCGAGCGGCCCCAAAGGGCGCCATGGCGGCCGGCGAATGCGCCACCTGGCCCTGGGTGAGGTGGGCCAGAAAACGATGTATCAAGCGCGTGCTCAGAGCCACGGGCTGTCCTGGTGGACCGGCTCCCATTTCCGTGAAAACCACCACAGGGAGCCGATGCAGGCGGGCAAACATCAAGGCGCGCAACATAGGCGGGGGGTAATCCATGATGCCGATGAGGTCGGGCTGCCAGGCGGCCACGTCCCTGAAAGTGCGGGGGAAGTCCCGATACATCACCCGCCCCTGAGCCGCTTTCAGCGCGGGGAAATCCACCTCCCACAATTCGCCCCCGCCGGTGTGCGGGCAGGCGATGACACGCACCTGGTCGGGCAGAGCCGCCGCGAAGTGCTCGGTGAAGAGGTGGCGATACCTCGCCAGCCCCTTGGAGAGCAAAAGGATGGTGGACATGAGCGCTTGCAGGCCGGCCGACGCTGGCAAACCGGATCAGACGGCACCGGCCCTGCCCGCGAGGACCTCGTTCATGCTGCCGGAGCGCAGGCCTTGCAGGTCCAGGGCAACATAAGTATACCCGGCGGCCTTGAGTGCGGCGATGACTTCCGTGCGCTTGCTGAGCACAAGGTCGAAAGCAGCTTCCGGCACCTCCAGGCGGGCGACATCGCCGTGATGGCGGACCCGGAGTTCGTGAAAGCCGAGGTCAAACAGGGCGGCCTCGGCGCGCTCGATCTGGCCCAGCAGTTCGGTGGTCACCTGGGTGCCATAGGGGATGCGCGAAGCCAGGCAGGCGGCGGCGGGCTTGTTCCAGTTGGACAATCCCAGGTGCCTTGCCGCAGCGCGAATATCGGCCTTGGTAAAACCCAGATCATGGAGCGGGCTCTCGATGCCATGCAGCTTTGCGGCAGCGCGACCAGGACGCACGTCAAGCGTGTCCTCCACGTTCATGCCGTCAACGACATGGTCAAAGCCGTGGTCGTCGGCATAACGGCGGAGGGTCTGATAGACGTGGTCCTTGCAGTGGAAACAGCGGTTGGGCGCGTTGGCCTGGTAGCGCACATCCTCAGTTTCGGTCGTGGGCACGAGCTTCAGGCGGGCGCCCATGACCTGGCCGAGCTCAACGGCCTGCTGGCGTTCGCTGTCAGGAAAGCTGGGCGAAACCGCCATGACTCCCAGGGCTTCCAGTTCCAGCTCTTCGGTGGCCACACGCAGGACCAGGCTGCTGTCCACCCCTCCGGAGTAGGCGACGAGGACGCGCTGGCAGGAGCGCATCCAGGCACGCAGGCGGTTAAGTTTTTCGGGATTGAAAGGGGCTTCGATCATGATCTGGCGAGGGGGTGGGGCATGTATTCTTTCTGGAACTGCGGGGCGAGCTTTTGAATGAGGAAGGTTATCAGACGCCGCGTCTGCTCATCTGTTCGATGACGTTCCTGCGTTTCCCTGGGGTCGAGATTGTCCGTGACGGTGGCCATGACGGAGGGATAGGCCCAGCGGTGGTTGACGTTGCGCAGAACGCTGTCCCAGGTGCTTTTCCAAACGCGCTCAAAATGGCTGGGCGTGGAAATGTCGCTGCCTACGAACCAATAGACATAGTGCGCGCGGACGAGCTGCTCCCTGCCGGCCTTGTCGTGCGTGGTTTTTTCGATCGTGAGGTCCTTGACTTTCAGCACGCGATCCTGGGTGATCGGCACCGGCAGGACCT
>CAINXC010000360.1 GCA_903854655.1 uncultured Verrucomicrobiota bacterium | reverse complement strand
GCAGCGCATCGAAAGCAATGTCGTGACCGGCCAGCGAAACCAGGCCACCGATCAATGCGTGAGTTGAAGGGGCCTCGGCGAATCTTAGCGTGATCAGCGCGGTCTGGTTTGTTTTTGCCTGGTTGCCCGCACGCGCCGCCGCCCTGAGGTGCAGGCCGAAACTCCTCATGAGATCATTGAAGTGCCGGAAATACACATTCTCGGCATTCCAAACGTTGCCTCCTGCGGCCTGCAGCAATTCCCGCTGCCCCGGTTTCATCATGGAAAAGGGGAGTTCCAGGCCTTCGGCAAGTTTGGGAAGAAGACCGTTGCCATTGCCAAGTTCGGCATCGAGCACACTGGCCGGAGATTGGCCCTGCGGAATCTCCCTGCCCGCCGTGGCCCGCTTCACCGCCCAGCCTGCAAGATCGAGGGCGCTTACGTTGTCAGGGTAGGATTCTTTGATTTCCGGGACGATGAGATCCTTGGGCGCCAGCTCTGCAACGGGGGGATGATAGTCAAGAACGAGGCCGCCGGGACGGCGGGGCTTCGCCCAGCTCTGGATCGTGGCATTGGCGAAATAGTTCTGACTGTCAGGGACCGCCGGTGGCACGAGCGCCATCGGGTCCTCGGTGCCTATGCGTTCGAGAAGGCGCCTGCGCGTGTCGGCAAGCTCGCGCGCGCTGCGCCAGTTCTCCCACTGGTAGTAGAGCACGGTGAGGGAGATGAGCCAGACCAGCGTCCAGGCCATGCGCTTGTTCCACACGAGTCGTGTGCCACGGCGCAGCAGGCGCAGCGTGTACCAAGTTTGCCGGAGACTGGATTTCGACGGGGATGCGGGATCGGTGTTCATGGCAGGGGAGAATTTATGGACCTGCGCATCATGCTTGTGTCAAAACGCTGGCGCAGGAGCTCGTCCACCAGCTCGTCGGTGAGACGGCGCTGCAGTTCGGCCTGGGCCAGCATAAGTGCGGGATCGACAGGGGGCATTCGCGCCATGGCTTCGTGTGTTGCGGCTGGGATGGGATCGGGGGTGGTGAGCCTGAAGAACATCGACAGCAGCCAGCAGGCGGCCAGCGGCCAGCGCATGGGGCGAGCGATGCCAGTCAGCAGTATGCCAGGGAAGCCCCTCCTGGGCCTTGGCCTCGCGGCAAGCGCGGTCTCCAGAGTCTTTTGCAGAAACTCTGGCGATGGTTGCCGCCAGCGCATCGCGCGCAACGTGTGTTCGAGGTCGTTCATGGCGTGGGCGTGGCTTGTTGTTTCAGGGCGGCGCGCAGCTTTGCCAGTCCATAGCGGTAGCGGCTGGCGATGGTCTGGGTCGGCAGTTGCTCCATGTCGCCGATCTCGCGAAAACTCAGCCCTTCCCACACATGCAGGTGGATGGCGCTACGTTGGTCCTCTGGCAGGCTGGCCAGAGCGGCGGCGATGCGCTGCTGGTGCTCCCCGGCCTCATCGTCGCTCACGGGCTCGAACCAATCGGGAACCTCTTCCGCCCATCGCCCATCGATGCTGTCCCTGCTTTGCCTGCGCCGCAGCAGGTCGAGCGCGATGTTGCGCGTGATCGTCAGCAGCAGCGCGCGCTCGGATCGCGCCCGGGCAAGAAACGAGACATCCCGGGCCAGCTTGAGGAACAACTCCTGGACCGTGTCCTGCGCCAGGGATTCGTCCCGGGTGATCGACCACGCAAACTGGTACGCCGGCTCGGCATGAGCGGCGTGCAGGCGGATGAGTTCGGCTTCGGTGGGAGGCATCGGGCTGCGGGATTCTCAATGGAGACGCAGCCACAGGTCGAATTTATTTAGGGGATTTGTGAGCCGGTGTCCCCGTTGTCTGTCACTCCCCTTTCTTGCCCAAAAACACCACCGTGCCGCATTTCGAGCAGCGCCAGGCCGGAGGATCTTGATCTCCCCAGCCCAGGACGGATACTTTGCCCTGACTGGGAGTTTTGAAGAACAGGTGTGGCATGGACGTGTTGGTCAGAAGAAAGCCAAGGAACGTGCGGCCGAGGATCACTTCACCGAGTTCCATCGGAGCTGAACAAGAAGGGCAAGGCTTGGACATGGGACAATTCTGGTCGGCCATCGATTGGGCGCTATTACAATTGCGTGCGTTTGTGTAACCTTCGGCGCGCTGATTCCTCTTAGCGGGATGACATGAACACACACTCACCCTCTCTATGTCCCCGCTGCAGATCGCCGCTGGAGCCTTCCGCCGTCGCCGGTCTATGCCCGAAATGCCTGATGGCACGCGCCGCCATGGTCACGGAAGACGGGACCATGCCAGCCGCCGCCCAGCCCGCGCCTGTGCTTGAGGACGTCGCCGCTGCGTTTCCCGAACTGGAAATCCTCGAACTCATCGGCCGCGGCGGCATGGGCGTGGTGTACAAGGCGCGGCAGAAATCGCTGAACCGCCTGGTGGCCTTGAAACTGCTCGCGCCGGAGCGGGTGCAGGAGGCGCAGTTTGCCGAACGATTCGAAAAAGAAGCCCAGGCCCTCGCCGCGCTGAACCACCCGAACATCGTCACCGTCCACGACTTCGGCCAGGCCGGCGGCTTCTACTTCCTCCTCATGGAGTTCGTCGATGGCGTGAACCTGCGCCAGGCCATGGGCGCCGGGCGCTTCACGCCGGAGCAGGCCCTGGCCATCGTGCCGCCGGTGTGCGAGGCGCTGCAATACGCCCACGAGCACGGCATCGTGCATCGCGACATCAAGCCGGAGAACCTGCTTTTGGACAAGGAGGGCCGGGTCAAAATCGCGGACTTCGGCATCGCCAAGATGCTCCATGCGGACACCACCGACACGGTGTCCCAGCCTGTCGGCACCCCGCGCTACATGGCTCCGGAGCAGCAGAACGATCCGCAGCATGTGGATCACCGCGCGGACATTTATTCCCTGGGCGTCGTGCTGTTCGAGCTGCTCACCGGCGAGCTTCCGGGCACATCGCTGCGACCGCCATCACAGCGTATCCACATCGACGTGCGATTGGACGAGGTGGTCTTGCGCGCACTCAATGCCAATCCCGAACTGCGCTGGCAGACGGCGGTGGAATTGAAGACGCAGATCGAGGCCGCTGGCTCACCGCCCACGCCGTCCAGCAGGCAGCAGCAACTGTTCACACTGATGGGATTTCCCACGCCCTGGGGACGGCGCTTGTTCCAACTTTCGCTGACCGGCTGGCTGGCCTTCCTTGGGAATCTTCCAGGGATGGGGTGGATGAACGTGTTTGCCGTGTTCTTTGTCTTTCTGCCGGTCGCCGGGCTGGTGGAATGGGTGCAGCGCTTGCGCACTTCCACCGTCGCGGAGCACCGGCCCTTCAAGCAGAGGATGTTGCGGGCCTTCGTATTGGCAGCGCTCATCGTCATTCCGCTGCTCACGTGGGTCGTGCAGGCCTTTGTCATCACCGGCAAGTCCCTGGAGCCTGAAATGCCGCCCGGCAGCCGTGTGCTGGTCTGGAAGCTCACGCACCACTACGTGCCCGGTGACATTGTGGCCCACCGGCACGGCGACCGAATTTGGGTGAGCCGCGTGGTGCGCATCGAAGGCGACAACATTGTGTTGCAGCGCAACCACTGGCCGGAGGAGACGTTGCCGCTTAGCCAGGTGATAGGCAAGGTGGTGAGCGTGTACTGGCGGGCTCCGGTTGCACTTCCTGCGGCATTCGATCAGTTGATACACAGCTCACAACCGTCTTCATTCGAGTCCATGGATGGCAATACCGGTCCCGTCGAGGGCAAAATCGCAGTGCCATTCGACGGAGATCCCGAACTGAAATTCCTTCGCTGGCAACAAGCGATCAATACAACAGACCGGCACACTGTAGTGAGCAACGAGCCGACGGACCTCGAAACGACGACGTGGCACGCCGATGGCACCGCTGTCGCTGCCGCCGAGAGGCCGATGCTTAACTATGTGTCGTTCTCCCCGCCTCCAGCCCTGGAAGGGATGGTCACCGACCCCCACTCGTTTTGTCTTCAACTCGTGATCACTCACAAGGCGATCGACCCTCTTAGTGAGATGACGGTCCGCTTTGTTGATTCATCAGGAGCGAACGCCTGGGATCCCACCGTTTCGACAGGCTGCAATTTCGGTTCCAAACCAGGATCAAGCCTGGGAGGCTGGATTTCATACACGACATGCCTGGCGAGAGCCGCACCTTCATTGGGCGGTATTGCTCTTGGTTTGAGTCACCATGGTCTCATCCCCGCCAGGAGCGTGGCGCCTCCATCGGGTGGCATTCGTGTGGAGCTTTGTCTGAGCGCCGGTCCATGGGAGGAGAAGGGCATGATCGCCGCCCCCAGCGGTGCCCGTGGTGTTGGGGATGGCGTGATGGTAGGAGCCATGGGTGAAACGACGGAAGGACGGGCGTTCATCACTTTAATAGGCTCACGATCGGCCTTCGAAAAGTGGCAATGGGACGCATTTGCGATTTTGGAAGACGGAAGTTACGCTTCACGAACCGGTCGTCACAAAACGGGGCTGCCCGACATGATAAGCACCGAGCTTCTCTTTGCAGTCCCGCTGGCGAGAGTAAAATCTTTTGTGCCGGTGAAGAGGCCCATCAAACTGACCGTTTTCGAAAACGTGAAACTCCCCCCATTGCCTGATGCGAAGTGATGTGAGCTTCAACACCACGCGCTGGACGCTGGTGCAGCAATCGCGGGGCGATGACACGGCCTCGCAGCGGGCGCTGAGCGAGCTGTGCGCGGTGTACTACGCACCGGTGGTGGCCTTCATTGCGCGCAGCGGCTTTGAGGACTCCAGGGCGCGCGACCTGGCGCATGACTTCTTTGCGCGGCTGCTGGCCTCGCCGCAGTCGCTGAAACCGGAACGCGGGCGCGGACGATTTCGCTCATACCTATTAGGTGCCACCAAGCACTTTGTCTCGGACACGCTGGACCGGGAGCGCTCCCTGAAGCGCGGTGGCGCGGCGCAGGTGCTGCACCTGACGGAGACGGGTGCCTCCCTGCCTGAGGACACAGCCCTCAGCCCTGACCGCGCCTTTGACCGGCAGTGGGCGCTCACCGTGCTGGAGCGCGTCGTGCAGTGCCTGGCGGCGGAGTTCGCCGCCGCCGGCAAGGCGGACCAGTTCGCCCTGTTGAAGCCCTGGCTCACCGGCGACGAAGGCGACGCCACCCAGGCGGAAATGGCCCAACAGCTCGGCATGAACGAAGGCGCGCTGAAGGTGGCGATCCACCGCCTGCGCAAGCGTTTCCGCGAACTCATCCGCGCGGAGATCGCGCACACCGTGGGCAGTGAAACGGAGGCCCGCGAGGAGCTGGCACACCTGCTGGCGGCGATGTAGGCGGGAAGCCATGGGTTCCCGCTGGCGCGGCAGCCTGTCGCAAAACTCCAAACTTCCCTTTGTCATCGTTCCATTGCGCATTTTGGTGGCGGCCATGTCCACCAAGCCCTCCCACAAGCTTTCGCTGCATGACAAGCTCTCCCGTCTCAGCCCCCTCCAGGCGCGCAAGCTTCTGGGACCTGCGGCTTCGGCATTGATCCCCAAGGCGGGGTCGGAGGAAATTGACATCACCACGCAGGTGCTGTTCACGGCAGATCAGTTCCAGGTGGTGTACCCGGCGAAGGAGGTGGTGGTGACACTCGCGCTGCATCCCTCCTACCGCGACCGCTTGCAGATCGCGTGCAGCCACGAGGGTGATACCAGCGACTATTATCGCGCAGCCACGCTTGCCCTGATCCTGGAGGAAAAGCTGGCCCTGGGCCTGGCGGTGGAGCCCGATGAAAACACGCCCTGGGAACTGCTTCCCGAAAGTGAGCTGGAGAACCGCGCCATCGCCGAGCGCGTGAAGCGCGCGAACGAGGAAAAGATGGTGATCAAGCCGGAGGACAAATCCTCGCCGTGGACGGACTACACGGTGACCAGCGCCCTCTCCGGCAAGAGCTACCGGGTGGCCCTGCGGGGCCTGCAACGCGGGCAAAGCTACTGCTCGTGCCCCGATTTTCGCAAGAACCGGCTGGGCCTGTGCAAGCACATCATCAAGGTCCAGGACCGGGCCAGGAAGCAGCACGACGCCGCCGTGCTCAAGAAGCCCGCCAAACCGCAGCGCCTTGCGGTCTACGCACGCTATGACGGCGACCTCGCGCTGGGCATCGAAGCGCCCGCCCGCCTCGGTGAGAAAATAAAGGAAATCATCTCCCCTTGGGACGGCAGGCTTGCCCGCACCGATGCGGAAATGACCGCGATGTTCGACACCGTGCGCCGTCTTTCCCAGGCGGATGCGGATTTCGTGGTTTACCCGGATGCGGAAGAAAGACTGAACCAGGCCGTGCACCGCCAGCGCATGGCGGAACTGGTGGCGGAGATCCGCAAGGCCCCGGCGCAGCACCCGCTGCGCCGGTCTCTGCTGCACACGGAGCTGCTGCCCTATCAGATGGACGGCATTGCCTTCGCCGCCGGGGCGGGGCGTGCGGTGCTGGCCGATGAGATGGGCCTGGGCAAGACCATCCAGGGCGTGGGCGTGGCGGAATTCCTCGCGCGTTTTGCCGGGGTGCAGCGCGTGCTGGTGGTTTGCCCCGCGTCGTTAAAATCCCAATGGCTCATCGAGATCCGCCGCTTCTGCGACCGCAGCGCCCAGGTGGTGAGCGGCAAAACCGCCGGGCGGGCGGAGCAGTATGCAGGCGGCGCGTTCTTCACGCTGTGCAATTACGAGCAGGTGCTGAGGGACTACCTCGACATCGAGCGCAGCCACTGGGACCTGATCATTCTGGACGAGGCCCAGCGCATCAAAAACTGGGAGGCGAAGACCAGCCGCATCATCAAAAGCCTGCGCAGCCCCTTTGCGCTGGTGCTCACCGGCACGCCGCTGGAGAACCGCCTGGACGACCTGTACTCAGTGGTCGAGTTCATCGACGACCGCCGCCTGGGCCCGGCATTTCGCTTCATGCACGGCCACCGCGTGGTGGATGACCGCGGCAAGGTGCTGGGCTACAAGAATCTCGACGCCCTGCGCGAGCGCCTGAAGCCCATCCTGCTGCGGCGCACACGACACAGCATCGCGCTGGACCTGCCGCCGCGCAGCACGGAAATCGTGAGGATTCCCGTGACCGATGAGCAGAAGGAGATGCACATGGCGCACATGCAGATCGTGCGCAGCATCACAGGCAAGGCCTTCATCAGCGAGATGGACCTGCTGCGGCTGCAACGGGCGCTGCTCATGGCGCGCATGGCCGCGGACAGCACCACGCTGGTGGACAAGCAGAGGCCGGGCTTCTCCAGCAAGCTCGACCGCCTGGCGGAGCTTCTCGAAGCCCTGATCGCCGAGCCAGAGCGCAAGATCATCCTGTTCAGCGAATGGACGGGCATGCTGAACCTCGTCGAGCCCATTTTGAAAAGGCTGAAGGCCGCGTTTGTGCGCCTGGATGGCAGCGTGCCGCAAAAGCAGCGCAACGCCCTGGTGCAACGCTTCCAGACGGAGCCCGCCTGCCGCTGCTTCCTCACCACCAACGCCGGCAGCACCGGCCTGAACCTCCAGGCGGCCGACACCGTCATCAACATCGACCTGCCATGGAACCCCGCCCTGCTGGAGCAGCGCATCGCCCGCGCGCACCGCATGGGGCAGAAGCGCAAGGTGCAGGTGTATCTCATGATCACAGAGGGTACGATAGAGGACAACCTCCTCGCCACGCTCGGAGCCAAGCACGAGCTTGCAGCCGCCGTTCTGGACCCCGACAGCGACCTGCGGGAGGTCCAGCTCGTCAGCGGGATGGACGAACTCAAGCGGCGGCTCGAGGTGCTGATCGGGGCCAGGCCGGAGGCGGATCGCGATGTGAGCCAGCAAAGACTGGTCGAGACCCAGGCCGCCACCCTCGCGGAACAAAAGGCGCGGGTGGCCGAGGCGGGCGGGCGGCTTCTGGGCGCCGCCTTCACCTTCCTGGGGCAGATGCTGCCCGGAGCCTCAGCCCCTGCGGAGGACACCGTCAATGCCATGAAGCAGAGCCTCGCCCAATGCACCGAAGCCGGCGAGGACGGGAAGCTGCGCTTCACCATGACACTTCCCGGCCAGGACGCCCTGGATGCCATGGCCAGGGCGCTGGCCGCGATGCTGAGCGCGGGGCAGGCAACAAACCCTGTTGTGAAAGCGTAGCAGGAGTTCCAGCCATGTCGGTGCCGAGAGTCAAGCGCATGAACAAGAAAAGCCGGCTGGCTCATGCCAGGTCAACCGGGTGGGCGTCAAAGAACAAGGGTGCAAAAAGCATCGTGCGACGGTACCGGAAATATTTCGGCGTTGATCTTGTGGCTGCCGCCCTGGAGTTGCGGGCGCTTGGCGTGAAGATCACCGAAACGCGCTTCGCGGAAATCCAGTGCAGCGCGACGTCGTCTCCAAAGGCCCTCCGCAAAAAGGCGGCTCGCGAACGCGAGGCGGAAGAACAGGAGTTGGATCGTTGCTGGCCGGTATGGCGTGACGAACCATTCCCGTTCCCGGTTGATGAGCACGAAGTCATGGACATGTGCAACGGAGGCCCTGCACATGTCCACGAGGCCGGACCGCAGACAGACCTCTGGGAAGGGGCCATCTGGCTTGCTGCGGTGTGTGAAGACAACCCATTTTGAGAGCCTCCTTCGTCAGCTCATGCGCCTGGCCGCAGCATTCATCATGTTGAGAAACTCACCCTCGCAACGGATGGGAATGACGTCAAACGGAACGATCTCCCCGTCATCACACCTCATCACGTTCTTCTCCAGCACATCGAACAACGCAACGCCGTCGCCCGGCCGGAACCATGTCCAGGCGCTGATGAAAACGAAGCCCCGGGCCATGAGCCAGTTGCGCATCTCGCCCACGCCGTCATTCGCCGGCCGGCCCCGGGCAATGAGCTGGCTGGTAACGGCGTGAAACTCCTGTCCGCGTGAGACAAATCCGACCAGCCGCGTGTCGCAGCGCGGAAACAGCTCGTTGAGCAGCAGCAGCCGGCGGAAGTACTGCAACGGCATGCCTTCGATGGTGGAAAACCAATGGCATACATCGCGATATGCGGCCCGTGGAATGCAGCACGGATAGAAGCCGAACTCGGGGCCGATGGTGACCTTGATAATGCGGTCGATATAGTCCCGGCGGCGGACCAACGAGTGTTCCCGGCCACCTTTGATGATGACGTCCAACTCGGTCGGTTCGACAAGAAGGCCGGACTCTGCCGCCCAGTTCCTTAGAACCTCTACTTCTCGCCCAAGCTCACGGGTGTCAAAGGCTGCCCCATGTTGCGTTCGATCATTCCCCACAGCTCCTCGTAAGACATCATGGGCTGCTTTGAGCCAATCGATGGCATCGTTGGCGACAAGCCTTTGGTAGAGGCTTCGCTTGGCGGAGTCGCTGGAATGGGAGGCGTCCATGCTGGCACTGTGGCTACCGTGAGCATGGTCTGAGTATAAACTGCCCAGACGCAAGAGCAACGCGGATTTGGCGCAGGCTTTTTGGCTCGAAAAATGGTATCAATACCTTGGTGACATTGCCACGACCTGGAAAGTGTCCTCGTAGAGAATGGTCCCGGGATCCGTGGTCGAAAACATCCGCACAAACCGTCCATGCTCTTCCAAAATCGCAATCATTTCGCGAAAATGGGTGATGAATGCTGTGGCCGAGGGCTTGAACCAGGAAATGCCATCCCGGCCCCAACTTGAATCCTGAAAAGGAGGGCAGGGCAGATTGTCATTCAACCACGTGAAAAGTTCTTCCACATGATCATGCTCATAATCGGGCAAGTCTCCTGACTCTTTGAGCAGGCGTAGTTCAGTCACCACCCCGGACTGCATGCGGGCGGATTCTTGGTTGGTTCCGACAACGAAACGGACGAAGGTCATCTGGCCCCGCGAGTGCTGAGGCGGCAGATGATCCTTCATCCCGTTCAATGGACAAAACTACTCCGCCGCCACAGCCTTCTGCCCCGCCAGCTTGGCGGCGCGCTCGGCGAGCTCGATATGGAACTGCTCAGGCACGGGGGCCTCGCCGGTGGTGCGGGTGCGGGCAAACCAGTCGGCGAAGATCTCACCGTCCTTGCGCTCGGCCTTGAAGGCCACCAGGAACTCGCGGACCTTGCCGGGCAGGTCCTCGCCCAGCACGCTCTTGAACTCCAGGCCCGCAAGACGGTCGCCGCGCACGCTGCCACCGACGAACATGGCGTACTTGTTGGGGGCGCGGCCCACGAAGCCGAAGTCGGCGTTGTAGGGGCGGCCGCAGCCGTTGGGGCAGCCGGTCATGCGGAACAGGATGGGCTCGTCGGCCAGGTCAAGCTCGCGCAGGATCGGGTCGATCTTGTCCATGATGCCGGGCAGGGCGCGCTCGGATTCGCTCAGGCTCAGGCCGCAGGTGGGCAGGGCCACGCAGGCGTGCGCCACCTTGCGGGCGCGGGTGAAGCCATCAGCGTGCACCACACCATGCTTGGCCAGGATGGCATCGACCTTGTCCTTGTCGGCGGGGTCGATATCGGCCAGGATCACGTTGGTGTTGGGAGTGACGACGAGCGGGCACTTGATGGTTTCGGCGATCTCGCGGAAGGCGGCGCGGTACTGCGGGGCGCCGGGCTTGTTGTCGATGCGGCCCATGCTCACGTACACGGCCAAGTAGAGCTTGCCGTCGCCCTGCTCGTGCCAGCCGAGCTTGTCTTCCACGCTGTCGAACTGGATGGCCTTGGCGGGGAAGGTTTCAATGCCGGGCAGGCGGCGCTGCACTTCGGCGCGAAAGCCGTCGATGCCCATGGTCTGCACCGTGTACTTCATGCGCGCGTTCTTGCGCTCGGTGCGGTTGCCGTGGTCGCGCTGGGTGGTGACGATGGCCTCGGTGGCATCGACCACGTGCTCGCGCTTCACATAAAAGAGCGGCTGGGCGAGGAAGGGCCGCGTGCTGAGCTGGCCGTGGCTCATGCCAAAACCGCCACCCACCGTGATGGTGTAGCCTTCCACCGCGCCGTTCACCAAGTGCGGCACAAAGCCGACATCCTGGCTGTACAGGTCCACATCGTTGCTGGGCTGGATCGCCACGGCGATCTTGAACTTGCGCGGCAGATAGACCTTGCCGTAGATCGGGTCATCGCCCTCGGGAGCGGCAGTGAGGGCGCGCACCTCAGGGTTGACCTCGGGGTCCTTGACCCAGTCGGGGTCAATCTTTTCGCCGTCCAGCCAGATGTCGGCATAGGCGCTGGAGCGCCACAGGAAGCGCTGGCTGATTTCTTCGGTGAGCTTCTGCGCGTCGGCATGCACCGCATCCTTGATCGGAGCGGCCGGCCCCATGGTGTTGCGCACCACGTCGCCGCAGGCGCCCATGGTGGAAAGACCGCTGTGACAGACGTTGTGGATCACCTCCTTGAGGCCGCCCTTGAGCACGCCATGGAGCTGGATGCCCTGGCGGTTGGTCAGGCGCAGGGTGCCGCTGGCCTTGGTGCAAAGATCGTCATGGATCAGCCACTGCTCGGAGCTGATGCGGCCGCCGGGCATCTTCGAGCGGATCATGAAGCTCCAGGCCTTGTCCTTGCCTTCCTTGGAAAGCTTGGCGCGCAGAACGCGGTCGTCCTGCTGGTAGGAGCCGTGGAACTTCAGCAGCACGTTTGAATCGTCGGGCACATGGCTGAGGGCCGCGTCAGCGAACTGTTCGGCGATTTGGCCGCGGAGGCCTTGGGATTCCAGCTTGATGTCTTCGACGGATGCTTTGCTCATGATGGGATTGACGGCGGGGGTGAGGGCGCGAATGGTCACCCATGCATCGCCGAAATCAAGCGGCTTGCAACCTATTTTCCCAATTGTTGATAGGAAAAGTGGACAATTGTCTTGGAGGCGGATAAATCGGGTTCAGAAAGCTCGCCCTCCACACGTAATCATTTGTGCTAGAAGCTTGTGGTTCTGGCTTGCTACTTGCATGGCCTGCGTGCGACAATGCCCCACCCCCCACCCTCCTCAATGGCGCGCTCATCCAATCTCACCATCTGCTCCTTCTGCGGCAAAAGCCACGCTGAAGTGAAGAAGCTCATCGCCGGTCCAGGAGTTTACATCTGCGACAACTGCATCGGCGTCTGCAAAGGCATCCTGGACAAGGAAGCACAGCAGGAGGCGGAGCACTACCCCCCGCTGGTGGTGCCGCGCCCGGTGGACATCATGGCGCAGCTCGACCAGCACGTGATCGGCCAGCCGCAGGCCAAGAAGATCCTCAGCGTGGCGGTGCACAACCACTACAAGCGCATCCTGCACTCCCAGGCGCAGGCCGCACGCGCCAATTCGCCCAAGCGCGTAACCGCCCACTTCCCCAGCGCGGACGATGTGGAGCTGGAAAAGAGCAACGTGCTGCTGCTGGGCCCCACCGGCTGCGGCAAGACACTCCTGGCAAAAACCCTGGCGCGCATCCTCAACGTGCCCTTCAGCATCGCCGACGCCACCACGCTCACCGAGGCCGGCTACGTGGGCGAGGACGTGGAAAACATTATTTTGCGGCTCCTGCAGGCTGCGGATTTCGACATCAGCCGCGCCGAGATCGGCATCGTGTACATTGATGAAATCGACAAGATCGGCCGCAAAACCGAGAACGTGAGCATCACCCGCGACGTGTCTGGCGAAGGCGTGCAGCAGGCCTTGCTGAAGATTCTTGAGGGCACCGTGTGCAACGTGCCGCCCCAGGGCGGGCGCAAGCACCCGCAGCAGGAGTACATCCAGGTGAACACGGAGAACATCCTGTTCATCTGTGGCGGGGCCTTCGTCGGCATCGAGCAGATCATGGCCCGCCGCCGCAACCGCAAGGTCATGGGCTTCGGCTCCACGCAGGAACTGCATATCGAGGCAGCCGCTCCCGAAAGCTCGAAGAAGCGCGTCGAGCTGGAGCCGGAGGACCTGCTTGCGTTTGGCCTGATCCCCGAATTTGTCGGGCGCATGGCCATCGAGTGCCAGCTCGAAGCCCTCACCGAGCCGGAGCTCATCCGCGTGCTGACCGAGCCCAAGAACGCCCTCATCAAGCAGTACGCCAAACTGCTTTCCATGGAAGGCGTGGAGCTCATCATCAACAAGGATGCCCTCAGCGCCTTCGCCAAGGAGGCCATCAAGCGCGGCACCGGCGCGCGCGGCCTGCGCAGCATCTTCGAGCGCATCATGCTCGACGTGATGTTCGACATCCCCAGCCGCACCGACGTGCGCAGCGTCACCATCACCGAGGCCGTGGTGCGCGGCGAACGCCCTCCCGTGGTGAAGCGCCGCATCGAGCGCGCTGCAGCCTAACCAAACACCGGTAAAAAAATCCAAAAATTGGACAAAGATTATCCTCAGCCCCACGTTAAACAGCCAGCAACCATGAAAACACTGCACCTGATCCTTTGCGCTCTCATCCTCGGCGTCACCCTGAGCGGCCCCGTCTCCGCCCTGGGCTCGACCGCTTCCACCACCACCCTGAAGGCGAAGGAAGCGAAGAAACTGCTGCGCCTGGCGCGCAAGCATCACAAGCATCATAAGCATCACCTGACCTCCTTCAAGCCCACCACCAAAACGCCGCCAAAAACGACGACGACGACGACGAATCCCTGATCCGCCGCATGAAGCTGCGCGGGTATTTCCTGGCGGGCGCTGCGCTCGCCCTCAGCCTCCATGCGCAGGCCGATTCCAAAATCGTGCCGCCCGAGCAGGTGCCGGCGGGGGTGTGGAAGACGCTGCAATCCGCTACTGGCGGGGCAAGACTGGGTGCTATCGAGCGGATTGAAGAGGATGGCGAGGTGACCTATGACACCACCTTCACCTCCAAAAATGGAGGTGAGCGCAGCATCTCGGTAGCGCTGGACGGCAGCCTGCTGAGTCTGGAGGTCACCCCCGCCGACCTGCCCCCTGCCGTCAAAAAAACCATCGCCGAACAAATTGGTGACAGGAAGGTGACGGGAATCACCAAGGAAACTGATACCGACGGCACCACCTACGACGTCACCGTCACCAGCCCGGCCGGTGCCGAGCGCAGCCTCGCCATCGGTGAAGACGGCACCCTCATCAGCCGCGAGGTGTCGCTCGAAGAAACCCCTGCCGGAGTTCAGACCACCATCAAGGCGCGTGTGGATGACGGCAGTCTTGACGGAATCAGCCAGACCTACGATGCGGGCGAGACGTCCTTCGACGTCAGCTACACCACCAAGCAGGGCAAGGAGCTATCCTTCAGCGTGGCCCCAAGCGGCCGGCTGACCAGCCTTGAAATCTTGCTGGAAGACGCACCCGAGCCCGTTCAAGCTACCATCAAGGGCAAGGTCGGCAGCGGCAAGGTGCTGCGCGTGAACAAGATCTTCAGCGCCAAGCAAAAGGTGGAGGGCTACGAGGTCGAGTCGCTCGTCAACGGCAAGCCCTTCGATTTCGAGGTCAGCCCCAAAGGCAAGTTCGGCGGGGCGGATGGCTAGCGCGCTCGTCAATGGCAAGGCGTGCTAATCCAGCGCTGCCGGCGTAAGCGGCTGTAAACAGAGAATGGGCGCGTGGGTGCCGTTCCTGTACACATGGGTCACGCGCTCGGTCATAAAGCGCCCTGGGATTTGAAAGAGTCTAAAACCACTTGATGATTTGGGCCGCTGGCTGCATCCGCTTAATTTTCTCGATCACGGGTTCTGATAGCCCAAAGACTCTGATCTCTTTCACTGATGAAAGCCCCAGAAGGCCGTCAATGTTTTCCAGCTTTTTACAAAAGCAAATGTCGAGGCTAGAGAGGTTTTTCAGCCCTCGGAGGGCATCCAAATTTTCCAGTTCCTTACAGGAAGAGAGGTTGAGTCTGGTGAGCGTGGTCAGACCTCGGAGAGCATCCAGATTTTTTAGTTTCTCGCAGGAGGATAGGTCAAGGCTGGTAAGCGCAGTTAGGCCCCGAAGAATATCCAGATTTTCCAGCCTTTGGCAGGAGGACAAGTCAAGGCTGGTAAGCGCCGTCAGCCCTGGGAGAACGTCAAGAAGTTTCTGTTGATCGCAGCAGCGGAAGTTAAAGCTGGTAAGCGACGTCAGACCCAGAAGCATATCTAGATCTCCCAGTTCGCCGCAGTAGGAGAGGTCAAGGCTGGTGAGCGCAGTTAGCCGGCGGAGAGCATCCAGATTCTTCAGTTTGACGTCGGCAGATAGTTTGATGCTGGTGAGCGCCGTGAGCCCTCGAAGGCCATCCATATTTTCTAGGTTGGCGCAGTTAGATAAATCGAGGCTAGTGAGCGCCGTGAGCCCTCGGAGAATATCCAGATCCTTCAGTTTGCTGGTGTGGGAAATGCCAAGGTTGGTAAGGGCAGTCAGCCGCCGGATAACATCTAGATTCTTCAAATTTGGGCAGGAGTGAAGATGAAGACTGGTAAGCGCCGGCAGTCCTGCCAGAACATCCACGTTTTCCAGATCATCGCAGCCAGAGAGGTTGAGGTGGGCAAGCCTCGGCAGCCCTTGAAGGCCGTTCACGTTTCTAACATTGCGGCAAAAGTGAAGATTAAGGCTGGTAAGTGTGTTTAGCTCTTGGATCCCATACACGTTTTCTGAGGTGCAATGAGGTGCAACGCCTTTTTGGACCACTTGTCGCTTAGTTGAGGTTGAGTTGCTGGGTTTCGAACTGGTTGGGGGTGAGG
>CAINXC010000359.1 GCA_903854655.1 uncultured Verrucomicrobiota bacterium | reverse complement strand
TCTTCGAGACGAACATCTTCTAAAAACACTGGCCTCGGACTTATATTTTAGTGTTTCTATTTGTTGTTGCAACGTATCATGCAGTCACCTCGTATATATTTCCATTTGCTACATGATCTTCATCATCTTCTTGGCCCACACGCCTCACCCCGGGGCTCAATCCCTGCTCCTCACCCTGGTCAATCCACGTCACCCGATGATCCGCCGCGAGCCGATTCGAAAGCTGCACATAGCTGCTCAAGGGCCAGCGCTTGTAAGCCCGGCTTGCTCCGGCGTGGATGACGATGTCTGTCTCGGAGGCGGTTGTTGTGTCGATCAGGCCGGTCAAATCGGGTGCGGGCGGATTGTCCGGCAGCGAGCCGCCCAGAAGCCCGGCCAGGTGCCTGGCGATGCCCCAGTTTTGCTCGGCGACGTGCCGGGACAGGTCGAGCGGCACGCGGTGATTCAAAAGCCGGTTCGCACGGATCGACTCGATGTGCGGACCTGCCCTCAATCTGGCGCCGGAAGCCCACGCAAGCAGGTGCGCCACATTTCCCTGATCATCGCCCAGCAGCACGGCATCGGGCTTGCAGGCACGCCACTCGGCGGCCAGGGAAAGCAGTTGCCATGGTCGTCTCCACGCACCGTTAAATGCCGCCGTGGGCCAGCTCAGCACTTCGACGCCGGGCACGCAGCGGGTGTAGAGATCACGCGCCACCGGGCTGGTCGCCACCACCAGACGCAGGTCCGGAAAAAGCCGGCGCAACCCCTGCACCACGGGCAGGAAAACCACGTTGTCGCCGAGCTGATTGACCTTGGAAATGAGAAGCGTCATGCCGCACTCATGATTCGGTCCCTCACATCCGTTCTGTCAATCAGGCAAATCCTGTCGATGCTGCCCGCATGAAGATCCTCTATTTCGACTGCATCGCCGGCGCCTCCGGCGACATGATTCTCGGCGCCCTGGTGGACGCGGGGCTGGACCTTGCGGCTTTGAAGGCGGAGCTGCGCAAGCTGCCCATCAGCGGCTGGGATGTCGTCGCCACCAAGGTGGAGAAAATCTGCTTTGCCGCGACGAAGGTGGATGTGCTTGTCAGCGCGCAGCCGCATTCGCGCCCCCTGCCGGAGATTGAGCGCGTGGTGCGCGACAGCACCCTGGCTGAAAGCATCAAGACCCAGGCGCTGATCGTCATCCGCATGATCGCAGCGGAGGAGGCCCGGATCCACGGGATGGAAATCGAGCAGGTGCATCTCCATGAGGTCAGCGGCGAGGACGCCATCATTGACATTGTCGGCACCCTTGTCGCCATCGACTTGATGGGCATTGAGCGGGTGGTTTGCAGCCCGCTGCCTCTGGGCCGGGGATTCATTCACGGAGCGCATGGCCAGATCCCCCTGCCTGCGCCGGCCACCGTCGGTTTGCTCAAAGGGCTGCCGGTCGTGGGCTCGCCCATTCAGGCGGAGCTGGTGACCCCCACCGGAGCAGCGTTGCTGAAACATCTTTCCAGCCGCTTCGGCGAGCTGCCAGCGATGCGCCTCGACCATGTGGGCTATGGTGCTGGCACGCGCGACCTGCCCATCCCGAATCTCCTGCGCGTCTTCATCGGCGAAGCCGATGCCAATGCCTTCAACACCGACACCGTCACGGTTCTGGAGACCAACATTGACGACCAGAACCCCGAGCAGGTGGCCCATCTGATGGATCGCGCCTTCGAAGCCGGGGCGCTGGACGTGACGCTCACACCCACCCAGATGAAAAAGAGCCGAGCCGGTGTCGTGCTCAGCGTCATCGCCAAGCCCCAGGACACCGACGCGCTGCGCAGCCTGATCCTCACCGAGACCAGTTCGCTCGGCGTGCGGGAGCAAACCACCCGGCGCAGCACCGTGGCGCGCGACCGCGTGGAGGTGGAAACCCCCTGGGGCAAGACCTTCGTCAAGATCGGCCATCTGCCCAACGGCCAGCACAAGTACGCGCCGGAGTTTGAGGACTGCCGCATGCTCGCGCGCAAGGCCGGCGTGCCGCTGCGCGAAGTGTACGTCGCCGCCGAAACCGCTGCCCGCTACGTGCATGAGGGCGCGCACGGGCATGCGCATTAGCCGGACCGAAAGCCATGTCCTCTGAAGCAAGCCAGGTTTCTGTTCAGGTCGGTGCCGCCACTTACGGCTCCGGTGTGCTGGCGCAGGTGGCCGCAGC
>CAINXC010000358.1 GCA_903854655.1 uncultured Verrucomicrobiota bacterium | reverse complement strand
CGCTCGCCGATCATGGTGATCTTCATCGTGTTCCACTCGCCAAAGGGCTTGTCCATCTTCTTGGAAGGGTCCTTGCCCGGGGAGCCCTTGCGGTTGTTCCAGAGGCCGCCGGAGCCCTTGTCCTGGCCAAGTCCGCGCGGGTCGCCCTGGGTGCTGTCCCAGATCTGCACCTGGGGCACGCCGCGCAGGTACACGCCGCTGTCGCCTTCCGGCAGCGCTTTGTATTCCAGCAGCAGCTCGAAATCACCGTAGTCCTTGTCGGTGGTGGCGTAAAGCACGTGTACGTCGTTGACCAGTTCGCCGCCCTCCACCTTCCAGTGGGCGGGGATGTGTTCGGGCCCCTGCTTGCCTTCCGGCAGCCCGCCTTCGATGGATTTCTTTTTGTAGTCCGCCAGATCGGCCGGGGACATGTTCCAGAGTTCCGTGGGGTCCTTGGTGCTCCATCCGTACCAGCCAGACAGGTCCTTGCCGTTGAACAGGGGGGTGAAGCCGGCGGGAGGAACGTTTTGCTCGGCGAAAGCCGGCGCAGCCGCCAGCGCCAGCAAGGGAAGAAGGTAATGCAATTTCATGGTGGTAGGAGCGGAAACAAACGTCCGCCCGAACCGCCATTCTTTCCGGCCAGTGGAATGGCGGCTCTTTTCAGCGGACCGTGGGCGGCACCGGCTCGGAGCGGTGCTCCTTGTAATAGCCGGCGCCAAACTCGATGCCTGCGGCAAGCCAGCCGCCGACGTCGGGCACCGCCTCTTTCACGATCGCGGCCGTCAGCTTCACGATGTTGTCATAGCTGAAGATGCTGTGGTTCACCTGCCGCTCCAGACCCTTCACGTACTTGATCATGCGTCGGGCCTGGACCGCAGCATTGGGGTCGGTCTGGGCAAGCTTCTGGTAGGCCTTGATGCAGACATCCAGATCCTTGGCCGATGAGTTGAGCACTCCCACGTACAACTGGCCTGCGGCAAGCAGGGTGTAGGCGTCGGCCTTGAACTTGCTGCGGTGCGCATCGGCGTCCACGTCCTGGCTCGCGGCGACCACCAGGCCGGGGATGGCGTTGAGGTGGGCCATGATCAGGCCCTGGTTCTCTTCGCGCATCTTCAGCTCGTGCAGGCCCTCTCCATAGGCGATGCGGGTGCGTGCGGCATCCAGGTGGCAGGCGGCCAGGATCACATCAAACTGGTAGCCGTGCTGAAGCCCTGGAGGCAGCTCCGCCGCGCTGGAAATCAGCTTCTCAAAAAGCTGCATCGCCTCGAAGACATGATGGCCGGCTTCCAGCGCATCGGCTTTCTGCCGGGTTTCAGTGGCCTGGATGACGAAGCCCAGATCATAGATCGCGGAGGCCAGCGGCACCAGCACCGGCGGCGGGGCCTGGCTCTGCCCCATGCAGGTGGCGGCCACGCCGGAGATGAAGGCCAGCACCAGCAGACCAGGGAAACGGGCGGGAGAAACGCTCATGAGCGAATCCCTTACCGGACCTGTCGATGGAGTCAATCAATACGAGCCGCCCAGGCTCACAAGATGCCGAGCTTGGTCAGAATGCCCTTCAGTTCCGCGACACCCGCCTCGCTCATGGGAGACATGGGCAGGCGAAGCTCAGGATCGCAGTGACCGGCCAGCGCCATCGCGGTCTTGATCGGGATGGGATTGGTGGAGAGCTTCAGGAAGGCCGCGAACAGCGGGTAGTACTGGTGGTGCAGCTTCTGCGCGCCCGCCCAGTCGCCCTTCAGTGCGAGGGCCACCATCTGGCTGATTTGCGCGGGGATGATGTTGCTTGCAACGCTGACCACGCCGCAGCCGCCCACGATCATGAAGGGCAGGGTGAGGCCGTCGTCGCCGCTGAGAATCTCAAAGCCGTCCGGCAGCAACTGCTTCATCTGGCTCACGCGCTCGGGATTGCCTCCGGCTTCCTTGATGGCGCAGATGTTCGGGCAGGCCTGGTGCAGGCGTGCCACGGTGTCGATGCCGATTTCAATGCCGCAGCGGCCGGGGATGCTGTAGAGCATGATCGGCAGCTTGGTGGCCTGGGCGACGGCTTGAAAATGCAGGAACAGCCCGTCCTGGGTGGGCTTGTTGTAGTACGGGGCTACTTGGAGGATGGCGGTGGCGCCGGCGGCCTCGGCCTGCTGGGTCATCGCGACGGCCTCCTGGGTGCTGTTGGAACCGGTGCCCGCCATGACAACGCCGCGCCCTTGCGCGAACTCGACGGTGAGCTTCACCACGCGATCATGCTCCTGATGGTCCAGGGTGGGGGATTCGCCCGTGGTGCCGCAGGGGACAACGCCGGTCACACCGTTGTCGAACTGGAAATCCACCAGCTTCTTGAGGGCCGCCTCATCAATCTGGCCGTTGCGGAAAGGGGTGACGATGGCGGTATGGGTGCCGGCGAACATGGTGAAACCGAGTGGTGGGTGAGGAGTGTGGAGCGGGAGAATGTCAGACCGCAACCTCGCCGGAAAAGGCGAAATCGGCAGGGCCAAAGAGGGTGACGTTGGTGTAATCGTGCGGCGAAGGCTCTTCGAAGCCGACGCGCAGGGTGTCGCCGCCCTTCACCTTTACGGCGACGGGGGAGGCCGCGCCGCTGAGCTCGTGATGAATCAGCGCGCAGGCCACCATGCCGGTGCCGCAAGCGAGGGTTTCGTCTTCCACTCCGCGTTCGTAGGTGCGGATGGAAATGGTGCCGGGGCCGGTGATTTTGACGAAATTGGCATTGGTGCCCTTGGGCTTGAACGCCTCGTGGTAGCGCAGCCCGGCGCCGAGCTTGCGCACGTCCACGCTGTCCAGGTCATCGACAAAGACGACGGCATGGGGCACGCCGGTGTTGACGCTGTGGACGGTGAGCTGTTCACCCGCGACATCCAGAGCCTGGCCCAGCTTCAAGCTGTGCGGGGCGCTCATGTTGATGCGCACCTGGTCGCCTTCGAACTCGGCGGAAATCATCCCGGCCTGGGTTTCGAACTTGATGTGGGAAAGCTTCCCTTCGTGCAGGAAATTTACAAAACGACCGAAGCAGCGCGCGCCGTTGCCGCACATTTCCGCCTCGCCGCCGTCGGCGTTGTAGTAGCGCATGCGGAAGTCGCCGCCATCCTGCGCCGGTTCCACCAGCAGCAGTCCGTCGGAGCCCACGCCGCGATGCCGGTCACAAAGCTGGGCGATCTGATCGTGGGACAGGGAAATCGAAAGATCGCGGTTGTCGAGCATGACGAAGTCATTGCCCGCGCCGTTCATCTTCCAAAAGCGAAGCGTGGTAGCCATAGAGTGGGTGGGCAAACTAGATCGCCACAGGCGCGGGATCAAACGCCAATATGCACTTTCAGCGCGCAGGTTTTCGAGCAACACTGCCGTCCGGGCGGCGTTTTATGGGGGTGATGCCACCGACTGACCTTCGCGAGACGACCCGCCGCCACTTTTTCAGCCAATGCTCCATGGGCCTGGGATCAGTGGCGCTGGCCTCGTTGATGGCGGAGAAGGCGCAGGCGGGGCCGTCCGCGCTGCACCATCCACCGAAGGCGAAGAACGTGATCTACCTGTTCATGGCGGGCGGTCCGTCGCAGTTGGAGCTGTTCGATTACAAGCCGCGGCTGCGGGAGCTGAACGGCCAGCCGATTCCGCAGAGCTACATCGAGGGCAAGCGCTTTGCCTTCATGAACTCCACGCACGGAGTCAAACTGCTGGGCTCGCGGCGCGAATTCAAGCAGCACGGCCAGAGCGGCGCCTGGATGAGCGACCTGCTGCCGTACATGTCGGGCGTCGCTGACGAGCTGAGCATCGTCACCACCTGCCAGACAGAGGTTTTCAACCACGCTCCGGCGAAGCTGTTCATGAACACGGGCAGCACCCAGTTTGGCCGTCCGGCCATGGGTTCCTGGGTCACCTATGGCATCGGTTCGGAGTCGCGGGACCTTCCCGGGTTCGTGGTGCTGCAAAGCGGTCCGCGCGGTCCGCGTGGCGGGGCGGTGAACTGGGGCAGCGGCTTCCTGCCCACCACTTATCAAGGTGTGCCTCTGCGTGGCCAGGGCGAGCCCATTCTCAATTTGAGCACGCCGGCCGACATTGATGCCGCCGCCCAGCGCCGCACCATTGACGCGGTGCGGGACCTGAATTTGAAGCGCCTGGTGGCCACCGGTGACGAGGAAATCGCGACCCGCATCAACGCCTATGAGATGGCCTACCGGATGCAGTCGAGCGCGCCGGAACTGATCGACATCAGCGGCGAATCCAAGGCCACGCTGGACCTGTATGGCGTTGATCCGAAACAGCCCTCGTTCGCGCGCAACTGCCTGCTGGCCCGGCGATTGGTCGAGCGCGGCACGCGTTTTGTGCAGCTTTACCACACAAGCTGGGACAACCACGGCGGCAAAGGCGAGACGCTGGAGGATGACTTCCCCAAGACCGTGCATGACGTGGACCAGGGCTGCGCGGCGCTGATCCGCGACCTGCGGTCACGCGGATTGCTGGAGGACACGCTGGTGGTTTGTGGCGGTGAATTCGGCCGCACTCCCATGGGTGAGAACCGCGAAAAGACAGGCCGCAACCACCACATCGACGCCTTCACCATGTGGTTTGCCGGCGGCGGAGTGAAAGCCGGGCAGACCGTCGGCAAAACGGACGAACTGGGCTTCAACCCCGCCGAGGACAAGGCTCATGTGCACGACATCCACGCCACGATTCTCCACCTCCTGGGCATAGATCACAAGAAGCTCACCTTCCGGTTCCAGGGGCGCGACTTCCGTCTCACGGACGTGCACGGGGAGCTGATCACGAAACTTTTCGCCTGACCTTTCTTGCCGCCGCCACTTGCGCAACGCGGTCTGAAACGTGAGTATCCGGGATGCCTGACCTCGACATTCGCGAAATCCTCATCCTGCGCGGCCCCAACATCTGGGCGAACTACATGGTGCTGGAAGCCTGGGTGGACCTGGGCAACCTGAAGGACGCCAGCTCCGAGGAACTGCCCGGGTTCAACGAACGGCTTATGTCCTGGCTGCCGGGCCTGATCGAGCATCGCTGCAGCGTGGGCGAGCGCGGCGGCTTCCTGCAGCGCCTGAACCGCGGCACCTACGCCGCCCACATCCTGGAGCATGTGACGCTGGAAATGCAAACCCTGGCGGGTCATCCCGTGGGTTACGGCAAGGCGAGGTCCACCTGTGTCGAGGGGCTCTACAAGGTGGTGTTCCGGTACATGGATGAAATTGTCGCCGAAGCCTGCCTGCGTTCCGCACGGGATCTGTTGCTCGCGGCTTATGGAAACGAACCGTTTGATGTGGCCGCCGAGGTGACCCGCCTTCAGGAAGTCGTGGACCGCAACTCCCTGGGCCCCAGCACCAAGGCGATGGTGGATGCCGCCAGGGAGCGGGGCATTCCATGGCGCCGTTTGCAGGAGGGGCGCAGCCTCATCCAACTGGGGCAGGGCGTGAGGCAGCGCCGCATCTGGACCGCCGAAACCGACCGCACCGGGGCCATTGCCGAGTACATCGCCCAGGACAAGAACCTGACCCGTACGGTGCTGGAACAAGCAGGTGTGCCGGTGCCGGAAGGCCGCATCGCCGCGGATCCTGACGACGCCTGGGAGGCTGCCACGGACATCGGCATTCCCGTGGTCGTGAAGCCGCGTGACGCCAATCATGGGCGCGGTGTGTTCATTGACCTCAAGACAAAGGAGCAGGTCGTGGAGTGCTTCGACCTCGCAAGCAAGGAAGGCAACGGCGTGATCGTGGAGAAGTTCGTGCCCGGCACCGATCACCGGCTGCTGGTGGTGGGCAAGGAGCTGATCGCCGCCAGCCGTGGCGATCCCGCCATCATCGTCGGCGACGGCAAGGGCACCGTCACCGAGCTGATCGAATCCCAGCTCAATTCCGATCCGCGCCGCGGCTCGCTGGAAACCAGCGTGTGGGGCAAAATCAATGTCACGGACTGGGACTCGACGGTCCTTTCCGACCTCAACAACCAGGGCCACAGCCCGACGACGATCCCGCACGACGGGGAGCGCGTGTTGGTGGCCCGCTTCGCCAACTGGGCGATCGACATCACCGACGACGTTCACCCCAGCATCCGCGATCACGTGGTGGCGGCCGCCAGGGTCGTGGGCCTTGACATCGCCGGCATTGACGTGGTGTGCAAGGACATCGCGGTGCCCCTGGAGGAGCAGGACGGCTGCGTGGTTGAGATCAATGCCAGCCCCGGCCTTTTGATGCACCTGAAGCCCGCCGTGGGCAAAGTGCGGCCGGTCGGCGAGGCGATCATCGACATGCTGTTTCCGGGCGAGGAAGACGGGCGCATTCCGGTTGTGGGCGTCACCGGCACGCGCGGCAAGACCACCTCGATCAGGCTCATTGCGCATTTGCTTGGCGCCACCGGCAAGCGCATCGGGGTGGCCTCCAGCGACGGCCTGCAGTTCGGGCCGCGCTCAATCAAATCCGCGCAGGGCGATCGGATCAGCGGCGCCCAGGGGGTGCTGCTCCATCCCTGGACGGAGCTGGCCATCTGCGAGGCGAGCACCGAAAGCATCCTCCGCGAAGGCATTGGCTTTGACCGCTGCCAGGTGGGTGTGGTGACCAATGTGGGCCGCGACCAGCTCGGCATGTGCTACATCGACACCATCGAGCAGATGGCCAAGGTGAAGCGCTGCATCGTGGACATCGTGCTGCCCACCGGCACCGCTGTTCTCAACGCCGACGACGCCCTGGTCGCCGAGATGGCGGACCATTGCAAAGGCAGCGTGATCTTCTGCTCGCACACCGACACCTCGCCGGTGATCGAGGCGCATTGCCAGAAGGGCGGCAAAGCCGCCTTTGTCAGGCGCGACGCCATCATCCTTGCCGACGGCGGGGAGGAGCGCCGCTTGTGCTCGCTCAATGACGTGGCCATTCCGCTTCAGGGCCACTTCACCTTCCATATTGAGAGCGTGCTGGCCGCCATCGGCACCGCCTGGGCGCTGGGCCTGGAGGACGAGGTGATCGCCGCCGGTTTGCGCAGCTTTGGCGCGGCCAATGTGGAAGCCGTTTTGGTCCCCGCCCTGGAGAGCCTCGCTGCGTAAGGGGATCTGTTCAGGATCGCCTCAGTAGTATCGCTCCAGGCGCTGGCGGCTCGTCTTGTCCAGGGCGTTTACATCCGGGATGAGGTAGCGTGTGTTGCGCTGGTCCACGACCACCAGCCGGGAATCACCGAGCTGCTGGATGCTTTCGTCGCTCTCAGTCTGGAACACCGTGGTGCCGCGATCTGTCGTGACGGACCAGAGATAGCCGGTGGCGGCGCGGGTGACCTTGTCGATGGAGCGGATCACCGGCACAAAGTCGCGGCCTGCCAGTGCCGCGACGAGGATCTTGCGCGTTCCGGAGGGCAGGCTTTCCAAGTGCTCAACGATGGCGAGTTCGCGGCCCTCGGCATTGACGATGCTGATCCAGGCGGCGGGATCGGTGAAGGGGAAAAGTCGAACCGGGCGGGCCTTTTCGTGGCGCACCCCGGCGGCATCAATGAACACCAGCATGCCGGCGGCAGGTTCGCTTTCCAGGGTGAAGTTTACGGGCTCGCTCATACGTGGGTGGCCTCCATCATGGCGGCGTGCAGGCGCGCGTAGGTGCCGCTGGATTTCATCAACTGCTCGTGGGTGCCGATTTCCGAGATGAGCCCGTCCTCCATCACCACCAGCCGGTTGGCCTTGCGCAGGGTGCCGAGGCGGTGGGCGATGGCGATGGTGGTGCGGCCCGTGGTGAGATTGTCCAGCGCGGCCTGGATTTCCCGCTCTGTCTCGGTGTCCACGCTGGAGGTGGCTTCGTCGAGAATCAGGATGGCAGGGTCAATCAGCAGGGCGCGGGCGATGCTGATGCGCTGGCGCTCGCCGCCTGACAACTGCTGGCCGCGCTCGCCCACCATGGAATCATAGGCATCGACCAGCTTCATGATGAAATCGTGCGCCCGGGCGGCCTTCGCCGCGGCGATGATCTCGGCGCGGGAGGCCTTCGGCTTCCCATACGCGATGTTCTCCGCGATGGTGCCGTAGAACAGATAGGGCTCCTGCAGCACCAGTCCCAGATTGCGGCGGTAGTCTTCGGCGTCCACCTCGCGCACGTCCACGCCATCCACCAGGATGGCGCCTTCGCTCACATCGAAAAAGCGGCAGGCGAGATTGACCAGCGTGGTTTTGCCTGCCCCGCTGGGCCCCACCAGCCCGATCATTTCGCCGGGTGCTATCTTGAGGCTCACCCCCTTGATCACCTGGCGCGAGCCGTGGCGGAATTTCACGCTGCGAAACTCGATGTCGCCGCGCAGCCTGCCCACCTTGTGGCTGCCGTCGTTGGAGGGCATGTCCGGCTCCACATCCAGCAGCTCAAACACGCGGTGCGCGCTGGTGGCGGCGCGCTGGGCGGAGGCGAAGAAGCGGCTCATGGATTCCACCCGGCCGTAGAGGCGGCTGATGTAGAGCACAAACCCGGTGAGCACGCCCACCGTGATGTTCCCCCGCTGCACGCTCCACGCGCCCACGGTCCACACCGTGATGAGCCCCACGTCGGTGAGCAGCTCGATCATCGGGGTGAAGAAGGACCAGGTGCGGTTCACGCGGTCATTGGTGTCAAAAATGTGCTGGTCCGCCGCACGGAAGCGTTCCACCTCGCGCTGCTCCTGGGCGAAGGCCTTGACCACGCGCACGCCGGGAATCGTGTCGGAAAGGACGTTGTTCATCTGGCTCCACGCGCGGCTGGCGGCGGCAAAGCCGCCGCGCAGGTGGCCGCGCACCCGGCCCACCATCCAGCCGATGACAGGGGCCGGCCCCAGCGCGGCGAGGGCAAGCACGGGATTGATCTTGACCAGGATGACGGCGATGCCGACGAACATGAGCACGTCGCTCGTGAAGTCGATCAGGCTCACTGAGATGAACAGGGAGATGTGGTCGGTGTCCGTGCCGATGCGCGAGATCAAATCGCCGGTGCGCTTGCGGTTGAAGTAGGTGAGCGACAGTTTTTGCAGGTGCTCGTAGGTGCTGCGGCGCATGCGGCTGGTCACCCGTTCCGCCAGGCGCGCGATGGCGAAGGTCTTGCCCCAGTTCAGCAGCCAGGTGAGCACCGCCACGCCGCCCAGGTTCACGGCAAAGCGGTACACATGCTTCACATGCGGGCGGTCCACCTCGCTCTGCAGGGGGATCAGCACGTTGTCCACCAGGGACATGGTGATCCAGGGCGCAACGAGGGTGGAGGCAATGCTGGCGAGCGTGAGGAGCAGGCCCAGCGTCATGAGCTTGTACCACGGGCGGGAAAACAAGAGGAGGCGCAGCAAAGGGTTGCGCTTCACGCCTTCGGTGCCGGCGAAAGGGTCCTCATCCTCCTCGTCCTCGTCGTCATCACCATCCGCAAGGGCCGCGGCGCTGGCGGGGGCGGCGGGCTCCAGCGGCAGGGCTTGTTTGCGCTCCCTGAAGCGCGCCAGAAAAGCATCCGCCTCGCGCACGCAGCCGGAGGTGGCGCGCCACTCATAGACCTGGGCGCCGCCCTGCATGAGATGCAGGGCGGCGGTCGCTCCCAGCTCTTCGAGCACCAAGTTGTCAATGTCCGCCAGTTTCCAGGCGCGGAAGCTCATGGCTTCGGCCCCGGATTGCTCGGTGTGCAGCAGGCGCTGGTCGGTCAGGACGATCAGGCCGCTGTGAAAACGCAGGCCGGCGTCCAGGTCCGTCTCGAAACGGGCCATGATGCGCTCACCTGTTTTCAAGCGCGCCTCGGCGTGCTTGAGCAGGGGCTCGGAGGGATCGGATGGTGGCTTGCGAATCAAGGTGGGGAGGAAGTGGCGGTGAGCGGAGCGCAGGCCGCATCTCCTCATACTAGACAGCGTGCCTGCTTGTAAAGAGCGAGCATTGACCAAACTCCAGATGGGCCGGGGGAAACGCAGGGCGGGCGGCCTGCACCGTGGGAGTGAACCGAAACAAGAGTGACGACGATCCACACCTTCGCCAAGGTTTGGCTTGACCCACCGGCAACCGGCGCGATAACGGAAACGTCCGCGTCCTTGAACAGACACCCTTCTCCCTCTGTTTGTCCCAGTCATCTCCATCCACTGATCTCCGCTCCTCACGCGCCCGCAAAATCCTGGCTTTGCGGGGCCCCAACATCTGGGCCCGCGTCACTTTGCTGGAATGCTGGCTGGAGATCCCTCCTTCGCCAGATGCCGTGCCGGGCTGGCATAAAGCGCTCACAGATGCGCTTCCAGAAATCGAGCCCGGCCTTCGTGGAGAGGATGCGCCCCCGAGCGGACAGGTCCTTGCAGGCGTGCTTCAGGCGGTGGCGCTTGCGTTGCAGAGCAGGGTCAACAGCGTGGTGACTTTTGGCAAGGTGGTGGCGACCGATGAGCCGGACCTTTACCGGGTCATTTTCCAATATGACGAGGAAGCTGTCGGCCGGGCCGCCCTGGACATCGCGCGACGGCTGCTTGAAGCCTCGCTGCATGGGCAGCCTTTTGACCTCCCCGCCGAACAGGAGCAGCTTTCCGACCTGGCCAACGACATCTGCCTTGGCCCCAGCACCCGTTCGATGGTTGCCGCCGCCCAGGCGCGCGGCATTCCCGTCCGGCGCCTGACTGAGGGCAGCCTTGTGCAGCTCGGCTATGGCAGCCAGCAGAGAAAGATTCTTGCCGCCGCCACGAGCCAGACGAGCGCGATTTCAGAGGACATTGTCCAGGACAAGGATCTTACCCGGCGCCTCCTGCATCAGGTGGGGCTGCCGGTGCCCGCCGGACGCCCGGTCAGCTCCCCGGATGATGCCTGGGCGGGAGCCCAGGAAATCGGCCTGCCTGTCGTGGTGAAGCCGCGCGATGGCAACCAGGGCAGGGGAGTGGGCCTGAACCTGTTCACCCGTGAGCAGGTGATGGGTGCCTATGCGGCGGCCTTGGAGGAGGGTTCCTCCATCATTGTCGAGCAATTTGCCGGAGGTCTGGACTACAGGCTTCTGGTCGTTGGCCGCGAACTCGTCGCCGCCTCGCGCCGCCAGCCTGCCCAGGTGGTGGGTGATGGCGTCCTCACCATCAATGAGCTGATTGCCCTGGCGAACACGGACCCGCGTCGCGCCAGCGATCACGCGGCCGCCCTGAGCAAGATCCGCATCGATGCCGTGGCGCTGGCAGTCCTTGCCGAGCAGGAGGTGACGCCCGAATCGGTCCCGGAAAAAGACCGGGTGATTTTCATCCGGCGCAACGCCAATTTGAGCACGGGTGGCACGGCGGTGGACGTGACCGACCTGGTGCACCCGACCATCCGTGACGTCGCGATTGAGGCGGCCCAGGCCGTCGGCCTCGATATTTGCGGCATCGACCTGGTGGCCCACGACATCGGCCAGCCCCTGAGCCCGCGCAACGGTGTGATCATCGAGCTCAACGCCCGGCCCGGCCTGCGCATGCACCTGTTCCCATCCGAGGGGACGGCCCGGCCTGTCGGCAAGACGGTGATCGACATGATTTTCCCGCCGGGCGAAAACGGCCGCATTCCGATCGTGGCGGTGACCGGGGTCAACGGCAAGACCACCGTGTCGCGTTTCACCGCCCATCTCATCGCCCAGACCGGCAAGACCGTGGGGCTGACGAGCACGGACGGCATCTTTGTCGGCAGCCGCAAGCTCGATGGTGGTGATTGCAGCGGGCCCAAGAGCGCGCGTGTCGTGCTGTGCAACCCCATGGTGGATGCGGCGGTCCTGGAAACCGCACGGGGCGGCATCGTCAGGGAGGGGCTGTCCTTCGACCAGTGCGATGTGGCCGTGATCACCAACATTGGCGATGGCGACCATCTGGGATCCTCCGGCATCGACACGGTGGCGCAGCTTGCCGAGGTCAAGGGCTGCATCGTCGGCGCCGTGTCGTCCACAGGCTATGCCGTGCTCAACGCCACCGATCCGCTGGTGGTTGCGACCGCCATTCACTACCCCCGGCCGATCATTTTCTTCGGTCCGGACGGGCAGCACCCTGTCATACGTGCGCACCGGCAGGCGGGCGGCAGGGTGATCTTCACTTCAGAGGGGGCCGTCGTACGGGCGGAAGGTGATGCGGAAACCGTGTTCATGCCCCTGGCGGAGGTGCCTCTCACTCACGGGGGGCGCATCGGCTTCCAGGTTGAGAACACCCTCGCAGCCTTCGGGGCCGCCTGGGCGCTGGAAATTCCAGATGAACTGGTGCGCCAGGGCGCGCGCAGTTTTGAACCCAATCTCGACCTCAATGCCGGTCGCTTCAACACGCTGGAGCTGGGCGGATTGACGGTGATTGTGGACTACGGCCACAACACCTCCGCCCTGCGCAAGCTCATCGAGGCGGTTCGAGGCTTTCCTCATGCCCAGCGGATTTCGGTGTATTCCGCCCCGGGCGACCGGCGGGATCAGGACATCGTGGAACAAGGCAGGCTCCTGGGAGCCGACTTCGACAAGGTGTGGCTCTACGAGGGGGACTACTGCCGGGGACGTGAGCCGGGCGAGATCATTTCCCTGCTTGCCCAGGGGCTGGAGGGCGCCGGGCGCACCAGTCACATCGAAAAAGTCCAGGGTGCCTTGAAGGCCATTGATCTTGCGATTGCCGCCGCCGAACCCGGCAGCCTCCTGGTCATTCAGGCCGATACCGCCGATGAAACCGTGCAGCACCTGAAAAGCGTTTACGGAGCGGTGTGAGCTCAGGGTTTTGCCCTCAATCCTCCCACACCTTCAGCAGCTCCACCTCAAAGATCAGCGTTTCATTCGGGCCGATGTCGATGCCTGAGCCACGGGTGCCATACGCCAGTTTCGGCGGCAGGAAGAACCGGAATTTGGCACCCTCCTGCATCAGTTGCAGGCCTTCCTTCCAGCCTTTGATCACCCGTTTCAGAGGGAATTCCACCGGTTCTCCGAGGGGGTGGGAACTGTCGAACTGCACGCCATTGATCAGGGTGCCCCGATAGTGAACGACCACAGCATCCTTGAGGCGGGGACTCTTGCCGGAGCCTGCCGTGAGCACTTGGTATTGCAGGCCGCTGGCTGTCGTGACGACTCCCTCCTGCTTCGCGTTGCCGGCCAGGAAGGCTTTTCCGAGATCGAGTGCAGATTGTGACATGCGGGCGGATTGAAAAAAAGAGGAGGCCAGAAAAAAGGTCCGCCCGCTTCTCATGTCGGCCCGCAGGAAAGGCAACCCCAAAAGAGCTGCCAGCCTTCCATCAGGAGGTGAAGGAGGGGTCCGCCTTGGTCTCTGGCAGATTGGCGTCCTGCCATGCGACGCAGGCCTCGACGATCTTTTCCACGTGAGCGGTGGCCGCTTCTTCGGTGGGAAAGGTGGCGTCCGTGCTGAGCACCACATGGTCGTGCTTGCCCACCAGCATCCCCACCACCTCCCCGTCAGGCCCCGGCTTGGTGGCGAGGACGAGAGTTTCAGCGTGGTCCGCAATTTCAGTAACAGTGGGCACGGCGAGGCCGACGATGAGGGAATTTTCAGAGGTGTTCATGAAATCAAAGGTTTTGAGGTTCTTTTTCGGTGGTCGCTGCGCAGTGCCCGTGAGCGCTTCACCGGGCGGTGCGACCGTCCACCCCTCTCTTTCTGTACGCTTGTGGGCTGAACTCCGGCGGTATGGGTGGCCCAACGCTGGTGAAAAGGAATTTTTGGCATTCGGCGGGCGCTGTGCCGGAAAGGCTGTTGTCCCCGGCGGGTGCGCTGCGAAGGGCGGCACCGATGGCTGCTCTGGGTGGGATCCCGGCCCGCCACGGGTCTGTGGCGGGCAGCACTTTCCTGGTGCAGCGCAGGTTCCTGGCGGGGCAAACACCGGTTCGTGAGGAAAGGCGCAGCACAAAATAAGATTTCCCTCGCCAAAGTCCCTGGTTTTCTGCTATTTAACCGAATCCCACTTCCCTGTAATATCTCCCGCAGCATCTCTCTATGACACGACTCCAAGGTCTTGTGCGCCACACACACATCGCCCTGCTAACAGCAGCAGTAGCATCATCTGCTTCCCTCACGACCCGGGCGGGTTCCGGTGGCTCTCCCAGCGGGCTTTCGAGCATCGCCAACCGGGAAATCTCCCGTCGGATGGCGCGAATGGAAGATGCCCGGCAGGCCATTGAGAAAGGCGACAAGGCTTATGCTGACGGCGACTATGAGGCGGCGCTGAACCAGTACAAGGCGGCTCTGGACTCCATCCCGAACGCTCCGGCCACCCAGGAATGGCGCACTCTGGCGGAGACCAAGTATGCGGATGCGTGCGTGGCGCTTGCTCAGGACCGGGCCAAAACCGGCCGCTACAAGGAAGCTCGTGAATTGATTGACAATGCCCTGGAGACCCGTCCCGACCATGGGGGGGCGAAGACTCTCAAGGTGCGTCTGGAAGATCCTGATCGCTACCCTCCCGCGCTCACCCCTGAGCATGTGAGAAAGGTGCAGGAAGTGGAGCGCAGTCTCCAGAAGGCCAATTCCTACAAGGACTTGGGCGATTACGACAATGCCATCAAGGAGTTCCAGAACACCCTGCGCACCGACCCCTACAACGTGGCGGCACGCCGTGGCATGGAAGGCGTGGAGAAGCGGAAGAGCAATTATTACAACTCCGCGCGGGATCACCAACGGGCGCGGATGCTTGCGGAAGTGGATGCCTCGTGGGAGGACAAGGTTCCGGTGCAGGCGGTGCAGGTCACTGCCGATCTCGCCAACAGCAGCAAGGATGGCAGCCTGTATCTGATCCAGAAAATGAAGACCATCCGCTTCCCTGTGGTGAGCTTCTCGGGCGCGACCATCGACGAGGCGGTGGAGTACCTGCGCGTGAAGAGCAAGGATCTGGACACCGATTCGGACCTTTCCCGCCGCGGCGTGAACATCATCCTCAAGGCGGGCGACACCCCTGCTGGCGGGCAGATTTCCCTCGATCTGAGGGACGTGCCGATGGAGGAGGCTTTGCGTTACATCACGGAGCTGGCCGGCATGAAGTTCAAAGTGGAGCCCTATGCAGTTCTTGTGGTGCCCATCACCGAGAGCACGACCGAAATGATCACTCGCATCTATAAGGTGCCGCCGGACTTTTTGACGTTCTCGGGTGGAGGAGGTGATGCCGCAGCCCCGGCCGCTGCACCGGCTGATCCTTTTGCCAAGCCAGGAGCCGCCGGGACTGACGCCGGACCCAAGCTGATGGCAAAGAAGACGGCCCGTGAAATCCTTGCTGAGCAGGGCATTCCTTTCCCCGAAGGGGCTTCTGCTGTGTTCAATCCTGTCACCTCGCAGTTGGTCGTCAGAAACACGGCGCCCAACATCGACATGGTGGAATCCTTTGTTGATGCCCAGAGCAATCGCACTCCGAAGATGGTTTACGTGACGGCAAAGTTCGTCGAAGTGACCCAGAAGAACACGGATGAGCTTGGCTTTGACTGGCTTCTCGGCGCCTTCAACATCCCCGGCAGCAGCCGCGTCTTCGGATCCGGCGGCAGCCCCAGCACAAGCACCGATTTCCCCCTTCAGAATCCTGGTGCCTCGACAGGTGCCATTGGAACCAACGCCGTCACCAATGGTCTGCGCTTCGGTACCAACGCCATCACCGGAGACAGCGTTGACAGCCTGCTGACCGGGGCTGCCTCCGCCGCCGTCGCCAAAACTCCTGGCGTGTTCGCACTGACCGGGGTGCTCACAGACCCACAATTCCAGGTGGTGGTGCGTGCGCTGGGCCAGAAAAAAGGCGTCGATCTTATGAGCGCACCCAGCGTGACAACCAAGAGCGGGGTGGAGGCGAATGTTTCGGTCGTTCGTGAGTTCTTGTATCCCACCGAATTCAATCCCCCGCAGATTCCCCAGAACTTCGGCGGCAACACTGGTTCGACCGGGGGCGTCAACCTTCTTACCGGTGTGGTTTCGCCAGCCAAGAGCTCCGGATCTTTCCCTGTCACGCCCACCACCCCCACAGCCTTCCAAATGAAGCCTGTCGGGGTCAGCATGAAGGTGAATCCCACCGTCGGCCCGGACAACTACACCATTGACCTTGTCCTCGCCCCGGAAGTCACCGAGTTCGAGGGCTTCATCAACTATGGCAGCCCCATTCAGACAAGCAGCACCGATGCCCTGGGCAACCCCACGACAATCGTTCTGACCGAGAACAAAATTCCCCAGCCGGTGTTCTCCAAGCGCTCCGTCAATACTACGGTGACCGTTTGGGACGGGCAGACCGTGGCGATGGGTGGCTTGATCCGTGAAGACGTGCAGGATGTGGAGGACAAGGTGCCGCTTCTTGGCGACATCCCCTACATCGGTCGTCTGTTCCAGACCAAGGCTGAAGACCACTACAAGCGCAATCTGATGGTCTTCGTCACCGCGAAACTCATTGATCCTTCGGGCCAGGCGGTCCGTCTGCCTGCCGCCCCTCCGGTGACTGAAGACACGCCGGTCGAACTGATCCACCCCGGTTCCTTGGGTGCTGGCATCCTGCCCCCTCTCATGCCACCCGCCAATCAATAACTGGCACGGTTAAGCTTCCTTCAGCGGGGCGGGCTCGAAAGAGTCCGCCCCGTTTCGTTGATGGGGGAGAATCGGCGGCGGATGACCGTGAAGCGGGCCTCTGGTTTGTCATTGGGGACACTCAACTTGGTTGCGAGCCGAGGGGGAGCCGCAGTCACCTGTCAAGCGTAGGGCTTTGCACGGCAGCGGCAGGAAAGAAAGGAGGCCTCTCGCGCCCCTTTTGGGCGCATCCCGGTCGCCCGATGTGGTTGTTCCACCTGAGGTCGTCCAGGGTTCCCCACAGTGCTGCCAAGTCCTCGTCGAGCGCGATACCGTCGGGATCTGGGGTGCGTTTCAAGCAATGCGGCACCCTGCTTCAGCGGCCAAAGATTGGACAGACCGAAGCCGTTTGGAAGGTCATTCCAAACGGCTTTCCATCTTGATCGGGGATCTGGATTTGATCGACTTCCTTTCCTTCGTTCTGCTACACGCGGATGGGCAGCACGAAGAACGGCAGGCCACGCTTGAAGAACTCACGCTGAAGCACGAAAACGGCGAAGTTGTGGAGCAGGCGGGTGAAGTAGGTTTCCTTTTTGAACACAAGCTGGCCGCCGAAGAAAACGGCATTGGGGAATTTCTGGGTGATCTCCTCCGCCAGGTCGGCGGCGGTCGAAACAATCTCGGTGCCGATGGCGTAAACGGCCTCGGAGTGGCTGCCGTGGGCGCGCATGTAGTCAGAATAACGCCGGGTTTCACGGGCGATGCTGGTCTGCAAGTTGCCCAGCTCTACGGCGCCCTTGAAGTTGCCCGCATCAACCACCCCGATTTCCGCAAAGATGAAGTTCTTGAACACACCGGGGAACATGCGGACGATGGCCAGCGTGGTGTGGACGCCGAGGCCGTTGAAACCGTTGACGAAGACGACGGCGGTCTTGGCCTTGGGGTCGCAATCCGGGGCTGCCGTGAGCGAGCAGCTGCTGAACATCTCCACCAGGCTGTCGAGCCGGGCCAGCTCTTCGCGGGCATGACGGTAGTGGCGCTTGATGAGGAAGGCGAAGCTGATGAGCAGGCCGGTGACAACGATGGTGACCCAGCCGCCTTCATTGAACTTCATGATGCTGAGCGCCACCAGGATGACCGCCGTGAGCGTGAAGCCGATGGCGTTGATGGCGAGCTTGCTCTTCCACTTGGGCTCATCGCCGTGATCTTTCCACCAGTGCACCACCATGCCGAGCTGGCTGAGGGAGAAAGTGACGAACACGTTGATGGAATAGAGCACCACGAGCAGATCCACTGAGCCTCCCGAGCCAAAAATGACCACAAAGGCGGCGATGCCCATGAGCAGAATGCCGTTCTGCGCCACGAAACGGTCGCTGAGCGTGGCAAAGCGGGTCGGGAACCATCGGTCCAGCGCCATGTTGGCCAGCACGCGTGGGCCGTCCAGGAAGCCGGTCTGTGCGGCGATGAACAGCAGCGCGGCGGCCGAGAGCATGGAAATCCACACGAAGCCGGTGGAGAGGCTGTGCGGCCATCCGGCGGTGATCTGTTCGAACAGGACTGCATTGAGGGTTTTGCCTTCGTGCGGCATGGAGCCGTAGAGCACATAGGCAAACAGCAGGCCGCCGACCATCAGGGCGAGCGACACACCCATGTACACCATGGTGCGCTTCCCTGTTGCGACACGCGGCTCGCGCAGAATGGGCAGGCCGTTCGAGACGGCCTCAATGCCGGTGTAGCTGCCAGCGCCCAGGCTGTAGGCCCTCAACATGAGCAGAGCCATGCCCATCAGTCCGAGATGCGAATGCGCCGTTTTGACGTCGTCTATCGTGTGGTGATAGACGTCGCTGATGTGGCCGAAGGGGGTGGTGCAGAATCCGTAGATGATTGCGAAGCCATGTGTGAGCAGGAAGATGAAGAAAATGGGCGCCCACACGACGACGGATTCCTTGACACCACGAAGGTTTAGCAGCGTCAGCACGCCGGTCGCCACGAGAGCCACCGTCATTTTCCAAGGCAGCCAGGACGGTGGCAGCACCGAAAAAAGCTGATCGGCGCCGCTGGCAATGGAGAGAGCGACGGTCAGCACATAGTCCACCAGCAGCGCGCAACCACTGACAACGCCGGCGCTGGGGGACAGCAGCTTGCTGGCGACCAGATAACCGCCGCCACCGCCGGGGAACAGCTCGATGATCTGCGAATAGCTCGCGCAAATGATGGCAATGGTGGCAACGCACGCCAGGGCCACGAAGGGCGCGAGCGAGGGGTACTCCCCCAAGGCCTTGATGGTTTCCTCGGGGCCGTAGCAGGAGGAGGACAAGCCGTCCGCCCCCAAGCCAACCCACGCCAGGATGGCGATGAGGGACATTTGATGGAAGATGGAATGATCCCCGAGATCGCGCGATTTGCCGATGAAGATGTCTTTGAGGAAGTTGCCTTTGCCTTGGTTTTTCACTGGCTTGATCTATTGCAGGAAACGGGCCAGACCCACTGTTAAGACCAGTTCCAAATGTGTTAATAAAGTGTTAATACAGCATAAAGATGGGATGTTAAGCTGTAATTAAGCACTTCGTCCCAACGGGCATTCGGCGTAGCATGCCAGGTTTATGAGCACCAAAAGCATTGTTTTCCTGCTGGGTGCCGGAGTTTTTGCGCTCCTGGTAGTCCGGCTGGCGGGCCGGATGCAGGGAAGTGACCCTGGCATGATGGCTGTTGTAATGCTCTTTGGCGGCACGATCCTTGGCGTACTGGCAATCAGATTCATCCTGCCTCGGCTCGGCGATGCTGTGGGCGCCTTTTTTTACATGCCTGGCGGCTCGACGACTGCTGCGGAGCCGGCCCGGGGTGTGGCATTGATGGAGCAGGGCGACTATCTCGGTGCCGTGACCGAGTATGAGAAGGCCCTGAAGGAAAACCTGGGGGACCTGCCTGCCATCGCCGAGATTGCCAAGATCCGTGCGGAACGCCTGAACGACCCCGGGGCCGCCGTGAGTTTTCTCGAAACTCAGCTCGCCAGCCGCGCGTGGAGACCTGATGATGAGTCTTTCATGAGGTTTCGTGTCGCCGCCATTCGATCTGAGCTGATGCAGGATTACACCGGAGCGGAGACGGCTCTGGGGCAGGTGATCGTGAAGTTTCCCGGCACCCGCCACAGCGCCAATGCGAGCCACAAGCTGAAAGAACTGGCCTCGCTGCGACTTCTGGAGGGGGGCAAACCCTCTTGATGGCCTATGCGCCGGGCAAGGACCGCTGCAATGCGCCATCCGCTGGCCTGCCTGGCCTTCGCAGCCATGGCGGGCATCCTTGGCGCTGACTGGCTTTCCTCGCCTGGGCTGCTCCCCATCTGCTTTGCCCTGGCGTTGTCCTTCGGACTGTGGGCCGTCTGGCGCCCCAGGACTTGGTGCCTCGTACTGGCCGCGACGTGCGGCTTCGCTTTCATGCATGCCTGCCAGGTGCAAGCCACCCGCCTGCACCCGTTGTTCGCCCTGCTTCTGCCCGGAGAACGCGTGGAGGCACGGGTGCGCGGCAGGTTCGCACGCGCTCCGATGGGGGCGGAGAACCTCGCGGCAACCGGCCGCCGGGAGGCGCGATTTCGTGCGGTGAGCCTGGATTTGCCAGGGCGGGGGCAGGGAATCGAAGGGGTCACCAGCCTTCGGGTGTGGCTCAATGACGACACCTTCGTGCCAGACGGCGGCCTCTATGAGCTGCGCGGAACATTGAGCCTGCCCTTGCAGGCCGCGAATCCGAGCCTGTACGACCCGCCAACAGGCGCGCAAAGGCGGGGCGTAGTTGCCGACCTGAACGCCCGTATGATGACTCGTGCAGGGCCGCCTGAGTTCAGCCTCTGGCTGTGGTTGTTGAGAGTTGCCGAGCAGTCGCGCCAGTGGATCAGAGAGGCTGTGGCGAAAGGCATTGAGGGGGATGAGATGCCTCGCTCCCTCGTCCAAACCATGGCGCTGGGCTTGTCCGAAGCCGCCAGCGCGGATTTGCAGCAGCCCTTCCGCGACACCGGCACCCTGCATGTCTTTGCGGTGAGCGGCCTGCACGTGAGCCTGCTCGCCGCGATTGGCTGGATCATGCTGCGCTCGCTCGGGCTGCGCAAAGGGCTGGCGGCCGGCCTCCTGATCCCGATGGTGCTGGGCTATGCGTTGATGACGGGCTGGCGGCCTTCGGCGGCGCGCGCCGCCTTGATGACCGTGGCGTTTCTCTGTGCGCCTTTGTTTAACCGTCGGTCGCGGTCGGTCAATGTGCTGGGCGGCACCGCCCTGCTGCTGTGGGCGGCGGACACCCAGCAGCTTTTCCTGGCGGGTTTTCAGCTCTCCTTTGGCGTGGTGCTGGTCATCGTCCTTTGGGCGAGGCCGCTGGCACGTCCATTCGAAAAGTATGCCAGCCTTGACCCCTTTTTGCCGGAACAACTGGCAGACTGGCGGCAACGATTGACGGTGTGGTGCAGGCGCGAGCTGCTGGCCACGCTGTCGATGTCCCTTGTGGCTGCGGCAGGCAGCTTTCCCATCATGCTGCTGGAGTTTCACAATGTGACGCCCGTGTCGGTCTTGGCGAACCTGGTGCTGGTGCCCTTGTCCTTCGTTTCGCTGTTCACGGTGGTGCTGAGCCTGCTCACGGCGCGCATGGGGCTCACCCCGCTGCAAGTCTGCTTCAACAACGCCAACTGGCTGCTGGCCCATGCGATGATGCACAGCGCCGCGTGGTTCGCCGCCATTCCCGGCGGTCACTTCGCCCTTGCCCTGCCCGGTCCCTCGCCCGCTCCGCCGGTGGTGGTGAACGTGCTGGCGCTGCCGCCGGGCGAGGGGGCCCAGATGCTGGAATCAAAGGGACGGCACTGGCTGCTCGATTGCGGGGGCGCGAAGCATGAAGGCATCGGCATCCTGCCCTTCCTGCAGGAGCGGGGTGTGAACAGCCTTGACGGGGTCCTGCTCAGCCATGCCGATTCCGAGCACATCGGCGCCCTGCGCGATCTGATGCCGCGCTTTCATCCGCCGCAGGTCATGATGTCGATGCACGAGCCGTGGCGGCTGGATTCGCGTATCACCATCATGCATCAGCTTTTTTCCAGCCATGCCCTGGATGCCGCCCGGATTGCGAAACTGAAAGCCGGCGACACTTTGGTCATGGGCGAGGCACGGGTGCACGTGCTCTATCCCTCTGCCTCCGATCTTTACAACAAGGCGGATGACCGGGCCATCGTTGCACGCATCGACTGCGGGCGGATGCGCCTTCTCTGGTGCAACGATGCGGGCTTCATCACCGAGAAGCACCTGCTGGCACGCTGCGCGCCCGAGGACCTGCGCAGCCAGGTCATCCTCCGCGACCAGCACGCCAGCGATTTCTCGGCCCTGCCGGAGTTCGTGCTCGCAGTGGCGCCGAAGCTGGTGGTCACCTCGAATGCTCCGGGAATTGTCGAGCAGCGAATTCCGGAATACCTGGGTGCTTTGTGCAAGGCGCATCAGATCGCGCTTTTCGATCAGTCGCGGACAGGCATGGTAAAGCTCGACATCTGGCCGGATCACCTTGAAGCGAAGGCCTGGCTCACGGGTGAGTCCTTCACCATTCAACCATGACACGGCTTCGCCAGCGTCTCTTTCGCATCGTCCTCATCGCGACCGGACTCGTGCTGCTCGCGTGGTACGGCCTGCCCTGGCTTGTGCCATTGCCGGAGGCGCTTGAGCATCCGCTGGAACAAGGCACCCGCTACCTCGCCAGCGATGGCAGCCAGCTGCGCCATCTGCTGAATGAAGAGGGCGCGCGCGTCTCCCTGCCGGTGTCCTACGAACAGTTGCCGCCGCCGCTGATCCATGCGACGCTCGCCGCCGAGGACACGCGCTTTTTCCAGCACGGCGGCCTTGATCCGGCGGCCATCGCCCGCTCCGCCTGGATGAACGCCAGAGCGGTCCGGGTGCGCAGCGGCGCCTCGACGATTACGCAGCAGCTTGTTAAAATAAGCGGCGGCCCGGGGCGGCGGACACTGGGGGTGAAGATCCTCGAGGCAATGAAGGCGCGCCATTTGGAGATGCGCTGGAGCAAGAAGCAGATCCTCGCCGCCTACCTCAACCGGGTGGGCTACGGCAATCTTTGCACCGGTTGCGAAGCCGCTGCGGAAGGCTGCTTCCACAAGCCCCTCTGCGATCTCACTCCCGCTGAATGCGCCTTCCTCGCCGCCCTGCCGCAGGCTCCCGGACGCCTCAATCCGTTTCGGGAGGCGGGTCCTGTTCTGAAGCGCCAGCAGTGGGTTCTTGCCCGCATGCACGAGCTTGGCTGGCTCGATGATGAAGGCTTCATCATCGCCGTCGCGCAGCCGATCACCTTGCAACGCTACCGGGGCGGATTCATCGCGCCTCATGCCATAGACTTGTTAAATAAAAATGCTGTCGCGCAGCCGGTGGTTCGCACCACCATCGAGCCGCGCCTGCAGGCGCAGGTCGAGATGATCATCGCCCGGCGGCTCGAAGGCCTGCGCTCGAAGCGCGTGGAACACGCCGCCGCCGTCGTGATCGACAATGCCACGGGCCATGTGCTGGCGCTGGCCGGATCGCGTGACTACTTCGCGACCGATGGCGGACAGATCAACGGCGCCTGGGTGCCGCATTCGCCGGGCTCCGCGCTGAAGCCCTTCACCTATGCGCTCGCTTTTGAGCACGGCGCCACGCCCGCCACCATTGTCGAGGACCTGCCCATCGAATTTCAGACGGACACCGGTCTCTACCGCCCTGAGAACTACGACCACAAGCTCTACGGCCCCATGACCTATCGCTATGCGCTGGGCAACTCCCTCAACATCTCCGCCGTGCGCGTGCTGCGCAGCATCGGCGGCGCGCCCGCCCTGCTTGACGAGCTGCGGGCGCAGGGTCTCACAACACTCACCGAATCCGCCGATCACTACGGGCTGGGCCTCACCATCGGCAACGCCCCCGTGCGCCTCCTGGAACTTGCCAACGCCTATGCAACGCTTGCCCGGCTGGGCCTGTACCAGCCGTGGACTCTGCTTGCCGACGAGGCGGCAAGGCCCGGCCAGCGGCTGATCGACGAACACAGCGCCTGGTGGATTGCCGACATCCTGAGCGACAATCAGGCGCGCGCTATCACCTTTGGCCTGCGCTCGCCACTGCGCCTGCCTTTCCGCGTGGCCGCCAAGACCGGCACCAGCACGAGCTACCGCGACAACTGGACGCTTGGCTACACGCCTGAGTTCACCGTCGGCGTGTGGGCTGGCAACTTCGAAGGCAAGCCGATGGAGAACATTTCCGGCGTGACCGGGGCGGGGCCGATCTTCCGCGACATCTTTCTCTATTTGCAGCAGCATCACACCTTGACCTGGTATGATGAGCCTGAGGGCCTGCAGCGCGCCCGCATTGATCCCCGCAACGGCAGGAGGCTCACCGCACAAAGTCCGGCCGCGCGCCTGAGCCGCGAGGAGGTGTTCTTTGGCGGCGCATTGCCCCAGGCCGCCACGAGCAGCGACTACGACAACGCGGGCCGCGCTCTTCTTGCTCCTGAGTACTCCAAATGGATCGCCGGTCGCGACAACTGGCTGGGCGATCTTGTCGCCATCCGCCGGGCCGGAGCTTCGCCCCTGCGCATCATCAATCCCGTCAACGGCCTCACCATCCGCCTGGATCCCGATCTGCCGGCGAGCCAGCGCCTGCTGCTGCAGGCCACGCCGGCAGATGCATCGTGGAGCAGCGAGACGCTCAAGATCAAGCGGGAAGGCGGGCAATGGTATGCTGACCTGTCGCCAGGCAGGCATGTGATCAACGCGAAGAGCGGCGACGAGACGCAGGGAGTGACGGTGGTGGTGGGGAAATAGCCCCTCTGGCTGCGCCTGTCATTACCACCTCACCTCACCCACTCAAAGAACCCCATCGTTTCCAGGTCGCCATGCAGTTTCTTGACTTGTTCGGCGGTGAGATTGGCGTTGGGCAGGCGCGCCGGGCCCACATCCACTCCGAGCATTTTCATGGCCGCCTTGGCCGCCGCCATGTAGCCGAGGCCGGCGAAGAGCTGGATCACTTGCACCCCGCGAAACTGTTCTTCGCGAGCGGCTGCCAGGTCGCCTGCTGCGAAGGCCGTCATCAGGCGATGGTAGATCGGGGAGGCAAAGTTGAAGCCGCTGCCCACCGCGCCCTTGGCGCCCATCGCCAGGGCTCCGAGCATGTGCTCGTCCACGCCCCAGGGCAGGTCCCAGGCACCGCCATCCACCCGCAGGCAGAACTGGTAGGCCATCAGATCGGGATTGGTGAACTTGAGGCCTGCCAGCGTGGGAATCCGCGCAGGTGCCTTCGCCAAAAACTCCGCCATCGGCAGGTTGATGCCGGTCAGCGCCGGGATGTCATAGTGATAAAAAGGCGTGTGCGGCGCTGCTGCGGCGATCTCCGCCGCGCAATCAATGAGGACATCGACGGATCGCGGCTTGAAGTAGGAGGGGGACACGGCGCTGATCGCCGCCGCACCGAGCTTTTCCGCCTGGGCGGCCAGGGTTTTCGAATCCGCGAGGCAGTTGGCGCCCACATGCACGACGACACTTAATGGCGTGCCCTTCACGACCTCGAACCAGCGCACCGCCAGCGTCAGGCGCTCGTCCACTGTGAGCGAACTGCTTTCACCCGTGCTGCCGTTGATGAACACCGTGGGCACATGGTTCTTGATCATGTGCTCCGCCTGCTTTTCCACCATGGCCAGATTGAGGGAGCCATCGGCGTTGAAGGGGGCGTGCGTGGCGGCAACGAGGCCATGAAGAGGAGGGGTGAGGTGGGACATGATATAATGGATGATGGATGGCGTGCGCTCAGGTCTTGTGTCTTACATCTTACGATCTTGCATCTGCCGCGCCGCAATCTCGTGAATCTGGCTTCAACGAAATCATGAGCGCAGCGGCGATCAGAGCAGGAATGGCGCAGTAGGCGAAGCCTTGCGCGAGCGGCACGCCGCTGTCCTTCAAACGGCCCAGCAGCGGTGTGAGCGCGGCCCCGGCGCCGATGCCCGCGCAGTTGAGCAGCCCGTAGGCGGTGGCGCGGTGGCGCGGCGGCATCACCTGGCACAGAATCGGCATGTTGTTGGTGTCGAACAATCCGAAACCCATGCCAAACAGCGCGGTGCAGGCAATGACCAGCCAGAAGTCCGCGGCGGTGCCCATGCCCACCAGAGCGGGAACCAGCAGCAGCAGGCCTGCGGCACTCACCCAGGTGCGGCCGCGCAGGTGGCGTTGCGAGAGCACGTCGGAGATCCGGCCGCCGATCAGCACGCCGAGAAAGCCGGCGCTGGCCGCCACGCTTGTCGCCCACATTCCCGAGGTCTTCTGCTCCATGTGAAAGCGGTCTTGCAGCAGCGTGGGCAGCCAGTTTTTAACCGCCCAGCCCGGCAGGCTGGGAAGGGAGAAGCACAGGATCAAAATGGCGAATCCAGCCCAGTGAATGCTGCCGTTGTCGCGCACGAGTTCGTTTGGCTTGGCGGCGGGCGGCGGGTCCTTCTCGCGGTTGCGCAGCAGCGCTATCAGAACGAAGGCGTAGGCGACCCCGACGAAGCCGCAGCTCTGGAAGGCGGCGCGCCAGGAGATGTCCTGCGCCACCCAGCCCCCCAGGCCTCCGAGAGCCTGGCCGAGGTAGAGGCCGCTCATGTGGGCGCCGATGGCGAGCGAGCGCGTGGCGCCGCGATGGTAGTCGGCGATCATCGCAAGGCCTGCGGGAATGTAGAAGGCCTCGCTCACCCCCATCACCGCGCGCAGCCAATACAGTTCGTTGTAGCCCTTCACCTGGCACATCATCAGCGTGACAAAGGACCAGATGCCCAGGCTGAGCACGATGAGCCACTTCTTGCTCAAGCGGTCCGCGACGGCGCCGCCCAGCGGGCTGCAAATGGCGTACACCCACATGAACACGGCCATGAGCTGCCCGTAGGTCTCCGCGCTTTGCAGCTCCACAATGTCGGCCTTGATGGAAAGGCCCATGGTGGCGAGCATCTGCCGGTCCAGGTAGTTCAGAAGCGCGACCGGCCAAAGCAGGCCCACCGTGAGCCAGGCGTGGCGGGGAAGGGAGGTATCAGAAGACATGGAGGAGAGAGGGACTGAATCAACGAACCGCCGCTCAATGCCTATCAGTGGACAACGTCCAAACCTGCGGTGATCGCACCCCGGGGCGCTGCTCGCCATTGATGATGACAATTCGTTGCCGCCACTCCACGCAAGGCAGCACGGCGCGGCCTGCCGGGAGCTGGCCTGTGTTGCTCCAAGTATCAGTAGCGAAGTCATAGCCCTGGATCGCGCCGGGAAAGCCAGGGTGACCGGAAGGAGGCTGAAACCCCCAGTGCGAGCCGTCATCGCCCGAGAGGACCAGCAACGATCCGTTGAGCACCGGGGCAGGGGAGGGGGCGGCCACGGCGGGGTGCCGCATGTCGGCATGGCGTTGCCAGCCGCGGCCGGGGCGATAGCTCCAGGTTTCCTTGAGGTACACCCGGTTCATTTTGCCATCTGCGCCCGCGTGCAGGGTGGTGCCTCCGGCAATGAACAGGGCATCCTCGTGGGCGGCGGCAACGCTGAGAAACCGGCCCTTGCCAGGCAATGGCTCGATTTCTTTCCAGACGGCGGCCTTGTGGCCCAGGTTCAGGACAAAGCCCCGGTTCACGCACTCCTGCTCGCCCGGCCGCTCGTTGCCGCCAACCACATACAGTGTAGTGCCCACCAGTGCGCCACAACTGTTGGCAAGCGCGATGGGCAGCGAGGGCAATGTTTCTGCAACTGGCGTGCCCTCCTTCAAGGACAGCCGAAACGCTTCACTGTGGTGCCGCTGCAAATCACTCCCGCCCACGCACACCACGCCCTCGGGAGTGGTGGCGCTGACGCCATAGCCCAGCGTGCGCGGCAGTTTGCCGGCTTCGCGCCAGGCACCGTCAGGCTTGTCCAGTGCCCAGACCGTGTCATGCCATTGTTTGACGCCGCCTTCCCACGGCATCTTGTCAGGAAAATTGGCGCCGCCCGCGACGACGAGAGCGCCGTTGGAAACACCCGCGAAAGCTCCGGCCAGACCCAGTTTGTCGGGGATGTCAGGCAGGCGCTGCCAGTCGCCCGGAGTGATCGGGCCGGCCAGAAGGACGGAGCTTGTGAGTGTCATGCCAAGAAGTTGTTTCATGCCAGCGACGTGCGAACCCAGGGAGTGGGTGTGGCAGGCATAGTGGACAGTACCGGGCGCTAGTCGAGCACAGGATTGCGCTCATCTGTCGCAATCTTCAGCATTGCTTCTTTTAGCTGTGGAGTGCGGGTCTCAGGCTGGAGAACAATCTCAGCAAATTTTTCTTCGAATATTTTATTTATAGCGTTTGTTGCTGCTTCTCTTGGCG
>CAINXC010000357.1 GCA_903854655.1 uncultured Verrucomicrobiota bacterium | reverse complement strand
CACCGCGAAAAGCTCCACGAACTCTGCTCCGGCCCCGGCAAGCTCGCTCTGGCCCTTGGCATCGACGGCACCCATCACGGCCTCCCCATGGCAGGCAAAGGCCGCCCCACCGGCTGCGGCCTCATCCAGCCCACCACCGCCCCCTACGAAGTCGTCACCGACATCCGCGTCGGCATCAGCCAAGCCATCGACTACCCCTGGCGCTTCCTCTCCCGCCACAGCCCCCACCTCAGCGTGAAGCACGGCAAAGTAAAACTGCCTCCCAGCCTGTTGAAAAACTCGTCCTCAAGGACCTGAGCGTGTCGGAGCACGAAAGGCATGGAGGAGGGGGATCATCTTGATCCCCGTTTGGGCGTGGTAGGCGAAGCCGGGCCTGAAGAGATCAGGATGATCCCTTTCCTGCCATCGCGCTCCACTGTCTGCTCAATTCCTAAAACACCCCGCCCCCAAGAAACAACCGCAACGCCGCCACCAACGCTACCGTCACATTGATCGTCAGCCCGATCTTCCGCTGGCAAAAAGAACCGAAAATGACGCCGACCACACAGCCCGCCAGCACGGCCCATTGCAGCCAGCCGAGCAGCGGTATGAGTCCAGGGATCAGCAGGACCGCGCATATCAGGCCAATGAGAACAGAGAGAATTTGCATAACGAGCGCAAAGACCACCACCCACCACTGAACACAACTGCAATTCTCCAGCCCCATTGTAAGCCGCGCCTTGCATTCAGTCCCAGACGCGGTACTCTCCCCACCTCGAAAATGATCCGGAGAGGTGGCTGAGTGGTTGAAGGCACCTGACTCGAAATCAGACGTTGTCGTAAGGCAACCGAGGGTTCGAATCCCTCCCTCTCCGCCATTCGCAAACCGGGTTAAAACCCACTCACTAATCAGTTGATTTTTGCGCGGCCCGAGGCACAAATGAGGCACGCCTGTCATGAGTGTCGAAAAGAGCTTCCCCATTTACGGAAAAACCCATGCCAGCGGGAATATTGGCTACAGGGTGGACATGGGCTTCATAGGTGGTAAGCGCGTCTTCAAAAGCTTCCCCACCAAAGAGGCTGCCGAACGTTTCCAACGCAGGTGCCTTGAAGCCGAGGCCAAGAAGAAGCCAGTCGATCTCAGGGATCTCAATGATGTCATGCGTCATGAGGTGCTCTCCGCCTTGGCCAAGCTCCGTGAGCACAATGCCACCATTGCCCAGGCAGTGGATTTCTATCTAAAACACGCACGACCCGCCAAGGCGAACGCCACAATCGGAGAAGTCATGGATCAATTCAAGGGGGTGAAGGTCAAATCAGGAAGGTCCAACAAATACATCGACACGGCTTGGTCGAGTTTCTTCGTGCCATTCCGCGACCACTTCAAAAACTGTGAGATCGGTGATGTCACCAGCGATGCTTGTGAGCGCTACTTTTACCAGTCCAAGACCTGGAGCGCCACCACTCGACGTTCCCACTTGAGACATGTGTCCGTGCTTTTCAATTTCGCCGTTGACCGTGGCTATGCAGGGATCAATCCCATTCGTGCGGTGGAAACCCCAAAAAAGCCAGCGGGCACCTCACGTAAGCGTGTGGTCTCGGTCGAAAATGTCATCAAGCTCCTGCGCTATGCCAATGAGCACGGATACAAGCAGGAGTGTGCCGCACTGGTTCTCATTCTTTTCTGCGGTGTGCGCGTGGACGAAGTCGCCAGGTTGACCTGGGACGACATCAAGCTTGATGAGGACAGCCCTGTGGTGACTCTTGGTGACGATCAGACAAAAACCGGGAAAACACGAATTAACCCCATTCCGAATAACGCAATGGAGTGGCTGAAGATTCTTCGCGCCAAGGGAAATATCACTCCACCAAATTATGAGGGTCGAATGCGCTACCTCAGACAGCAGGCGAAAGCTGGATTTAAGCAGAATGCAGCACGTATTTGCTTTGCCAGCTACCACGTCGCCCGTTTTGAAGATGCTCCAAAAACCGCCTTCCTGCTTGGCCACGACAATCCGACCCTGCTTTACTCCACGTACAAGGCTCTCGTCACAAAGGAGGCGGCCATCCGTTACTGGAAGATCACACCAGAATACGACGGCAAAAACGACTACATCGCTCTGGACCCCACGCAGGAAGAAGTTTCAGATACCCGCAGTAAAGGAATCCTGAGGGCTTTGAGCCAAAAGTGACCCCCATGCAGAAGGAGATTGCGAGGCCGTTGGAGCCTGGTCAATGAACGCCGGCCTTGATCACTTCTTCACGGTCGCAGTTCCTGTCATCCGAGGTCGGCGTTTTAGAGGCTCGGTTTTTCATTGAATTTTCCGCGCAACCGGAGGAAAGTCCACAAATCCGTAATGATTTGACAAATCAATCAATGAACGACTCCAAGGTTGTCCGACGCATCGAATTTGTTCGCGATCATCTACTGGCCTCATAGACGATGCATCAAGTAAGACAAGACTTTACAGCCCGGGTCTCTGAGATCGAACATTACTTTCAGTTCGTCCAAGCGACGGACGATGGCTCTGTCCTATTGATGAAACCGGGGGCGTCGGAACACGCGTATAGCACCACAGGAAAGGATGATTTAGTTCGCACATTTAAAGGCGGTCTTTTTCTTATGCTCTACAACCTGATGGAGGCGACAGTAAAAAATGTTGTCGTAGCGATTTTTGAAGAACTTGGAAGAGAGCGTATTTCGTTCGATGCGTGCCGGAAGGAAATCCGACGGGTTGTTATTCGTAATCTGAAGACCTGTGCAGACGCAGATCATTTGAAACGGCATAACGTTGCTGATGTCGTCGAATTGTTCGTTACCTTTGCAACGGATGCGGTAGTCAAAACTTTCCAGCGGGACAACATCGTTTCCGGCAACGTCGATGCACAAGAGATTCGTGGTCTTGCAACCAAATATGGATTTGATAAACCTGCTGCGGACGGGGGCCATCTAGTCACCGTGAAAAGCAATCGAAATGATCTCGCTCATGGCGACAAATCATTCGCTGAAGTGGGAAGAGATTTTGATCTGGGGCGCTTAGAGGAAATCAAAATGAAAGTTGTTCTATGGTGAGTTGCTTTACATCGGCCAGTCGTTGGACCTGAAAGCACGAATTGGCAGCTATCGACATGTCACCCCAGCTTCAGCAGTCGACATGATTCAAAAGTGCGGCTAAATGTAGCCCGGCAAAAGTCAATGTTTAACCGATTCAAATAACAGCAGCGTGCGGTCAACTATGTTAGTCGCACCCAGCATTTGGTTTCCGACAGTAAAAATGGGATAATTGTGGAGTGCGTTCGTCTTGATCAACTCCTCGCCGATTGCTTCAATGGCATCATATCCAGTTTGGTTTTTGCCAGATTGAATGAGGGCTATGATCTCATCGGTCATAATCTGCTTTGTCTCACGCAGTTTTGCGTGGTAATGCATCATGGATGTCACCGCCTTTTGATTTTGAGCATACAAGAGGGTTGCGCCGGCTAAAGCGCCTCCCCACAGTCGCTCACCTTCAACCATCATCCATCCAGGCATGACAAGGACGTTGGCTTTAGGATTGTCAGCGAGTATAAGCTGCACGGCTACTGCAACATCAACCAGTGAAACCTCTGATCGCAACCACGCCTTCATCTCGTCGATGT
>CAINXC010000356.1 GCA_903854655.1 uncultured Verrucomicrobiota bacterium | reverse complement strand
TCAAGGAATGCCAGGCCAAGCTGGAAGACTACCTCACCACTCGCAAGGCCCCCATGCTCGACAAGCTGGCCAACGAAAAGACCCTCGACAATGTCGAGGCTGATCTCAAGACCGCGCTGGAAGACTTCAAGAGCTCCTGGAAATAAGGATCAGTCTGATCTCTCAAATTCTAAATTTGAAATCCTAAATGCCCTCCACTCGCGACATCCGCCGCCGAATCAAATCGGTCAAAAGCACGGCCCAGATCACCAAGGCCATGCAGCTCGTCGCGGCTGCGAAGATGAAGAAGGCCCAGGACACCGCCAACAGCGGGCGTGCCTATGCCCACTTGATGAACAAGATCCTCGTGAGCCTGAAGGAAAGCGCGGAGGACTCCGTGCATCCCTTCTTCTCTGAAGGCCGGGGCGCGAAGACGCTGGTGCTCTTGATCACCAGCGACAAGGGCCTCTGCGGAGCCCTTAACACGAACCTGCTCAAGAAGCTGATCAGCACGAAGATCGAAGGTGAAGTCGAATACCTCACCATTGGCCGCAAAGGCGCCCAGTCTCTCGCCCGCCTGCGCAAGACGCTCGTTGCCGATTTTCCGCTCAAGGACCCCGCGAAATCCCCTGAACTGCGCCCCGTTGGCAAGTTCATCAAGGACAAGTTCCTTACCGGTGAATACCGCAAGGTCCTGGTGGCCTTCAACAACTTCATCAACACGGTCACCATCGTTCCCTCCGTCGAGCAGTTGCTGCCGGTGAGCAAGGTGACCCTGGGCGGCAAGCGCAATTTTGAAAACCACAGCCACCTCACCGAGGTGAAGGATGTGGATGCCTCCGAACTGCCTCAGTACACCTTCGAGCCCAGCGCCGCCGTGGTGTTCGAGACCGTCCTGCCTCAGTACGTGAACAACACGCTTTATCAGATGCTTCTTGAGGCCCGCGCCTCGGAGCACTCCAGCCGCATGGTGGCCATGAAAAACGCCACCGACAACGCCAAGCAGATGCTCAAGGATCTCAGCCTCGAGTACAACAAGCTCCGCCAGGCAGCGATCACCAACGAACTCCTCGAAATCACCACCGCGAAGATGGCATTGGAATAGGCCCCACCCTTTTCCCTTACCCCTTACCCTTTCCCCCTTCCTATGAGCAACATCGGCAAAATCGTCCAAGTCATCGGTCCCGTGGTGGACGTGGATTTCTCCGCCACTGGCAAGCTGCCAGAAATTTATAACGCGCTGGAAATCAGCTACGAACTGGGCGGCAAGCCGGTGCGTCTGGTCTGTGAAGTGCAGAGCCACCTTGGTGACGGCTGGGTCCGCTCCGTGGCGATGACCAGCACCGAAGGCCTCAAGCGCGGTGTTGATGTGGTTGACACGGCTGGCCCAATCACGGTGCCCGTGGGCGAGGAAGTTCTCGGTCGTATCTTCAATGTCACCGGCGACGCAGTGGATGATCAGCCCACGCCGAAGACGGCCAAGCGCTACGGCATTCATCGCAAGGCCCCTCCGCTCACCGATCAAAACCCTTCCGCGCAGATCCTGGAAACGGGCATCAAGGTCATCGACCTGATCTGCCCCTTCACCAAGGGTGGGACAGTTGGCGCCTTCGGTGGTGCCGGCGTGGGCAAGACCGTGGTCATCATGGAGCTCATCAACAACATCTCCACGGGCCACGGTGGTTACTCCGTGTTCGCCGGTGTGGGTGAGCGTACTCGTGAAGGCAACGACCTTTACTGGGAAATGATCGAGTCCGGCGTTATCGCCACCGAGAAGGATGACAAGGGCCACGTGAAGACCGATGACAAGGGCCGCCCCGTGCTGGCTCCCGGTTCCAAAGTGGCTCTCGTGTACGGCCAGATGAACGAGCCTCCAGGTGCCCGTCTTCGCGTCGCCCTTTCGGCTCTCTCCATGGCCGAGTACTTCCGCGATGAGAAGAACCAGGACGTGCTGTTCTTTGTCGATAACGTCTTCCGTTTCTCCCAGGCCGGTTCCGAAGTGTCCGCTCTCCTCGGTCGTACGCCTTCCGCCGTGGGTTACCAGCCCACCCTCGCCGCCGAAATGGGCGCGATGCAGGAGCGAATCACCTCCACGAAATCCGGCTCCATCACCTCCTTCCAGGCCGTTTATGTGCCTGCGGATGACTTGACCGATCCGGCTCCCGCCAACACCTTTGCTCACCTTGACTCCACCGTGGTGCTTGAGCGTTCCCTTGCGGAACTCGGCATCTACCCCGCAGTCGATCCTCTTTCCTCCGTGTCGAAGGCCCTGGCTCCAGACATCGTTGGCGAAGAGCATTACCGCGTCGCCCGTGGCGTGCAGCGCGTGCTGCAGCGCTACAAGGACCTTCAGGACATCATCGCCATCTTGGGTATGGATGAACTGAGCGATGACGACAAGCTCACCGTGTTCCGCGCCCGTAAGCTCCAGCGCTTCCTGTCGCAGCCTTTCCACGTGGCCGAAATCTTCACCGGCACCAAGGGCGAGTACGTTTCCGTGAAGGACACCGTCAAGGGCTTCGCCGAGATCCTAGATGGCAAGCACGACGACGTTCCAGAAGCCAACTTCTACATGAAGGGCGGCATCGACACCGTCAAGAAGGCCTAAAACCACGTTTTCCGTTGTCCGTGTTCCGCAGGGAGCCGAAAGCGGAAAAACGGAAACCGGAAAAACAACATGGCATTCAATCTCGAAATCGTCACTCCTGAAGCCCGCGTCTTTTCGGATGTGGTGGACAGCGTCGTCCTGCCTGGCGCCGAGGGCGAAATGGGAGTCCTGACCTCCCACGCCGCGCTTGTGACGACTCTCAAGCCCGGCGAGCTGCGCTACACGAAGGGCAGCAAAACCATCGACATGGCGGTTGGCGAAGGTCTTGTCGAAGTCACAGGCACCCACACTCGCGTGCTGGTGGAGATGGCGATCAACGTGGAAGCCATCGACGAGAAGGCGGTGGAAGCCGCCATCGCCCGCGCCCAGCAGGATCTGGAAGCCATCAAAGAAGGCGAGCGCCCCGACGAAGTCGCCGCCTTCCGCGCCATCATCGAGCGTTCTTCCGCTCAGCTTCACATCAAGCGTAAGCGACATACGCTGTAGGACATACGTCAACGTCATTTCACATTGCCGAAACGCCGCTTTTCAGGAAGCGGCGTTTTTGTTTTGCTTGGCGGAGTATTCGATTTCCATCGAGACTGCCCGCCAAGGCGCGGATGAAAAGGATCCGTTACTCAACCTCATACCTACCCGAGTTGTGAAAAGGACCAGGGATCTGCCTCTCTTCCGTTACCATCCCGATCCTGTTGGGACAGGGGCGATCGTCCAGTCCAGTGATGAATGCGAATGCTGCGGTCGGCGCCCTGGTTGGGCGCTCGCGAAGCAGATCTACTGTGAGGACGAGATTGAAACCATTTGTCCTTGGTGCGTTGCCGATGGCTCGGCCGCAGTGAAATTCCACGGAAGCTTCAACGATGATCAGCCGCTCGTTGCAGCCGATCTCGACATTGCTATTGTGGCCGAGGTTTGCAAGCGGACGCCCAGCTACGAATGCTGGCAGCAGGAGTCGTGGATTGCGTGCTGCGACGATGCCTGCGAGTTTCATGGAGAGGCGACCCAAGAGTCGCTGCTGGCGCTCGATCAGGACGGGCTGGTGGCCTTGTCCGCAGAAACCGGGCTCTCGTTCGATGATTTGGTGGACATGCTCAAGGACTACGTTCCTGGAGGCAGTCCTGCGGTTTACCACTTTGTTTGCCGCCATTGCAAAGCCGTTCACTACAACGCCGATTTCGACTGATTGAGAAAAGCTACCCCGTCTACTAACATTTTAGTTGCAAACAAACTAAAGTTTTAGTAGAAGGGCGATATGCCAGCCGATACACCCGATTTGCCCCGGCCCACGGAGTCTGAAATGGCCGTTCTGCGAGCCCTTTGGAAGAGGCATCCCGCCACGGTTCGTGATGTGATGGCCGCCATCAACGAGACGCGTGATCCGCCCCTGGCTTATACCACCGTTCTCAAATTCATGCAGATCATGACGGAGAAAGGCCTCGTCCTCCGCGACGACACCGACCGCACCCATAGCTACCGCCCCGCCGTGCCGGCCGAGCAGACCCAGCAGCAAATGGTGGGCGATCTGCTGCATCGCGTGTTCGAGGGCAGCATCAGCCAGCTCGTCCTGCAAGCCTTGGGCACCAGCAAGATTTCCCCGACCGAAGCCCTCGAAATCCGCAAGCTGCTCGACCAGCAAGCCAAGGAAAGGCTATGAGATGAACACTTTTCTCGCGCAACATGCCGAACTGATCGACCGCCTGGGCTGGACGCTCGTCCATTCGCTTTGGGAAATTGTCACCATCGGCGCAGCGCTGGTGTTGAGCCGGGTGCTGTTTCGTTCTCCCAACAGCCGTTACCTCCTGGCCATGCTGGCGATGGCTTTGTGCATTGTCGCGCCTGTTGCTACTTTTGTTTGTCTGGCTCCGGTGGCGGTAAAACCGCTGAGAAGGGCGCCCGCTTTGATTCCATCGCTTGTGATGGCGGGCGAGTCGGCCCCAATCATGGCTCCAACGCGTGAGGTAGTGGTGCCCGTCAAAGTTTCGCATGTGGTTGTTCCCTCTGTCGACTGGCGGCTCCGACTCCGGCACGGACTGCCGCGGGCTGTCGCGGGATGGCTGGCAGGGATTGGCTTCATCATGCTCCGGCATCTCGGCGGGCTCTGGTCCGTGCGTGTTCTGCGCACTCGCGGCCTCATGGCTGTTAGTCAGGACGTTGAAGAGATGTTCGGGCAAACCAAGTTGAGGCTGGGTCTGCGGCGGGCGACGCGTGTGTTTGAGTCCGCTCGTGTCCTAACGCCTATGGTAGTGGGAACGCTCAAGCCCGTGGTGCTTCTTCCCGCCAGCGTTCTGACCGGCCTCGCTCCCTGCCAGTTGGAAGCCCTCCTTGCCCATGAGCTCGCCCATCTGCGACGCTGGGATGATCTGGCCAATCTGCTGCAATGCGTCATTGAAACCCTGCTGTTTTATCATCCCATCCTGTGGTGGATCAGCCGCGTGGCGCGTGAGGAGCGCGAACTGTGCTGTGACGATCTGGCCATCGCCCAGGGAGTGGAGCGCCATGATCTCGCGCATGCGCTGGGACACATCGCGCTGTGGCAAACGGCGGTGCTTCAGCCCGCCCTGGCCGCCACCGGACACATGCCGGTGTTGGCGCGTATCAAGCGGCTGCTTCAGCCCCCAGTTCCGGCGGTGGGCCTGAGTCCATGGCCATTGGTGGCCATCGCTTTGCTCATGGGTGTGTTCCTGTTCACAGCGTCGCAAACGAAGGCCGAAGCCAAGCCTTCCCGGGGCCGCATTCTGGACCGCAACGGCCTCGTTCTGGCGGAAAGCGATGCCGGGGGCGTGCGACGCTATCCCTATCAATCACTCGCCGCGCACGTCATTGGCTACACAGGCCGCCCCTTGCCAGGAAGCAAGGAGCTTCCGGGACGCAAGGGCATCGAGCTCGCCGAAGAGCAGACGCTGCGCTCCGAAGGCGATGTCATGCTCACTTTGGATGCCCGGCTCCAGCAGATCGCGGAGAGCGCGCTGGTCAACGCGGGCTGCCGTGGCGCCTGCGTTTTGATCAATCCTAACGACGGCGACATCCTCGCCATGGCCTCCGTGCCGAGCTACGATCTGAACTCCATGATTCCTCTTGTGAGCGAACACGTGGAAGAGCTGATTAAAGATCCAGGTACGCCGTTGCTCGCGCGAGCTTATCAAGGCGTCTATTTTCCTGCCTCCACCTTCAAACTCGTCACCGCTCTGGCCGGGCTCCGGAGCGGCGCGATTGATGAGACCACGATGTTCGAAGGCCCCAACGCCTTCCCGATTGGTGACCGTGTCTTCCACAACTGGAACAAGGAGTCCGAAGGAATGCTCAATATCGAGGGAGCCATCAAACGCTCCTGCAACACGTGGTTCTACCAGGCAGGGCTCAAGACAGGTTCAGGTCCGATCCTGGACATGGCGGCCCAACTGGGCTTTGGTCAGCCTGCGGGCCTGCCCATTCCAGAGGCCAAGCTCTCCCTGCCCTCCGACGCCTCCTACATGCAGCGCTACGGCTACAACGTAACGCCCGGCATGGTGGCAAGCATCTCCGTCGGCCAGATCGTTGAAGTCAGCCCTCTCCAGGTGGCCGTGGCGGCTGCGGCGTTTGCGAACGGTGGCAAGGTCTGGACGCCTCGTCTGCTGCTGAGCCAGCCCGCATCCCGGCTGAAGAACAATCTTCTCGATCACGGCGTGAAGCCGGAGCATCTCGACCTGATCAAGAAGGCCATGGTGGCGGTGGTGAATGCCGAAGATGGCACCGGTCATCGTGCCCAGGTGCCCGGAATTGTGGTGGCTGGCAAGACTGGGACCGCTCAGTGGAAGATCTATCCGGATGAATCTAAGAACCGAAACCTCGCCTGGTTCACCGGCTTCGCTCCCGCCGACCATCCGCGCCTGGCTTTCGCCTTGGTTTACGAGGGAAAGCCAGGAGAATCTGTGAGTGGCGGCGCGGTGTGCGGGCCGATGGTCAAAGCCATCATCGAACAGTCCCTGGCCGTCCTGGATGGCAAAATGTACGAGGTCCGTCCGCAGCCAGCGCCAAAAGCCGCTCGCGGATCGGGTTCTTCGAAGGCCCCTGACAATCGGGGGGCGTAAGCCGACGCCGGGCCTGCGGATCTCGGTCGTTTTGTGTTCAGCAGGGCACGGTAAAGATCACAACATCGACGTTAAAGTCGCTGCCTTGGGCGTGTTGTTGTCCACGCCAACCGCCCCAGTCAATAACCTTTTGCGAGGCACCCAGGCATGTTTGATGGTGGCTGATCGGCTCCTCCGGTTCATCAAAGCCCTGGCATCCATCCGCGTCGAAGAAGACACACACCATGAAGCGCCTCGTAATCACCCTGGTTCTTGCCTCGCTCGCCCTGTCCGTCGGCTGCCATTGGCGCGGCATTCGTGGCGATGGCAACATCACGACGGACAAGCGCGCGACCCCTGACTTCACGAGTCTCAATGCCACGGGCGGCTTCGCCATCGAATGGACCAGCGGGCCAGCGGCCCTTGCGATCACCACAGACCAGAATCTTCTGTCGCACATCAAGACCGAGGTGAAAGACGATGAGCTGCGTGTTTGGGCGGACGGATCGCTTGCACCCACCCGGCAAATCAAGATCGTGCTCTCCAGCAGCTCGGTCACGGCGGCGACGCTCATCGGAGCCATTCACCTGACGGCGAACCAAGTTGCCGGACCTGCCCTCAGTCTCACTTCGTCAGGAGCGGTGACCATTGAGGCCACGGGCAGCGTTGGCAGCCTGACTGCGGGCCTCACGGGGGCAAGCACCCTGAAAGCCGCTGGCCTCAGTGTTCATGACGCGAAAGTGGCGCTGGTGGGAGCATCGAGTGCTGATGTCACCGTGGCGGACCATCTCAGCGCCTCGATTGTCGGGGCGGGGTCCGTTTCCTATACCGGCAACCCGATGGTGGAAAAGAGCATCGTCGGCGCTGGCAGCATCCGGCGTCGGCAGTAGCGCAGATTTACTTCGCCCCTGCCAGAAGACTCCGGGCGTGCTCACGGGCGCTGGTGGCGCTGCCGCCGAGCATGCGGGCGAGTTCCTCCACCCGCTCGTCGCCTTCGATCTGCTGGATGGTGGAGCGGGTGCGGTTGTCCAGCACCTGCTTGGTCACCACGAAGTGATGCTTTGCCAGACTGGCGACCTGGGGGAAATGCGTGATGGCGATGACCTGCCGCTTTTCGCCGATGGCGGCCATCTTGCGGCCCACGGCTTCGGCGATGTTGCCGCCCACGTTGGCGTCGATTTCATCGAACACAAGCAGGCCCACGGCGTCCTGCTTGGCCAGGGCGCTCTTGACCGCAAGCAGCACGCGGCTCATTTCCCCGCTGGAAGCGGTCAGGCGCAGAGGCTTCAAGGGTTCGCCGGGGTTGGGGGCAAACTGGAAATCGACCTCTTCCAGGCCGTCGCGCTGCGGTTCGGCATGGCTGGTGAGCTGGACTTCAAAGACGCTTTGCTTGAAGCCCAGGTCCTTGAGGTGACCGGCGATGTCCTTCGCGAGCTTCGGCGCAGCATCGGACCGCTTTTTGCTGAGAGCCTTGCCGAGCTTTTCAACCCCGGCGCGTTGTTCGGCGGAAAGCTTGGTGAGGCGCTCGATCTCTTCGCCCCGCCCCTCCATCCGCGCCAGCTTCGCTTCGCAGTCGGCCTGGTGGGCCAGGATCTCCTTGATGGTGGGCGCGTACTTGCGTTTGAGCGTTTGAATGGCGCTGAGGCGCTGCTCAAGGTTCGCGAACTCCTTGGGGTCGATCTCCAGGTCTTCGGCGTACTCGCGCACGCTGGTTTCCATCTCGCGCAGAGACACCTGGGCGCTCTCGAACTCCTCGAACAGCCTGGCGCTGCCGGGATCGATCTTTTCCAGTTCGTGGATCATCTTGGCCACCTCGCGGAGAGCAGTGAGCACGCTGACCTCGCCTTCGCCGAGCCGGTCGGAGATGCCGCCGCACAGCTCGCCGAGGCGGGCGCTGTTGGCCACGATGCGATGGCGGCCCTCGATCTCCTCGTCCTCGCCCGCCTTCAATTTCGCGCCGGCGATCTCGTTCACCTGAAACTTCAGCACGTCGATCTGCTGCTGGCTGGCGCGGTCGCTGGTGGTGAGCTCTTCGAGATCGGCCACGGTGCCGCGCCACTGCTTCCAAGCGCTCCTGTAGGCCTCCAGTTGCGGCTCCAGGCCTGCGTATTTGTCGAGCATCTCAAGCTGGCGCTCGCGCGAGTTGAGCGACTGGTGGTCGTGCGGCCCATGCAGATCCACCAGGAATTCGCCCACGTCCTTGAGCACCTGTGTCGTGGCGGGCGAGCCGTTGGCAAACTGCTTGTTGGAGCCGCTGGCGCTGATCACACGCTTGAGCAAGAGGGAGCGGTCCTCGCACTTTTCGATGCCCGCTTCCTCAAGGATGGCGTCGATCACTCCTGAGTCGTCGAGCTGGAAGGAGGCCTCCACACTGCATTGTTCCTGGCCGGTGCGAATCAGCGAACGATCCGCACGCTCACCCAGGATGAGCTTCAACGCGCCGACGATGATGGATTTGCCCGCACCCGTTTCGCCGGTGACTCCCACCAAGCCCCTGCCCAGCTCCCAGGTCACGTCTTCTACAAGGGCGAGATTCTTGATTTTGATGAAGGAAAGCATAGCAAAGTGATGAGCGGGCGGAGTATGAACATGCGTTGTGGATTTGCAACGCACGGTCGCAACATATGTTCTAACGAACACTTTCGCAAGACTTGGCGTTGCATCTTCGTTGTCACTTTTCCGCTCCTCAGCCACTGCATGAACATCACCGCACGCCTTGCTCTCCTCGCCCTTCTTGGCACCAGCCTCAGCCATGCGGCTGAGATCACCTTCAAGAAGATCACCGTCACCCGTGAATTCTGGAGCGAGGGGGCGCACTTCGCGGACTTCGATCACGATGGCAATGTGGACATCTGCGCAGGCCCCTTCATCTGGTGGGGACCGGACTTCAAGACCCGCTCGGCCTACAGCGCCCCGAAGGCAGACCCGAAAAAGCCGGTCACGGATGCTGACTATCTGACGAACTACGCCGCCTTTGTCAAAACCGCCCCGGACTACAAGGCCTACGACCCGCACGGCTATTCTGACTACTTCCTGAGCTATACCTATGATTTCAACAACGACGGCTTTGCCGATATCATCGTCTTCTCCTGGCCGGGAGAAATCACTGCCTGGTACGAGAACCCCGGCAAGCGCACCGACCAGGCCTGGAAACGCCATGTGATTTTCGACGTGACGGACAACGAGTCCCCACAGCTTGGCGACGTCACGGGTCATGGCAAACCCGATCTGGTTGTGCACACCGGTGGCCGCCTTGGCTATGCCGAACTCGACTGGTCGGACCCCACCAAGCTGGCGACCTTCCACCCGATCACCAAGCCGGATGTGAAAAAGTACTTCCGTTACACCCACGGCTATGGCTTCGGCGACATCAATGGCGATGGCCGCCCCGACCTTCTCGACAAGGAAGGCTGGTATGAACACCCCGCGACGCCCAGCGAGGAATGGACCTTCCACGCCACCCCCTTTGCCCCGGCCGGCTCGCGCGGCGGCTCGCAGATGCAGGTCTATGACGTGAATGGCGATGGTCGCAACGATGTGATCGCAAGCTGGGATGCCCACGGCTACGGCCTGGCGTGGTACGAGCAGCAGAAGGACGGCTCCTTCACCCAGCACCAGATCATGGGCAGCAAGCCGGAGGACAGCCCGCACGGCGTGAAGTTCTCCCAGCTCCATGCCACCGACATGGCCGACATCAACGGCGACGGCGTCAAGGACCTGATCACCGGCAAGCGCTACTGGGCGCACGGCCCGAACAAGGATGAGGAACCCGGCGCCCCTGCAGTGCTCTACTGGTTCGAGATCAAGCGCGACGGCAAGGGCGGTGCAGATTTCATTCCCCATTTGATCGACGACGACTCCGGCGTGGGCACCCAGGTCACCACCGGCGACATCAACAAGGACGGCCTCACCGACATCCTCGTCAGCAACAAGAAGGGCATCTTTGTCTTCCTTCAGGAACGGAAATAGACCATGCGCGCCCTTCTGACCCTGCTTTGCCTGACCTGCGTGGCGCACGCAGGTGAATTGATCCACGAGGACTTCAACGGCCCCGGACTGCCTGCTGGCTGGGAGGCCGGTGGTCGTCCCAACTGCTGGACGGTCGTTGACGGGGTGTTGCAGGGCGTGTGCGAAAAGACCGATGATCACGGTCCATCCATTCATGTGCCAGTGACCGGGCACGACATGTCCTTGAGCTACAAGGTCAAGCTCGACGAGGTCGGCAACTGCTTGATGCTGCTTGATGGCGACTCCGCCTTTGGCGGTTCCGCCCATCTGCTGCGCGTAAGCATTTATGGCAGCAAGCTGGTGATTGCTCAGGACCGTGGCACGCCGAAGTCTCATATTGACCAGGGGGCCGCAAAAGCGGCTGCGACCAAAGCGGGCAAGACCTTGCCTCCGCCCACGGCAGAGCAGCTTGCCGACCCCAAGTTCTACCGTGTCGAGTACCTGGCCAGCCAGAAGCTGAGCGCGAAGCCCGGCGAATGGATCAAAATCGACGTGCAGGTGAAAGGCCAGGACGTTCTCGTCACCATCAACGACAAGGACAAAGCCCAGGCCAAAGGCACCGTGTTTGATGTGGCCAAGTCACGCCTCGTCTTCCTCATAGGCCAGGGCAAGAAAGTCTGGATCGACGAGGTGCGGGCGGGCAGTTTGTAGCGCGTCCATGTGGCAACCCTTGATTTTGCTTGGTTCCAGAGAGTACGCCCGGCAGGGATCGAACCTGCGACCAGCCGATTAGAAATCGGCTGCTCTATCCACTGAGCTACGGG
>CAINXC010000355.1 GCA_903854655.1 uncultured Verrucomicrobiota bacterium | reverse complement strand
CAGCCCGTACGCCTTGAGCGTGAGGTGCATGATGGAAAGGGAGGTGACGCCATCCACATCGTAGTCGCCATAGAGCACCACGTTCTGCCTGCCATCCACGGCCTCGAAGATTCGCTTCACCGCCAGATCCATCTCCGGCAGCTCAAAAGGATCGCCCAGGCCCGCGAGCCTGGGGTGGAGAAAGGTCTGCACCCGCTCCTCCTCCACAAACCCCCGCTGCCCGAGAAGCTGCGCGATGAGCGGCGCCAGAGGCCGCCCAGACTGGGTACTGGCAGCCGCTTGCGCTGCCTGGGGCTTGAGCACCCAGGCGAGACGAGGCAGAGAAAAAGCGGCTGAAGGAATGGACATCGGGCGGAAAAAGGGGAGCCTGCAACATTGGCGGGTGATGAGCCCTTCGTCAAAGCATGGATCAAGTGAACACATTACGACAAAAAGCAGGTTCCCGGTGGCTGGCCTTCCTCGGCATCGTCCTGGCGATCCTCGGGGCCGTCTTCACCGGCGTGCTCTGGCATAGCTGGCAGCTCGCGGAAGAAACACGCTCGTGGGTGGAGACGCCCGCCAAGGTGCTGTCCTCCCAGGTCATCCCCGATCAGGCCACGCCCAACTCGCCCACCAAGTACCGGGTCGTCGTCCGCTACCAGTACAACTTCGGCGGCGCGGTGTACCACACGGAACGCATCCGGCGCAGCGACGGGCCCAAAAACAACCGCGAGGATGCGGAAGCCCTGCGCGAAGAGTACACGCCCGGCCAGGCTCTTACCTGCTGGGTGAATCCGGAAGATCCCGCCTACGCCGTGCTCAAGCACGACAACCGCGCCGCGCTCTATTCCATCTGGTTCCCCCTGCTGTTCTTTGGCGGCGGCCTGCGCATGGTCTGGGGCGTGATGCGGAGAAAGCGGGCGTAGTGCGAAATTGCCGGTGCCCCAAAAAGCAGGCGGCCAGCGCTTTATCAGCATTCGCGTGCTTCGAGAGTCCAGCCGCACCAAGTTTCAAGACCTGCCTCTTCCTGGGGCTGCCGATCCCCCGGTTCCCGGCGGTGCGTGGTTGAGTCCGCTTTTACGAAAGAGCATGGTGTGCGCCGTCCACTTCTTCGATCGCCGGTTCTTGATCAGGGTTGCTTGTCATCTTGAATCGCGAGCCGCAGTTTCAATATATAGGCCCAGGCGATGGAGCAGAGCCCGAAGAACACAATGCAGAGCCAGGACACTAGGGGATTGAATCCCTGCGAGGTGAGAAAAGCTCCGCCCGCGACAAAACTGAGGCATGCAAGCAACCCGAGGGCACACCATACAGGGGAGTGCTTCAGGGCCGCGTTGAGGTAAAACTGACCCATGGGCAGGCGGGTCCCGGATCGCTGAAGACCCGACAGGAGGCTCCTCATGGCGAGGTGGTCAATGACTGCCATCAGCAAAGTAACGATGGCGAGGTAGACCAGGAACACGGATGGTTTGAACACCACCTGCGGATTCCACATGAACAAAAAGGGCTGCCCTAAGATCAGAGGCCCCATGGTGAGCCGATACATCCACGTCCGTCGATTCAGGAGGCGGGATTCGGTCTCCAGGTCAGGTATGATGTAGGGTCGCGACCAAGGCCCCCCTTTGAAGAACAGCCGCCGGCCGTGCTCATCCGTCTTGAAAGCTTGTTCCGCGATGTAGCTGAAATAACGCATGGCTTGGGGATGAAGGGGCGAACGGATGAACTCGCCGTGGTGACACCATGGTCTGAAGCCAACCAAGGTGATCAATAAACAACAGACGCACTTTCAATTTGTCATGATACCAATGGCAGCCTGCAGCGCACCTTCAAACTTCGGCCCGCTATGGAAAATGAACCTTGGCACATTCCGGGCAGATGCCGTGAGACACGCCGGCTTCCGTGTGGGTGCTGATGTAGGAGGCGATGTCGCTCCACTGGCCGTCCTCTTCGCGGATTTTGCTGCACCAGGCGCACATGGGCACCAGGCCGCGGAGCGTGCGAACCTCGTCGAGCGCCGTCTGCAGCTCAACAATGGCCCGGTCGCGCGCCTTCTCCGCTTCCTGCCGGGAGAGGTCCAGGCGGTGGAGCACGCGCGACGTCAACGCGATGAGCACGACAAAGACCAGGATGATCGTGGTGACCAGGCTCGCCTCGCCGGCCGCCATGTCGTAGAGCCCGGCCTTCTGCCCGCGCACCTTCAGCCAGCCAAGCAGCAGCGGCACCAGAACGGCCGCAGGGAGCAGGCGCCGGGCGGTCACCCCGCCGCTCGTGTTGCTGAACACGAGGGCTTGCTGGCCGTCTTCGCTGTGGGCCAGGAAAAGCCCCGCGCAGAGAATCAAAAAAGCCACCACGGTATGCACAGCCATGCCGGTGAACTTCGAGATCCCGTAAAAGTAGAGCGCGCCATAGAGGTGGCCCGCCAGCGCTCCGAGCGCGATGAGCGCGGCAAGGGAGAGCAGAGCCTGGGAAAGAATACGCAGCCAGGTGCCACGCCTTGAGGGGCACAGATAGGCGAGGCCAAACAAGCAGAAGCACGCCGCAGTCTGTGGCGCCATGCGCCCTGGATAGCTCGCGGGGTCGGCCTCGGAGCCGTCCAAGAACACAAGGCAGTCGAATCTTGAATCCAACCCGGCGACGTATTCGACCAGTGTGAAGGCCCCAAGGCAGATGATGATCGCCGCGCAAACACCTCCGACGAGGGCGGAACCTTTGCCGCGGCCTGTCACGCCACGCAAAGCGATGCCCGCGAGGAAAAGCCCCAGCACCGTGTTGAACTTCATGGTGGCACCGCTGGGCAGGACCCTCTTGAAGAGGGGCACGTCAAGAAGCCAGCCGACGAATCCCATCAATGCGATGACGAGGACGATGTCCGCAAGAATATGAATGCGGCTGGTGAGGGAAGGACGTGGTGATTCGGGATCAGGCATGGGGCCGGGGAAGTGAGAGCGGCCCCGCTTATCACATTTCCAAGGGGGATCGGCAATGATTTGATGGAATTGAGGACCACCTTTTCGGCCGGCAGTTTTGCAGGCGGTTGCGCGGAACTGCCGGAGAAGGTGGGGAACGCCTCAGCGCTCCATCATGATCTTCGCTCCCTCCCCCGCCTTGGCGAGCATCACGGACTGCGTCTTGCCGTTGAGGATCAGGTCGTAGCGGCCAAAATAGCCGCGCAGGGCGGCCTTGCCCTGCGCGTCGGTTTTGAGGGTTTCGTCGGTGTGCCAGCGTTCGGTGACCCAATGCTTCCAGACTTCGGCGGAGGGTTTGGGGGACCAATTTTGGCGTCAGAGGGCGGTTTCGGGTTTCCAGTGGCTGTTTTCCCAGAAGCCCCACATGACGAAGCCGGTGTAGGCGGGGTGGCTGAAGGCCATGATGAGGATGTCGCGGGTGAAGTCGGCGGCGAGCCGCTCATCCCCGTTGGTCATGATGTCGTACTCTGTGATTTGCAGATGGGGAGCGAGCCTGGCGAAGCGATCGGAGGTTCGCAGCATGTCCTCCGGGGCGGGCAGGAAGGAAGAATGAAAGTGCGCCATGTTGCCTATGCCATCAGGGGCGGCACCGGCGGCCACCATGCCGGCGAGGATGCTGGCGCACTCCTCCTGCTGACGGCCGGGGCGGAAGAGCTGGTCTTCGTTCACCCACAGCGGCAGCGTGGTGCGCTGGCGGACGGCCTTGAGGAAGTCCGGATATACTCGCGCGCATCACAAACTTTCAAAATGAAAGAGTTTAGTTAAATATTCAGATTAAGCTGTGCGTTTAGCTTGTGTGATCTCACTGGACCTGACT
>CAINXC010000354.1 GCA_903854655.1 uncultured Verrucomicrobiota bacterium | reverse complement strand
GTGAGGGCTCCTTGAACTTATCCAGTTGTTCCTTCGTAAGCACGGCGTCCGAAAGGGTCGTCTGGCTGGGTGGAGTGCAACATGAAAGCAGGGAAATGAGGCACAGAATGGTCGGGCTTGCTCTCATGGCGCGACATCAGCAGTCTTCTTGCGTGATGCTGCGGTTTGGATACCGCGCGTGGAATGGTGCTGGCTGCACGGTATGGCCGTAGCGGCTGGCGAATGATAACAAAGGAGCGTCGGGCTCGGCGAGATGTGCGCCGATTCGCTCATAGTCCTCTGGTGAGCTCGGCGGCATGGTTCACTTCGGGTCAATGTACCACACACAATAGGCGCTGGTCTCCAGCTCTTCCTTGCGCATGCGGAAGAGGGTGTGGTCCTCGTCCCAGTTAGGGATGTGCAGCAGCACCTCGCCGCGCTGGCGGTTGAAACCGATGACCATGGAGGTGATGGAGTTGGAGGCGCCGCGCTCGACCGGCCACTTCTTGCGCTCCGCCGCGTCGTGCGGCGAGGGAAGTCTGGCATCCGGGTGGGTCCTGAGTTCCTTGGTGAAGGCAATCAGCGTTTCATCGCGCGCCGCTCCCCAGCAGCGCCAGATGATGAGAGGCTGGCCCAGGCTCAGATGGCGGGCGGCCTCATCAAAATCAAACTTGGCCGCGAACACGGCCCGCGTGTGAGCGGCCTTGGCGGCCGCTTCATAGAACTTGCCCTCCTCAAAGGTGTCGTTTTTCGGATCCCATCCCATTTTTTTGGCCAGGGACAGGAGGTCTGTCGGCCAGTTGTAGAGCTTTTCCAAGGTCAGCGCCGGGGTGATGTAGAGCTGGTTGGGGACGTCCTTCGCGAACGGAACGGGCGGCAGGTTGGTAATGATCACATCGCCGTTCGGCAGCTTTTCCACGTGCGATTTGGGGCTCGCTTTGCTGCCGGTGTCTTTCGCGGCCTCCTTCGTCTCTGCCGTCTTCACCGTCGTTGCCGGTTGGGCCGGATGATCCGCCGCCCATTGCCGCACAAAGGCCTGGTCCTCAGGGCTCAGTTTCGCCAAGGGCTCAGGCACCTCCCGGCCATTGAGCATGAAGTACAACGTCTCTCCCTCCACCCGCCACTGGGTCGCCTCCAATATACGACCATTGGCATCCTTCCAGGGACGGGCCTGGGCGGAGCTCCAGGCCAGAGCGAGACCAGCGGCAATGCAGTGGAGCAGGGGTTTCATTGACGATGAGATGTATGGGCGGGAATGCCTGGATCATCAAGCTTGATTGGGAGTGGGGGAGACCGCAGCGGTCGTTACCGTTCGATCACTCAAATGCTCTTCCACCGATCAGCTTGGAAACGGCGGCAGTGAACTGGCAGAACCTTGTTATGGCACCCGGTGGCAGGGGAATCTAGCCCGCCGGCTGCCGCCTCGCAGCGATTCCAAAAGCGGTGTTTGGGTTGAAGGCAGAGCTCGCCAAGAACTCCACCACCCGGCTCTCATACCACGGCGCCCCGCGCAGCCCTCCAAGAAAGCCCACGTGGCCGCCGGAGGCCGGGGCTTCGAAGAAGAAGGAGCGGCTGCCTTGGGCCTCGGCAAAGGGCATCGAGTGCGATGTGAGGAAAGAATCGTTGCCTGCGTTCAGCAGCAAGGTGGGCACCGTGATCGCTGGCAGGAACTGCCGGGCACTGCACCGGGCCCAGTAGTCCTCGGCACTGGCAAAACCATGCAGGGGCGCGGTGAAGCGGTCGTCGAATTCACGCAGGGTGCGGATTTGCTCCAGGCCGCTGATATCGAACGCGTCGGGAAAGCGCCGGGCCTTGGCTTCGACCTTGGCCAGCATCGTCGCGAGGAAGCGGCGCAGGTACACGCGGTTCTGCCAGTGCTGGTCCAGCGCATCGGCGGAGGCCCGCAAATCGACCGGCACGGAGACGCATGCTGCCCCACGGATCGCGGGGTGCGGCGGGGCTTCGCCAAGGTATTTGAGCGTGACGTTGCCGCCGAGACTGAAGCCGATGAGTGAGATGCTTGAATACTCGCGGGCAGCGTGCTGGATCACGGTGCGCAGATCGCCGGACTCGCCGCTGTGATAGGAGCGCGGCAGGCGGTTGGGTTCGCCGCTGCAACTGCGCATGTTCCAGGCCAGCACGTCCCACCCGGCGGCGTTCATTGCCGCCGCCGTGCCGCAGATGTAGCCGCCTGCTGAACTGCCTTCCAGCCCGTGCGAAAGGATGGCGAGCCGCCCTTGCCCCAGGCGCCGCCAGTCGAGGTCAAGGAAGTCGCCGTCCGGCAGTTCCAGCCGCTCGCGGGCGTATTCGATGCCGGGCCTCTCATTGAGCGCCCCCAGGATGGTCTGCACATGGCCGTTCGACAGCAGGAACGGCGGGCGAAAGCGCGAGGGGAGGACAGGCATGGAGGAAAGAGGAATAACCGCAAAGAACGCAGAGATCGCAAAAGTTTGGCCTGTGGCATGGAAAAACACCCAGGCCGCCCCTTTGTGCTCTTTGCGTTCTTTGCGGTTATTCCTTGAGGCCGGAAGTCATTATCGCCACTGAAACCCCACGTCCGTGAAGCGTTCGCGTGATCCGGCGGAGCGCAGGCGCTCGTGCAGGCGTTCGGCGAGCTGCTGGGAGGGCCCTTCCTTGGCGATGGCGAAGGGCTGGGTGGCCACGGAGCACTTGAGGCCCTGGATGCGCACGGCGTTGAGCTTGTCGCCCGCGCCCAGGGCG
>CAINXC010000353.1 GCA_903854655.1 uncultured Verrucomicrobiota bacterium | reverse complement strand
CACCAGCCGCCCGGCGGCCTGAAGGTCAACCCACGCTTACATCGTCGCCGCCGCAACCGTCTTCGCCGCCGGATTGAGCACGAATTGCACGGCCCTGGGATAGACACCCAGGGTGACGATGGCGGCACTCAGCACCGTGGCCGTGCCCTTGGCGAGGGGCGACCAAGCGAGCTTGGCCTTGTCATTGTCACCCGCTGAGTAAACGGCCAGGATCGGCCGGAAGTAGTAGTAGAAACCGGCGGCAGCACCGATCACCGCGACGACCACGACACCGTAGTATCCTTGGTCCACAGCGGCTACGAAGACCAGCATCTTGCCAAAGAAGCCCGCAGTCAGCGGCAGACCAGCAAGGGAGGCCATGGCGGCGGTGAGAGCGAAAGCCATGCCGGGGGAGCGCTTGGCGAGGCCGGTGAGATCCTTCAATTCCTCGCCCACACCGTGGCTGCGAAGCACGGCCAGCAGGAGGAAGCCTAGCAAGGTCATCGGCAGATAAGTGGCCAGATACAGCGCCACAATGCCGCCAGAAGAAATGCCCAGGCGCTGCGAGGTGCCGCAAGCCAGCGCCAGCACGAGGAAACCGGCGTGGGAAATAGAGGAGTAGGCCAGCAGGCGTTTCAGATTCGTCTGCGTGATCGCAGCGAGACTGCCGATGGCAATCGTGAGCCCGGCAGCGACGACCAACGCAGTCTTGATTTGCGGCCCAATCGCCGACCCCTCACCAATGAAGGCGGTGACCGCACGGGTCAGCACGACGAAACCGGCGGCCTTGGAGCCCACGGAGAGGAAGGCGGTGACCGGCGTTGGAGCGCCCTGATAGACGTCTGGAATCCAGATGTGGAACGGGGCGGCGCCCACCTTGAAGCCCAGCCCTGCCAGCAGGAGCGCTGCGCCAAAGAGCAGCGCGGTGCTGTTGACCTTCGGATTGGTCGTTGCGGCGGCAATGCCTTCAAACGTCAGCGAGCCGGTCGCACCATACACCCAGGCAATGCCATAGACCAAGATGCCGGTCGAGAGCGCCCCGAGGATCAGGTACTTCACACCGGCTTCGAGAGCGTTGGCAGAGCGGCGGGTGTAGGCGACCAGGACGTAGAAACTCACGGTCACCAGCTCCAGTGGCACAAACACGCTGACCAAATCACGGGCTGAGGCCATCCACATCATGCCCGCACACACGATCAGCGGCAGCGCGAAGAATTCGCCGATGCGTGTGTGGACGCTCTGCGAGCTGGAGTAGTGGGCGATCACCATGTCCGACTCCAGGGCGATGATCAGCACCCCGAGCGTCGCCACCATGGCGAAGACCTTGTAAAAGTACGCCAGCGAATCCAGAGTGTAGAAGGGCTTCACAAACGCCGGCAGCAGCGCCTCGTTGCCCTGGCCGCCAAGCAGCACAAGCAGGAGCAGGGACACCGCGCCGATGGCGAGCAAGGGAATGACCTTGCGACCCAGCGAAGTGACGAAGGTATCGAGCGCCAGCAGAAGCACGCCGATGACCGCGAGGCTGATCTCAATCGAGAAGGAACACATAAGGAGGTTCGCGGAGAGGAAGGTTACAGCCCGGCCACCTTCACCGCATCGGTGGTGAAGTGCAGCAGATCAATGAGGAGTCCTGGACGGCAACCCGCCACCAGGAGCACCACAGTTAAAAGCAGAAGGGGCAGGCGTTGCTCGCCATCCGGGTCGCGGATGTAATGACCCGCCGATGCGGTGCCAAAGAACAGGTTTCGATACGCGCGCAGCATGTAAACGGCCGACATGACCACACCCCAGAGGGCGGCAATCGTGGCCCAATGAATGGGCTTCAGGCCGTCCTTTAGCACAGCGACACTGGCATCAAATGAACCCACGAAGACCATCAGCTCCCCGGGGAAATTCGCGAGGCCGGGCAGACCGATGGAGGCGAAGGCTGCGAACCCGAAGATCACAGTCATGAAGGGCGCATTCTTGGCCAGGCCGCCCAGTTTTGAAAACTCCAGCGAGCCAAGCTGGCTGCGCATCTTGCCGCAAAGGGCAAACAGCAGCGAGATGGAAATGCCATGAGCGAACATGAGCAGGACCGCCCCGCGAAGGGCGAGTTCGGAACCCGCCGCGATGCCCAGGAAGATGTAGCCCATGTGCATCACGCTTGAGTTGGCCAGCATGTTGTCGAGCTTCGTCTGGTAGATCGTGACAAGCCCAATGACAATGATGTTGCCCACCAGCATCCACAGCATGGCGTGCTGCACCCATTCCGTCCTGGCTCCCAGCGGCAGCAGCGGCAGGGCGATGCGGATGAGGCCATACAGCCCGAACTTCTTCAGCACGCCGCTGTGCAGCATCGCCACAGGCGTGGGCGCGGTGGCATAAGCCGGGGCGGCCCAGCTATGCATCGGAAACAGGCTCACCAGGGTGCCGAAGCCGATGAGCAGCACAAAAAAGATCCAGGCCTGCGTGTCAGCAGCCAGCGGCGTGTGCTGGGCCGCAGCCTGCAAGGCGGTGATGTCGAAAACAAGCTTCCCGCCAGCGCTGAAGTTCAGCACCACGGCACCCAGGCCGGCAAGCAGAATGAGACTGCCTACACCCAGGTACACCGTGATCTTCCAGGCCACCTTGCGCCGCTCCACCGCATCGCCCTGCCCGTGCAGCGCGATCATCAGCAGTGTCGGGATCAGCGCCAGTTCATGGAAGCTGTAGATGAAGAAAAGATCCGTGGTGAGAAAAGCACCCAGAGCGCCGCCGCTGATCAGCAGCGAGGCCACCTGGTAGATGGCGGGCTTGTCCACGATCTGCCAGATCGCCGCGACCGTGACGATGGCCGTGAGCAGCGCCAGGATCAGGCTCATGCCATCCGCGCCGACCGCAAAATTGATCGCGGGGTTGTCGAGAATGGGGTGCGAGGAGCGGAAGGCCAGGGCGCCAGTCGGTGAAGCCGCAGGGAACTGAAGCACCAGGAAGCCAATGATGAGCAGATTGGCCAGCGAGGCGACCCGGCCAATGAGCTTTGCCGGCAAGCCCGCCCCAATCAGGGCGGCAGCCAGCAAGGGCAGGAGGATGACGATTTCCAGCAGACTCATGTTTTGATTCCTCAATGACCCGCGTGCTGCATGACAAACACAGTCAGGTAAACCGCCAGCAGCAATCCGGCTCCCAGCGCAAAAGTGTAGGACTGAAGGTGACCCGACTGAAGCGAGCGGGCGGTCTTGCCGACGCGGCAGGCGATGGCGGCAGGCAGGCGGGCGATAAGACCGTCGGCAAAGATGCTGTCCAGAGCCGTGACCACCCAGGCAAGGCGGTCCTGGAACACCCTCACAATCACCGCGTAGATTTCATCGATGTAGAACTTGTTCGCGAACACCTTGAAAACTGGCCTGGTAAAGGACATCGCAGCAAGGGGTTCGGTATCCTTGCCCTTGTAGAGCAGGAAGGCGCTGCCCGAACCGATGACCAGGGCGGCAATGGAAGCGGCGACCACCCAGCCGCTGGAGTGCTCGTGCACAGGCACAATGGCCTGCAAGCGGTCAGTGACAAAACTGAATCCAGAAATCACCGCAAACACCGCCAGCAGCAGCAGCGGCAGAATCATCTGGGCCGGAGCCTCGTGCGCATGCTTGGCGTTGTCGCTCCGAGGATTGCCCAGGAAGGTGACCACCACACAGCGGGTCATGTAGAAGCTGGTGAGGGCGGCCGTGATGGTGGCGGAAGCGAAGAGCCAGCCGCAGTGCTCAAATGCCGCTCCGAGGATGGCTTCCTTCGAATAAAAGCCGCTTGTGACATAAGGGAACCCCATGAGGGCGAGCGTTCCAATCACAAAGGTCACGAACGTGGAGGGGATGTACTTGTGCAGCCCTCCCATCTTCCAGATGTCCTGCTCGTGGTGGCAGGCATAGATCACCGCGCCAGCACCGAGGAAGAGCAGGGCCTTGAAGAAGGCATGCGTGTAAAGGTGGAACATGCCCGCTTCACCGGCGCCAAGGCCCACGGCCATCACCATGTAGCCAAGCTGGGACAGGGTCGAATAGGCGAGGATGCGCTTGATGTCGTTCTGCCCCACCGCCATGAGCGCGGCAAACAGAGCGGTAAATCCACCCACTCCAGCAATCACATGCTGCGCCGTTTCCGAGGCATGAATGATGAAACCAACGCGTACCAGCATGTAAACCCCGGCGGCCACCATCGTCGCCGCATGGATGAGGGCGGACACAGGCGTGGGGCCTTCCATCGCATCTGGCAGCCAGACGTGCAGGGGAACCTGCGCCGACTTGCCCACGGCACCCATGAAGATGCCCAGCGCGGCGGCCGTGAGCAGCCATTGTGGAGCGTTGTGCAGCGCACCTTGCACGTGCCCGTCGCCGAGGCTGCTCTTGAGTCCCTCAAAGGTGATCTCCCCATTGCTGGCACCCCAAAGAAGGAGAATGCCGATCATGAAACCGAAGTCACCAATGCGGTTGACCAGGAAGGCCTTCTTGGCGGCTTCACAGGCCGCAGGCTTTTCAAACCAGTGGCCGATGAGCAGGTAGGAGCTCAGGCCCACCAGCTCCCAGAACACAAAGATCATGGCAAAATTGTTGGCCAGCACGATCCCGGTCATGGAGAACATGAACAATGACAGCGCGCCGTAGTACCGCGCCTTGCCCGCATCCTCCTTCATGTAGGCCAGCGAGTACCAATGCACCAGCATGCCGATGAAGGTGACGATGAAGAGCATGCCCCGGCTCTGCTGGTCGATGATGTAACCGATGTCCGCCTGGAAGCGCCCGACATTGATGAACGAGAACATCGTGCCCGTATCATCCTTCGCTCCCAGCAGCAGCAGGCTGATCAGCCAGCACATGGCCGAAGAACCCACGGACAGATAAACGCACACATTCTTGAGTGTCAGCGAACGCTGTGAAATCAGAATCACCAGCGCTGAAAACAGCGGAAACAGCAGGATCAGCGTTGGCAGGGTCGGTTGGGAAGGTGCGTTCATGGTACGGCGAAACTTCGGCCCCTAGCCTTGCAGTTTGGTGACGGACTCCACGTCCACGCTTTGCTTCGTGCGGAACAGGGCCACGATAATGGCAAGGCCCACCGCCACCTCGGCGGCGGCCACAGTAATCGTGAAGAACACCAGCGCCTGCGCGCTGTAATCAGGCAGCCCGTCGTGCAGGTGAAAACGCGAGAACGCGACCAGGGTCAGGTTGGCCGCCGTGAGCATCATTTCCAGGCACATGTAGATCACCAGGATGTTGCGCCGCGCCACCACGCCCGCGAGGCCGATGGCGAACAGCAGGCCCGCGACAAAAAGATAATGGTTCAGGGTGATCATGGTGCCTCCTCCTTCTCGCTGCGGTCGCGTTTGCTCAGCACCACCACGCCCACCGTGCCCGCCAGGAGCAGCAGGGCGACAATTTGCAGGTGGAAGGGATACTGGTTGAACAGCACCTCGCCCATCAGCTTCGCATCCGGCAGCGTGCCGGCCTTCAGATCATTGGTGATGGTGGGCAGGTCCGATTTCGTAGCCGCCACGTTCAACTGCAACGGTGTCGATTCCAGGGTCTTGTCGCCATCGCTGAACTTGGCGAGCACGGTCACCACCTGCAGCGCGAACATCACCGCGAGAAAAATGCCTGCGAGAGCCGTGCCGAAGCTGGTGTGCTTGCCCGCCTCGGCCTTGATGTCCAGCAGCATCAGGATGAACAGGAACAGCACCATCACCGCCCCGGCATACACCAAAATTTGCAGGGTGCCGATGAAGTAGGCGTCCAGGCTGATGAACAGCGCCGCGACCCCGGTGAAACTCATCACCAGCGCCATCGCACTGGCCACCGGATTGCGCAGCACCACGACCGCCACCCCAAAGAAGAGCGTGATCGCGGCAAAGATGTAAAAGAGGAAGCCTGGCATGACGGTGGGATGCTGGGTGCGAAGCCTATTTCAGTTCGTTCCACTTGGTCACCAGCCCCACGCGCTGGCCGCCGATTTGATAAAGCTTTTCCTTGTCATGCACCATCT
>CAINXC010000352.1 GCA_903854655.1 uncultured Verrucomicrobiota bacterium | reverse complement strand
CGGTAGGTGTCCTCGCTGAAGTCCTTATGGCCGGGGGTGTCCAGCAGGTTCACCACCGCGCCCTTGTACTCGAATTGCAGCACCGTGGAGCTCACGGAAATGCCGCGCTGCTTTTCCAGCTCCATCCAGTCCGAGGTGGTGGAGCGCTGGTTTTTGCGCGCCGTGACCGAGCCCGCCAGCGCGACGGCGCCGCCGTACAGGAGCAGCTTCTCCGTCAGCGTCGTCTTCCCGGCATCCGGGTGCGAGATGATGGCAAAGGTGCGGCGGCGGTTGATTTCGGATTCGAACGACATCGAGAAATTGTGGATTTCGGATTGGGGATTGCGGATTGACGGGCGGCACGTTGACGGGAATCCGCGCGCGGCCTGCTCAGTGTCAGAGCAATCCACAATCCGCAATCCGAAATCCGCAATTTCGCCTCACCTGCCGTTCGGCCATTCCTTGACGGACTTCGATTCGCCGTGCTCGTACACCTGCTCCTTCATGAGCTTGCCTTCCTTGGTCCAGTAGCGGTTCAGGCCGTGGCGCTTGCCGTCTTCGAAGTGGGTTTCCACGCTCATCTGGCCGTTGTCCCACCATTCGTGGACCACGCCGTGGAACTTGCCTTCCTTCATCGGGTACTCGGCCTTGGGCTTGCCGTCCTTGAAGGCGTCCCTGGCGATGCCCGTGAAGGGCTTCGCGCCGTAGTAGTACACTTCGTCCTGCCACTTGAGTTCAGCGTACTTCGCCTCCTTTGGCTTCATGCAGCCAGGGGTGAAGGCAAGGAAGGAGACAGCGACCGCAGCAAAGGTTTTGGACATGGCGCGAAACATTTGAGACCGAGAGTGGAGCCGACTGGGCTGCCGGGCAAGCGGCATAACGGGGGAGCCGATTGACGATTGATGAGCAAGGAATTCCGATTGTTGAGGTGGAAATCCATTCAACCGCTGTCTTTCCCCATTCTACCCTTCAACAATCGGCATTCCTTGTTCATCAATCGTCAATCCAAGAGTCCAGGGGGACTCTCCCGCCTGCTCCCCGAAGCCCTGCTCAGATCCCTTCGCCCAGATGAGCTGCCTGGGTGGCGGGCAGGGTGACCCAGAATTCGGTCCAGCCGGGGGCTGACTGATGCAGGACCACCTCGCCGCCGTGGGCGCGGGCGATTTCGCGGCAGAGGCTGAGGCCAAGGCCGTGGCCGCGGATCTGTTCGCGCGAGGGATCGGTGCGGAAAAACCGGTCGAACACCATGGCCGCCTGCGCTTCGGGAATGCCCTTGCCGGTGTTGCCCACGATCAGCCGGTGCATGGCTCCGTCCGGCTCAAGCACCACGCGCACCGTGCCTTGCGGATCGTTGTACTTCACGGCGTTCTCGAACAGGTTGTACATCAGGTGGCGCAGCAGTGAGGCATCGCCCTGCACCCAGCTCTCCGGTGTGAGCTCGACCTCCACGCTCAATTCCTTGTTGATCGCGAGAGCCTCAAGGTCCTCCTTGAGTTCGAGCAGCAGCGAGCACAGCTCGATCGGCTTGCGCGCCGGCAGGAGCTTGCCGGCGTCCGCCCGCGACAGCAGCAGCAGCGCCTCGGTGATGCCTGAGAGGTCGTTGCTGTAGTCGAGCAGCCGCGACAGCATGTCGTGCGAATGCTCCGTGAGCCCTGGGTGGTCCATGTCCCGTTCAATTTCCGCCTTGAGCAGGGTGAGCGGTGTGCGCAACTCGTGCGAGGCATCCGCAGCGAACCGGGCCGATTGCTGGAAGGAGCGCTCCAGGCGGTCGATGGTGTTGTTCAGCACCCGCGTCAGGTGGCCCAGTTCGTCGTCCACCAGCGGCACGGGCAGGCGTTCGTCGAGCTTTTCCGCCGTGATGTGCTCCACCGCCTGGGTGATGTCCTGGAATGGTCGGAACGCGCGCCGCATGAACCAGTGCGCCCCCACAACGGCCACGATCAGCGCCACGGGCGTGGCACCGAGAAAGACCAGCATCACGTCGTCCACCGTTTCATCCACAATGTAGTGGTTGGCCGCCACCCGCACGACCAGGCCGCCCTTGCGCTGCACGGCCCAGCGCAGCTCGTTGTCCCCGAAAGTTGTTTCCGCGATGGCTGCGGCACGATCCGCAGGCAACGGGGGGGCGTCCTCCGTCTTGGAACGGAAGATCACCGTGCCTTCCGGGATTTCCACCTGCACAAAGAACAGCGGCACGAAAGCGACCGATTCCCCCAGCTTGTCCGCCTTCGAATGCCGCTCCCACACCTCCAGCACCGACTGTGCGGTGCGCGTCAGCTCCTCGTCAAAGTGCTCGAAAATTTCATCCGCCAGATGCCAGCTCAGCCCGATGCCAAACCCGGCCACGACCAGCGCCGCCACGCAACCCGCCATGACGCTGAGTTTGGTGCGCAGCGAGCGCTGGTGCCATGGCTTGAAATTCAGCATGCCTGCATCATGTAACCCACCCCGCGAACGGTTTGAATGAGGTTTCCTTCCTCACCGAGCTTTTCGCGCAGGCGCTTGATGTACACATCCACAATGTTTGTGCCCGTGTCAAAATTGTAATGCCACACGGTCTGGGTCAGTTGCGGCCTGGAAATGGCTTTGCCGGGCGACTGCATCAGGCATTCCAGCAAGGTGAATTCGCGTGTGGTCAGGTCCACCCTCCGCCCTGCCACATGGGCCTCGCGCGCCAGCAGGTTGAGCGCCACGCTGCCCACCTGGCAGATGTGCGCCGCCACGCCCTGGTGGCGCCGTGCCATCGCACGCAGCCGCGCCGCCACCTCGTCCACCGAGAAGGGCTTGGTCATGTAATCGTCCGCCCCGGCGTTCAGGCCGTTGATCCGGTCCGGCACCTCGCCGCGTGCCGTGAGCATGAGGATCAGCGAGCCCACCCCGCGCTTGCGCAACTGCTCCACCACGGTGAATCCGTCCGCCCCTGGCATCATCACATCCAGCACCAGGGCATCGAAGAATTCGCTGGATGCCAGGTCGAGGGCATCATCCCCCCGGTTTACCTTCGTCACCTTGAAGCCACGTTCGCGCAGACCTTCCGCCAGCAGGGTGGCGATGCGTTGTTCATCTTCGGCGACAAGGACGTTCATGTGATTGGAAAAGGGGGCCTCAACATAGGAGCCGTCCCTTGGTTACGAGCGGCGCCTCATCCTTTCCTGGCATTGGGCGCGCGGTTCCTGCTGCCAACCACTACTGAAAAAGACCGCATGACCCATACAGCGTGGGGCATTGCGGCGGCAAATGACAGTCGGTTCATCTTTTGGAGCCGAGGTGGGGGCGAAGGGGACTGGCGCTTTCCGCCGCCTCGCTCGATCCACTTTTTCCCTTTGAAAAGTGCCGGGGCAGTGCCTCATTCGCGCCCGCTTATGAAATCCATCCTCAAGTGTCTCGCTATCGTCGCTGCCGGCCTTGTCGGCTGGACCGCGCAACTCAACGCCCAGGAAGCCAAACCGGCTGCCGAGGCCAAACCCGCAAACGACAAAGTGAAACTCACCCTCGAAACGTCCAAAGGCACCATCGAACTGGAACTCGACGGCGCGAAGGCTCCTCTTTCCACCGCCAATTTTGTCAGCTACGTGAAGAAGGGCCACTACGACGGCACCATCTTCCACCGGGTGATCCCTGGCTTCATGATCCAGGGCGGAGGCTTCACGGCCGACATGAACCAGAAGCCCACGGAAGAGCCGATCGCGAACGAAGCCAGCAACGGCCTGAAGAATGACCGCGGCACCATCGCCATGGCACGCACCAGCAACCCGAACAGCGCCACGTGCCAGTTCTTCATCAACCTGGTGGACAACAAGGGTCTGGACGCCCCGAACCCCGATGGCCACGGCTATGCGGTGTTTGGCAAGGTGACCAAGGGCATGGACGTGGTGGATGCGATCGCCGGCGCGGCGACCGGTCGCGTGAACGGCATGGGCGATGTGCCAAAGGAGACCATCACGATCAAGGCCGCCAAGCTCGTTCCGTAAGGCACCCTTCAGACCTTTTCAGAAAGCCGGTCATCCCAGTGGGGTGACCGGCTTTTTCGTGTCTGGCGGCCGCGCGCGCAAACAGCCTGCCTTATTCCTTTTCTCTTGTCCCTTGTTCCTTTACCCTTCTGCGCCCATGCGTCGCATCGTTCTCACCACCTGCCTGATCGCACCACCGCTGGCCGTGGCGGCAGGCTGGCTCTGGGGCGGACTGTGGGAGCTGCTTCTGCTGGCACCACCTTTGGGCCTGTATTTGTGGGCCACCCTGAATCCCCGATGCAACTGGTGGGGACCGGTGCTGGACAGTTTTCCCACCCGCCACCGTGAAGTCCTGCTCACCTTTGATGACGGTCCGGACCCTGAGGAGACCCCCCAGGTGCTCGATCTTCTGGAAGCAACCCAGGCGAAAGGTCTGTTCTTCATTTCCGGCCTGCGCGCGCAGCGGCATCCGGATCTGGTGCGCGAAATCGTCACTCGCGGCCATGCGATAGGGGTCAACCCGATGAGCTACGATCCTGCATCGTTCTGGCGCCTGCCGCCGGGCCGGTTGCGTTCGGAGGTCGCCGCCAGCCTGATCACGGTCAAGGCCCTGCTGCCGGACTACCATCTGCGCTGGTTCCGGGCTCCAGGCGGCCGCCGCAACCACTGGCTGCAGCCGCTGCTGGCCGCACACGGGTTGGAATTGATGGGCTGCTCCGCCCGCGATGACGGCCTGCGCTTGCGTGACTTTGACGAGACGGTGATCCGGCTGAGGCACGACATTGATCAGGGCGGCCTTGTCTGCCTTTGTCACGGCCAGACAGACAAGGCTGGCGACCGAACCCTGGCCCCGCTGGTGGAGGAGTTGCTGCTCTGGCTGCGCGGCCAGGGGTACAAGCTCGGGGAATAAGGAAGGGCGGCGTCCGGGTCAATGCCGCTCGTGGCTGTGCCGCCAGTCCCAGGGAGGGATGGGATGGCGGTCCTGCCAGAGGCCCCGCTTTTGCTCCCTGGCCTGCCGCTGGGCCTCGCCCAGAGCCTGCTCCTGGGAATAGTGATCGTAACGCCAGGCAAGGCCAAGCCTGACCAGTTCCAGGTTCACATCCAGGGTGCCGAGGAACACCCTGGCCACTGTGCGCCCGTACTTGTCGATGGTCACCGGCCGGATCGTCACCAATCTGCCGTACACCATGCCATCGAGCGCCGCCCGCGACTCCTCGCCGAAGGGCTGGTCGATTTCCGGTGCATCAATGCCCTCCAGCCGGATTTGCAGATGCTTGCGGGAGACTGTAGGGAGCAGGGTGAGTGTGTCGCCATCGTGGACGCGGATCACCTTGCCGGTGATATCAGCAGGCTCGCTGGCATGTGCCGCCGTGAGGCATGACAGCCAGGCAATTACCAGGGCATGCCACGCCGCCTTCATTCAATTCACTCCTCGCCGTTCCAATTGAACGTCACCGGCTTGTCGATGGCGGGATGCACGCTTTGATGCACCGGGCAGGTGAGGGCTGCGGCTTCGAGCATGGCGCGGTCGGGATGATTCGGGGGCAGGGGCAGGTCAATGATGACCGGCAGCCGGACGATGCGGCGCGGGGCATCGTCGCTCATGTGCTTTTCCACATGCACTTTCATGCCAGCAAGATCGAGCTGCTTGCGTTCGCCAACGATGCCGATCACGGTGGCCATGCAGGTGGCAAGGGCGGTGGCGACGAGGTCCGTGGGCGAGAAGGATTCGCCTTTGCCATGGTTGTCCACGGGCGCGTCGGTGATGAGTTCGCACTTGGACGGGCCATGGGTGGCGCGCGTGCGGAGCTGGCCTTCGTAAGAGACGTTGATTTCGATCATGGGTGTTGGAGTGGAAGCGGCGGCTTTGGCAGAATGAACCGGGAGATGCGGCGACCAACATGTGGCGGCTGGCCGGGTGCGCCAACGAAAAAGCCGGAGGACTGAGAGTCCTCCGGCTTTTCCAAGGGGCGGGGTATCAATGGTGGCTACACGTGGGCGTCAGCACCCTTGTGACCGAGCTGCTTCACCGCGCGGTTCAATTGCTCATACTCGATGGGCTTTTTGATCACGGTGACCGGGCCATGGGACAGGATGCGGCTCAGGATCTCGCTGTCGGGATAGCCCGTGATGACGACGATGGGCAGATCAGGATACAGCTCCTTGAGCTGGGTGTACACCTCGTCACCAGGAATGTCGGGCAGCTTGAGGTCCAGGAAGACGAAGTCGAACTTCTGCTTCTTGGCCATGCTGATGGCTTCCGCTCCCGAGCCCACCACGAGGCGGCCAAAGCCTGCCTTCTTGAGGAACTGCTTGAACAGCGCCTGCAGGGCGGGGTCATCATCCACCACCATGACGGTGGGCTGTCCTGCCTCGTCTTCCTTGCGCAGCACGTCGCGATCCAGGAGGCTGCGCTTGATGCGCCAGCGACCACCGATTTGCACCGCAGGAAGCTGTCCCCGCTGCACAAGATAATAAACGGTAGGCAAGGGAATGCGGAGGTATTCCGCCGTCTCCTTGACGGTCATGAGTTCGGGGGGTGCGGTTTCAGCCATATTGGGAAGTGGGTTGCGGGAGTGAGGGAAGTCCGGCCTCGTAACAGGAGTCATTGCAGAGGGGCCTTCGGCGAAATCTCAGGGAGAAGCAGAGAGATTCGAAGAAGGTTACTTTATAATTACAAGATCGGTTTGGTGGGATTGGCCTGAACAATAACGAGAACGATAGAATATATTTGCGAAATGTGTCATAAATGCAAACCAAAAATCATCATCACTCAAAAAAAGATGTGTTTTCCCTGTTCTACAAGAAGGTCTAGACCCCAGACGAAAGAACCCAAGTATTCGTGACCATAAAATAAAACCATATTATTAAGTTTTCTGAACAAAGGCTGGCGATGAAATCATGGCGAATTGGTTCGTGTTCGGCGAAAGCAGAAATTGGATTCATCGCTCCCACGCATTGTCTTCGCAGCCCCCGGGCTGGCGATTCTCCATAACTCTTTGTACGCGGGCGCAGAGCGCTGTGGACTGCGGGCGCTTGCGACCGCCGTTCGCACCAGTTTGCTGGCGTCGAAGGGCCCCAGGCTGACGTCTTGTGCAACGCACGATCTCAGGTTGGACGCTCACGACAGCGACTGCAGCCGAACGAAGTGAGACAGCCAGCCGAAGGCTGCCCGAAGGGTGACGAAGCCAGCAACCATTCGCACTCCACAGCGCTTCGCGCACCCTGTCGACGTCGGAAGTCCCGGCGAGGTACTGCTGTTGCGGCTGGAGATCCTGAAAACCTTGTGGGTAATCGCCAGCCCGCCAGAAGGGGATAAGAGGTGAGGAGCACGCTTGGTGGCACCAGCCGCGTGCTTGTGCCTGGGATTGATCAGGGGCGAATCGATCGCCACCGAACTCCGCACGGAAGCCCCTCAAGGCTCCTCATCGCGCACCGGCCGCCCATCGGTGATGAGCACGCGGAACCCAACGTCGGGCAGGCGTGAATCGGCGGGCAGGGTGCGGCGATAGGAGGAGAGCAGTTGCTCGCGGTCCTTGGTGGTCCAGGATCCGCCGCGGGCGATGCCCTGTTTTGCCTTGGCCGCGTCGGGACCGCCGAAGTCGTCCTGCACCCATTCCCAGACATTGCCGGAAAGATCGGCGAAGCCCCGGCCATCAAGGCGGAAACTGCCCACCGGGAGCGGACCGGCATAGGGTGGCGGGCTGGCGGGAGGAGCTTTGGGCCCCTTCACCGGGGGGGCAATGGCGGCACCTTGGTCGAAGAGATTGCCAGGCTTGGGCAACGGCGGCCAGGCAAAACCCCAGGGATAGATGCCGTCGATGCGCAGGTGCCGCTCAGCCGGCGAGTCGCCGCGCTCACGCGGCAGGTTCGCCGCCATGCTCCACTCGTCATCGCTGGGCAGCCGGTAGCTTTGGTCACCTTCCATGATCTCGACTTCCTGCTCCTTCTGCGTCAGCCACTGGCAGAATCCTTGCGCGTCGGCACGGCTGATGAACGCCACGGGTTTGTTGAGGTCCGGCTCATTGTTCAGCTCCCGCTCGGGCACATCCGGCAGCTTGGCAACCCGCGCGTATTCCAGGAAATCGCGGCGGCGCACTTCCGTCACGCTGAGCATGGCATGGCCCAGCGGCATGAATTTCATCTTGAGAGTGTTCTCCCATGGCTTGCCGAACACCACCGCCCGGATGTTCTTGAGCTTCACCGCAAAGGCCTTGGTCTCGCCTTTTGCGACGGCACCCTTCACGGTTTCCAGCTTGTAGCCTGGGTATCGCACTTCGTATTCGAAAGTGCCAGCGCGCACCTTGGGCAGGACCAGCGGGGTGTTGCCCACCGGGGTTTCCCCGTCAAACACCGTTGCGGGGGCGGGAGTGGTGTTGATCACCACCCGGCCATACGAGACACGGGCCAGCTCGCACTGGATCGCCACCCAGCCGGGGGGCGGTGCCGAGACATTGGGCGAAGGCTTGAAGCGGAAGGGTTTCCAGGCGTATTCGTACTCGTCGGTCAGGCGTTTGTTCTTGCGCTCCTGCTCCGTCATCCACTCGCAAAAATCCGTCGCATCCTGAGCCGGCACCACCACCGCATTGGCGTTGGGGTAGCCGGTGATGGTGATGGGCACCACTTCGCCTTCGAAGGGGCGCATCCTGGCCTCCAGATACGTGTAGAACCACGCATAGTCCACCGGCAGGTCCGCCACGTGATGATCCTTCTTGTAGGTGAACCAGTGCTTGGAGACGCTCTGCCAGGGCTGGCGCTCCGTGGGGAACATCTTGGGCGGCGGCGGCTTGGCGGGCACAGGTCGCGTGTAGGTCCACTGCTCCTGGTGCTTGTAGGAGGCCCATGCGCCGCCTGCCAGGAAGGAAGCACCGAGCAGCAGCGCCGCCCGCCCCAGGCCTGTGCGGATCTTCGCGGCGAGGGAGGGGGCTTCCACCTCGCTGAGCCCGCGCAGCGCGGCGGCAAATTCCGCGGCGGTCTGGAACCGCTCCTTCAAGTCTGGTGCGCAGGCCTTGCAAATCACGCGGTTGAACTGCTTCCAGAACGGCCACTCCGTGTCGCTCAGGTTTTCCGGCACCTCGGGGAACTCCATGCGGTCCTTGCCGGAGCTCATCTCGTAGAGCACCTTGCCCAGGCTGTAGATGTCTGCCTGCGGCGTGCCCGGCCCCTCAGGCGGAACAAAGCCTTCCGTGCCCACGAACGAGCGCTCGCCAAAGGTCGCCACCAGCCCGATGTCGGCAAGCTTGCAGACGTTGTCGCAGTAAATGATGTTGGAGGGCTTGATGTCCCGGTGCGTGAGCCCGCGCTGGTGCATGTAATGCAGGGCATCGGCGATGAAGGCGCCGGCCTCCTGGCAGAAATGCAGGTCCAGCCGCCCGTGGCGGCGCATGTCGGTCGCCAGCGTGCGCGGGACATAGGTCTTCCAGCCTTCCTCGCCTCCCGCGCTCGCCTCGGCGTCGTCCGCCAGTTCCATCACGCAGTAATAATAGCCGTGCTCGTCGTTCCAGCCCACGTGGAGAATGTGCACCAGGCCGGGGTGGCCGCGCGAAATGGGCTCGAACTGCTGAATGCCCAGGAATTCGCGGTGGAAGGTCTTGGTCAGCTCAAAATCCTCGCGCCACACGATCTTCACGGCGCGCATGGCGCCTGTCACGCTCTGTGCCAGCCACACTTCGCCATAGGCCCCGGAGCCGATGCGCTTGATCAGCCGGAAATCCGGCACCTGCACCACATCGCGGAAGGACTGCAACTGGGCGGTGGTGGGCCCCGGGGGATGGGAGTGCCCGCCCGAGGCATCCATCGTCGAAGCATGACCGTGCCACGATGAGACATCGGGCGCTGGAATAACGGGCAACGGTGGTTCGTCGGCAGGCACAGGAAGGAGCAATTGCGCAGTATTCTAGCCCCCATGCTCCGCCAACTCAAACCTGATTCGGGGCGATAGGAGAAGGAAAAGCGGTCAAAGACCGTCACAGCACCCTTCGCAGGAGATCCTTCACGAAGTCTGGAATCTCCATGCCCGCACCTGCTGCATCAGCTTTGAGCTTTTCATATTGTTCTGTATCCGGTCCCTGCCAGAGGAGGTCCACGCGGCGAAGCTGCTTCATGGCGACGTGGGTGTGATGGTCGGGATAGGCCCAGTAACAACTCAAGCAAACCTGCCGCTGCTTGAGCGTTTTCCAGTTTTCACAGTGCTGGCATGACCAGCTTTTGGCGCTGTTGGCGGATCTGGACAACAGCATGAAATCCTCTGTGGCCATCGCTTCGGACTCGCCGGCAACTTCGAACGGCACGCGGTGATCGATCTGCAGGTCAGCTTCCGGCATTTCCTCCAGGTAGATGAAGCACCTGCAGCCGTGTTTGGCCATGAGCGCATCCTTGATGTGCTTTGAGAGTCCGGTGCGGCCACTGAAATTGCGCACAAGGGTCGTCTTGGGGGCCGAAAACTGGTAGGCCGCGATTTTGCGTCCGCGGGAGCCGGTGACGCTGGTGCGCTCGATGGCGATGCCATGCTCCTTCACATCCCGGATGGCGCGCGGAGGATGATTGTATCCGTAGAGTTCCTTCAGTTCTTCTGTGGTGATCTGACCATGCTTTAAAAGATGATCGATGACGGTTCTGGGACGCTTGGCGCTTATGGAGCGACAAAGCTCAATGAATTTCTCCGGCAGATTCTCTTCCGTGAGCATGAGCGATCAGACGAGAATGGCTTGTCCCGCGTGGTGGCGAGTCACTTTCGGCAGCACGCCAATGTCGGAGGCCAGCGCCGGCGAAAGGTACAACGATTCGATGGTCTGATCGTCGCGTCCCAGCAACGTCGCCTGTGTGGAGCGGCCAGCCTCGAGTTCCAAGTGGGAGAGATTCAGATAGGCCGGAAGAGGCTCGCCGTAGCGCTTTTCGCCTGTGCGGCCATCGTAGCTGATGGCGTATCGTAACCCTCGCGAGTTCAAACCATCGAGAGCGGTGACAAAATCATCAAAAGACAGCCCTGCGAGGTAACGAGAGTCGCGATCTCCGGAGGTGCCCTGGTAAGGCGGGTCCATGTAAACCACATCGTTTTTTTCCACGGCGGCGAGAACATCGCGGAAGTCGTGGGATGTGGCGATGGTCTTTCCCCGCAGCAGCATCGAGGCTGCGATGATGCTTTGTCGCATGGTGTCGGGACGAGTGCCCAGGCGGCGTTTGTCGGGACTTTGATTGAACAGGCCGTCTGCATTGTAGCGAACAGCGCCCTTGATGCAGCGGGCCAGGAGATACAGGAAGAGCTTCGGGTCCTGAGTGCGGTTGAAGGTTTCTCGAACGGTGTAGAACTGCTCAATCGCCTCGGCTGCCTCGCCTTTCCAGAGTTTGGCGTATTCATCAGCCAGTTCCTCCGGGCGGTTGACGATGAGATTCAACAATTCCGCCAATGGCTTGTTCAGATCATTTACCCAGAACCTCGATGCCCGCCCTCGACCGGCGCAGGCGATCGTCATGGCGGCCGACCCCGCAAAGGGTTCCACGAGCCGTTGGAACTTTGCGGGAAGAAACCGCAAAATCATGGGCGCCAACGCCCGCTTGCTGCCCTGATATTGAAACGGCTGGGGTACAATCATGAAGGCATCCTGCGCCTCCATGGAACTCTTTGCAACATCCGGAGATGCAGGCTTGAAGGCTCATTCTCCAAGCCGTGCGATTGGTACGGTATGGTCCGCATCCGCAAAGCCTTCGCCGAGCGCGGAAAGCAGCAACCAGCCCGCCCTACTCCTTGAACCGCATGATCACTTCGCCGTCCTTCTGCTTGTTGAGGCGGTCGCGGGCGATGACTTCCAGGTACGCGTCGTCGTTCTTTGCCCAGTCCACGCGGTTCACAAGCTGGTCGCGCTGGGTTTCGAGGCCCTTCTTTTGGGCGCTCAGCCGGCGGATGCTGGCTTGCAGATCCGCCGGCTCGGCGATGGGCTGCTGATAGTAAAAGACGCCGCCCGCCACGCCCAGGGCGAGCAGAAGCCACCATTGGAACCCCTTGAACAAGCCCAGGAAGCGTTCGAGCGTGCTCTGGTCTTCGGGCTTGTGATGGGGGCTGGCATGGCGGCGGTTCATGGCGGGCGGCGTTGGGATGGGGGTGCGGATCAGGCGCGCATTTTGCCGCCGTACACCGCGCTTTCGCCCAGCTCCTGCTCGATGCGCAGCAACTGGTTGTACTTGGCGATGCGGTCGGAGCGGCTCATGCTGCCGGTCTTGATCTGGCCG
>CAINXC010000351.1 GCA_903854655.1 uncultured Verrucomicrobiota bacterium | reverse complement strand
GAGGAATGCCTCGGCCTCGGCACGAGAATTCGCGCCGCTGAAGGTGGCAAGGTAGCTGGGCAGGTTTTGGGTCAAATAGACCGTGCAGGCGCGTGAGCTGCGGGCGGTGCTTTGAAAAAGCGCGACGTAGGAGTTCACGAAGAATTGGGATTCGTCCGCCCACAGGAAGACCGGGCGAATGGTTTTCTCCGCCTGGGAACGGGAGAGCCCGGCAGGGATTCGCCGTTCCACGGCCCGCTGCCAGACGAACTTGAAGAGCACCTGGGCGAACTGCCCCAGCTCGTTGTACTCCTTCACCGGGAGGTTCAAGATGATGATCCTGCCGTTGAAGGTGTCTTCCGGTTTGAAGTTGAGGTCCGTGCAGAACAGCTCCCGTAGGAAGCCGCGCAAGAAACAGTCCGCCATGCTGGTGAAAGTGGAGACGATCACCGAACGCGTTTCGACGGCAAGGCCGGGGAACTCCTTGAGCCAATAGTCGCGGGTCAGCTCGTAGTCCTGCACCCTCCCCTTGTTCACGGCCTTCTCTTTGGCGTGCTCGATCAGGGTGAAGCAGACGGAATCGGCCTGCCACTTTTCATCGGCTGCCTCCGCAATCGAACGGGGTGCGGAAGTGATGATCCGGTAGAGGGCTGGCAAGTCCACGTCCTCCACGGCGAGGATGGCAAGGTCGATGGCGTTGCGCAAAAGCTGCTTCAAGGTGCGCTGCCAATAGCTGTCATTGCCGCCGCTCTGCCCGTGCTTCCGTTCGGAAGCTTCAAGCACGCTGCAAAACAGGTTCACGAGGTTTTCGGTGTGCCCTGCCCCGGCTCCTGGGCGGTTCAATTCGTAGCTGAGGAAGTTGAACCGGAGCGGCCCGCCCTGCTCCACGATGAGCAAATCTGTCTCTCTGCCCGCCTGCTTCGCATACTCCTTCCAGGCGAGCACTTCGTCGGTCTTGGCGGTCAAAACCAGACCGCCAAGGTTGCCTTCCAAAAAGGCGCGGGCGATGGCCTGCCCGCTCCCGGAGGATTTGCCGGAACCGGTGCCGCCGAAGATTTGGACGCCCTCAAAAGCGTCCTTCAGGTGCCAGTAGTTTTCGCGCTGCTTGTTCTTGGGGTCGGGACTGAAATCGAGCAATTCCTCGTTATTGTCCGGCCAGTCCTTGGGGGCCGTTGTGACGGCGCTGGCCGCTCCTGGATGGGGGGTGGTTGAGAGCGGGTATCGGTCCATGCACGCGGTTTTGTATGGGCGGGAGCGTAGCGGAAACGAGGCCTCCGGGCGAGTGGAATTCACAGCCTAAGCACTGCTTAGGGGAGATGTCTGAATGCTATTTGATCTGGTAGCTAGCCCCATTGCAACAGGCCCGCAAATCCGGCTGGCAGCACTGCTACATTGCTCCATTGCCGCCTCAATACCCCGCCGCATTGGCTCCATGGCTGCTGGCATTTTTAGCCGGGCTGTGACGAATTTTGCTTCGCGTCATGGAAACCCCGCCGCCGATCTGATATACTGGATTCATGCTGAGAGTGGTGGCTCACAAGAGCGCGGCGGCGGCCCGCCAATACTATGCGGAAGGGCTGAAGCGCGAGGACTACTACTCGGAAGGGCAGGAGGTCGTCGGGCAGTGGCACGGCAGGGCGGCAGAGAGGCTTGGTCTCTCTGGCGACGTGACGCCTGACGCGTTCGCGGCGCTCGTCGAAAACCGCAATCCGGTGACTGGCGAGCGGCTGACGCCCCGCACAAAAGCGGACCGGCGGGTCGGCTACGACCTCAACTTTCATGCGCCAAAAAGTCTCTCCATCTTGCACGCCCTGACCGGCGACAACGACATCTTGAAGGCGTTCCGCTCGGCGGTTTCCGAGACCATGAGCGAGCTGGAAGAGCGGGCCGGGGCGCGGATACGGAAAGGTGGCGGCTCCACCAACCGGGTCACCGGCAATCTGGCCTGGGCGGAGTTTGTCCACTTCACGGCGCGGCCGGTGGGCGGCATTCCTGATCCGCACCTGCATGTTCACTGCTTCGCCTTCAACGCCACTTTTGACGAAACAGAGAACCGCTGGAAGGCGGCACAGTTCGGCGACATCAAAAAAGACGCGCCGTATGCCGAAGCGGCGTTTCACGCCCGGCTCTCGGAAAAGCTGGCCAGTCTCGGCTACGGCATCCGCCGGACCAATCAGGGCTGGGAGATTGCGGGCATCTCCAGGGACGTGATTGATAAATTCTCCCGCCGGACCGCCCAAATCGAACGCTTCGCGGAAGAAAAGGGCATCAAAGACGCCAAGTCCAAGGACGGCCTGGGTGCCGCCACGCGGGAGGGGAAACGGCATGGCATGACCTACACCGACCTCCTGGCTGCGTGGGGAACGCGGCTGACAGAAGCCGAAAAAGTCATCATCTCTAAAGTGCGCTATGACCGGGGAGGGCAGAGGGTTGGTGAGCAAATCACGGCGGCGGCAGCCCTGGATTTTGCCACCGAAAAGCTGTTCGCGAGGAATTCCGTCGTTGAGCAAAGACGGCTGGTTTCAGAGGCGCTCCGCTACGGGGTGGGGCAGGTGAAACCTGAGCAGGTCTGGCGCGAGCTGTCCCGGCGGGAAATGGTGGTCGGCAAGGTTGGCGACGAAATCCTCTGCACGTCCCTGGATGTGCTGGCGGAGGAAGTCGCCCTCATTGATTTTGTCCGCTCGGGCCGGGGCATGTGCGCCCCGATGAAACAGGGGGCCGTCCATTACGGCAACGCCAAACTGTCGGCAGAGCAACAGGCGGCAGTTAAACACATCCTGACTTCCACCGATCAAGTGATTGCCCTGCGGGGCGGCGCGGGGGTCGGCAAGACCACCCTCATGAAAGAGGCGGCGGAGCAAATAGAAGCGGGCGGCCTGCGCGTCTTTGCTTTTGCCCCCTCGGCGGCAGCATCGCGGGAGACTTTGCGCGAATCGGGATTTGCTGGCGCCGACACGGTCGCCCATCTGCTGCTCAACAAGAACCTGCAAAAGCAAACACGGGGACAGGTGATCTGGATCGACGAGGCCGGGCTTCTCGGTGCCCGTGAAATGTGGGAGTTGATGCAGGTGGCCGGTGGTGGAACCAGAGTCATTCTGACCGGGGACAGCGGACAGCATGCGCCGGTGGCGCGTGGCGATGCGTTCCGCCTGCTCCAGAACTATGCAGGCCTGAAAATTGCAGAGGTCACTGAAATCCGCCGCCAGGAACAGGAAACCTACAAGAAGGCGGTTGGGGCTCTCAGCCGTGGCGACCTGCCCAATGCCTTCAGGAGCCTCGACCAGCTCGGTGCCATCATTGAGGTCAAGGATGATGCTGAGCGTTACAGCCTGCTCGCCAAGGACTTCATGGAGCTGAGCCGCAAAGGTTCGCCGCCGCTGGTCGTTTCACCGACGCACTCGGAAAGCAACCTGGTGACGGAAGCCATCCGCAACGCCAAGCGCGAAGCGGGGCAGCTCAAGGGGGAGCGCAGCTTCACCCGCTACCACAATTTGCAGTGGGAGAACGCGGACAAAAAGCGGGCGGAAAACTACCACGAGGGGCTTGTTGTCCAGTTCCACCAGAACGCGAAGGGAATCCGGCGGGGCGAACTGTTCCACGTCACCGGTCGGGATGATTCCGGGGCGGTGCGAATGACGGGAGCGTCTGGCCGGGAATTGGCGGTCCCGCTCAAGGAAGCCCAGCGGTTCCAGGTCTTTGAGGAGCGGGAAATCCGCCTGGGCAAGGGCGAGCAAATCCGCATCACGCGCAACGGGGAAAGTGCGAATGGCCGGCGGCTCAACAACGGCAACGTCTTTGCCGTCGATAAGTTCAAAAAGAACGGGAACATCGTTCTTTCCAACGGGGCGGAACTGGACGCCAAGCACGGCCACTTCACCTATGGCTACTGCCAGACTTCGCATTCATCGCAGAGCAAGAGCGTCCGCGATGTGCTGGTGGCACAGAGTGAGGAATCCTTCGTTGCGAGTTCACGGGAGCAGTTTTATGTATCGGTCAGCCGTGGCAAAGAGAGCATCCGCATTTACACAGACGACCGCCGGGGACTGCAAGAGGCGGTCGGGAACACGGCTGCACGGCAATCCGCCATTGAACTTGCGGGCTTAAGCAAACGCGACATCTCCGCCATGAATTCCGAACTCAGTAGCAGGCAGTGGCGGGAGGCCGTACAAAGCCGCAAAGCGGAGGGCGAATCGCATTCGCACGTCAAGAGCCTGCTCCAAGCACGGAAACAGGGCGTTGCGGACAAAAAGGCCGAGGATATGAGCTGGCGACAGTATGTCGAGATGCGCCGGGGGCTCGTAAGCGCCGACGGGCGGAACCGGTCCAAAGGCCATCCCCAAGTCACTGAAAAAAAGTCAGGCGATCTTGCCAGCAAGCGCCGCAGTTTTGCGCGGCCTACACAGCTCACAACTCCGACAGCCGAACGGATAAAGGCTGCCAACGAAGCCAGGAAGACCGGCGCGGAAGCCGAAGAGAAACCCATCGGCCAGCCCGGCAACCGCGAGGTCAAGAACACCAGCAAACCGGTGGAGGCGGTCAAACCCCGGCAAAGCCGTTTGATGAACGCCTATGCGTCGGCGGTCGGTCATTTTAACCGCATCACGGGACGCGACAAGCAGCAGACGCCAGCGAAAACGGCGGGTGCGACGGTGCAGCCTCCGAAAGCCAAACCGCAGCAGCAAACACAGGGTCAGGAGGCGGCAAAAACTCAACAGGCCGTGAAGAATCAGACGGCGGAGCAAGGCAAGACAGCCCAGGCCGCGAAACAAGGCCAGGGGCAGGCGGCCAAACCGTTGCCGCAAAGCAACATCAGCCAAGTTGCTACCCATGCAGCGAAGCAGCAAGCGACCGACGCTGGTAAAGCGGCTCAGCAAGCTGGTAAAGTAGCACAACAATCAAAACAGCAGGCCACCGCAGGCAGCGGTCGCCAGATGGAAAAAGCGTGGTCGGAATCGAGAAAGCCCAGTTCTACTGCTACGACGTGGACAGTGAAACGATAAAGACGATCCCGGTGGGACGGCGTGAGGGCATGGATGATTACCAATGGCTGGATCACGACCGGTGCGTGTGCATCGCGGGGGGCCGGATCATCAAGCTTTACGACCGCGCCAGGAACAGCCTTCAGGAAGTGGTCAACCTGCCAGCGCAGTGCCAGAAATTCGGGGAGTTTTCGCCAGACAAGCGTTTCGTCTTTTGCGGAAGCAGGAAGGCGCTGGTGCTGGTTGATCTGCAACAGAAGACGGCAACGCCGATTTCAGGCGGCCAGGGCGTGAGCTGGGTGAGCAATGACACCTTCGCTTTTTCGCGGGAGATACCCGACTCGACCCTTCGCGGCACCTGGCTGCAAACGGCGGGAAGTGCCGAGAGGCGAGTTTCGCCTGAGCCATATGTCGTGCGCGACAAGCTAACCCAAGTTCGTCAGTTTCGGGCGGAAAAGCACTATTTTCGAGGGGAAGGGGTTCTGGAAGGCTTGATGCAGCGAGGGTTGTGTTTGGGCAGCCCTGGTAGTGGAGAAGTGGCCGT
>CAINXC010000350.1 GCA_903854655.1 uncultured Verrucomicrobiota bacterium | reverse complement strand
CTCATACACCACGCGCTGGGACACGATCATGGCGCACGAGCAGTAGGGCCAATCCCGTACCGCCCGCCACCAGACTATATGCCCTTAAAGCTGGTGCTCCTGCTGGCCAACCAGCGCAATCGATGACCTGCTGATCGAAGTCGGGTCGAATACCTATAGCGGCTATATTGCCGCTACGGCCCCGGATCATCGCGGAAGGGGGGGGCTTCACGCCGCCGGTAATCTGTTCGCTGGCAAGGCTCTCGTAGTCCCGACTGCAAGGGCATGGTGGTCTACATTGGCGCGCGTAACGACAGGGCGCTGGTATCTGAAGCAAGCCTCAGCGAGTTGAAGGCGGGGTTACCCTGCTGTGGCTGACTTACTCCGGTGTACTCTTGTGGGCAACGCCCCTGGGTTGCCTCATCGGGGTGAAGTTCTCGCGCGGCGCGGTGTCGCCAGCGAAAGGGGCGATGCAATTAGGGCGGGATTATCTTGCTGCCGATATTCGACAACACACTCTCCACTCCGGCGAGATTGTAGGCGCTGACCGCGAAGTACCAGGTACCCGGCGGCACCCTGTAGGATTGCTGACCACCGGCTGCAGGGCATACTGTTCGCCGACCTCTACCGTGGTTGGCCACGGGTTCTCAATCGAGAGGCCCGTGGAAGAGCCGCCACCCTGTGGCTGGGTGATGATCCCGGAGTTCGTGACGGCCACAGGGCCACAGGGCCACAGGCAGCCGCCACTGCGACCAGTGCGAGTGCGGCGACTACGCGGAAAGTTAACAAGGGGGCCTGTGCCCTGAAGTAATGGGCTATCCGAGAAATTACCGAGAACTATTCCACAATATCAGGGATGCGCCGGCAATATGTCTACATCCACAGCCATCCGGGGTGGCGCAGGGTGTGACTCTCAGCCCACAAAAAGCGTCCTCGCCGCTTGGATGGCGTTGCTAAGATGGCGGCCACGAGGTGTGATTCGATGAAACTTATAAGATGCCTTATCAGGCCCTTGTTCTTAATGTTGTTTCTTGCCACGACTCAAATGGCGAGCGCGGCAAATGAAATGCCAACACCCGCGGTACCTGCCGTTGCCGCCGACTATCTGATTGGCCCGGGCGATACCGTGCAGGTCTTTGTCTGGCGCAATCCCGAACTGACGGTCACCGTGCCGGTCCGTCCGGACGGCAAGATCTCCACCCCACTGGTCGAAGACATGGTCGCCGTGAACAAGACGCCCTCGCATCTGGCCCGCGACATAGAGAAGGTTCTTGCCGAATACGTGAAAGCTCCGCAGGTCAACGTCATCGTTACTCAGCCAGCGAGCGCATATAGTCAGATCAAAATCATGGGGCAGGTGCAACATCCCCAGGCGCTGCCCTATAGAGAAGGCATGATGGTCCTTGATGCCGTGCTGGCAGTGGGAGGCCTCACACAGTTCGCCGCCGGGAATCGAGCAAAAATTATGCGTTCCGAAGATGGCAAATCACAGGAGATCAAGGTGAAGCTTGGCAAGCTGCTGGATGGTGGCGACATGAGTCAGAACGTCGCGCTGAAGCCTGGCGACGTCCTCCTCATCCCGGAAAGCAGATTCTGACGCTATGAATGAACTCATCGACAAAATCCATGAGGAAGCTCGCAGCGCTTGGCGCTTCCGTTGGGCCGCAATCGCCGCTGCGGCAGTTGTCGCTTTGGCTGGCTGGCTGGTTGT
>CAINXC010000349.1 GCA_903854655.1 uncultured Verrucomicrobiota bacterium | reverse complement strand
GAGGAGCCGGTCTTGTCGGACTTGCCGTGCACGTAACCGCGCTTGATGCCGGCACCGCCGACGATGGCGGTGTAACAGTATGGCCAGTGGTCGCGGCCGTCGGCGCTGTTGCCGTTGCCGCTGGTGCTCACGCCCTTTTCCGGGCTGCGACCGAATTCGCCAAGGGCCACGACGATGGTTTCATCGAGCAGGCCGCTGGATTCAAGGTCGGCGAAGAGGGCGCTGAGGCCCTGGTCGAGCATGGGACCGGACTTGTTCTTCATGCGCTCGGTGAGGCCCACGTGGTGGTCCCAGCTATGATTGTCGGAATTGGCCACCTTGGGCCAGATCACTTCAACGACGCGGGTGCCGGCTTCCAGCAGACGGCGGGCGAGCAGGCAGCTCTGGCCGAAGGTGTTGCGGCCGTAGCGGTCGCGCATCTGGTCGGTCTCGCGGTCCAGGGCGAAGGCGTCACGGGCACGGCCGCTGGCGATCAGGTTCAGCGCCTGGTTGTAGTACTGGTCCATGCTCAGGTTGGCCACGGCCTTCTCGATGGCGGGCATCTGCGCGTCGATGGCGGTGCGCAGCTTGGCGCGGCGTTGCAGGCGCACGCTGAACAGGTCGGGGCGCAACTGAAGATCGTCGATCTTGATGCGGTCCATCTTGCTCAGGTCGAGGTCATCGCCATCTGGATAGAGCGTGTACGGATCGTAGGCCTTGCCCAGGAACCCGGCGCTGCCGCCCTTGCCCACCACGTTCGATTCCTGCAGCGGGCGCGGCAGCATGACGAAGGGCAGCATCGGCTCATCCATCGGCTTCAGGCGGATGATGTTGGAGCCGAAGTTCGGGAAGTCTTTCGGCGAGGGGGGCTCAAGCTGGCCGCTGGGGCTCACCTTGTCCGTCGTGTAGCCTGTCATGATCTGGTAGATCGCCGCCGTGTGGTTGAACAACCCGTTCGGCGTGTAGCTCATGCTGTTGATCATGGTGAACTTGTCGTTCACCTGCGCCAGCTTCGGCAGGATCTCCGTGAACTGCTTGCCCGCCACCTTGGTGGGGATGTTCTTGAAGGCGGAGCGCACGTTGTCCGGCACGTTTTCCTTCGGGTCCCAGAGGTCCAGATGGCTCGGGCCGCCCTGGAGATAGACCATCAGCACATGCTTGGCCTTGCCCCAGCCAGCGCGACCGGCGCCGGCGGCTGGTGCGGCGGCGCCCATGGCCTGACCGCGCAGCACGTTGTTGAGCGTGAGGCCGAGAATGCCAGCACCGCCGACACGCAAAATGTCGCGACGCGAGACGCCGAGGTGGGAGTCACAGAGGTCTTTGCCGGGGATGCCTGGAATACGAAACATGGCGTGAGAGCAGGTTGAGGGTGAAAAGGGTCTGCGGCCCATTACGCCACAGATTGCCCCCGTTTTGCAAGCAATCTCGTTTCCCAGGCGCGCCGGTCGTCTTCTCCAGGCGTCCAAGTCGTGATCTCCATGCCGCCCTCCCTGGGGTTTGCTGCCTCGCGGGGAACGCTGCCGTCCTTGGGCTCGACACTGGGGGTGAATCCCGTTATGGTGGGTGCATGACCTCCATCCTTGAGTTGCCAGAAGTCCGTGAGCGTGTCTCACGCATCTCTGTCGCGGACTACCATCTGATGGGAGAGCACAACGAGAGTGGCAAACGCACGGAATTGATCCGGGGGATCGTCATCGAAAAAATGTCCAAGACCGCCCTGCACCGCCGCCTCGCGATGAGGATTTACCAGATGATCGCCGCCTGTCTGCCCGAGGGCTTCTTTGTGATGAAGGAGGAGCCGCTCACATTGCAAGACTCCGAGCCGGAGCCGGATGTTTCGGTCATCGCGGGCCATGAGGATGATTTCTTCTCCCGCCACCCAGCCTCCGCCGCCCTGGTGGTGGAAGTCGCCGTGTCCAGTCCGGCGCTGGACCGGGCCAACGCCCCGCTGTATGCCGAGGCGGGCGTGCAGGAATACTGGATTGTGCTGGGCCGCGAACAGCGCGTGGAGGTCTATCGCGAGCCCGCCAAGGGCCAGTACCAGCAAAAGCTGGTCTTTTCGCGTGGCCAGGCGCTGCAATGTGGCAGCGTTCCGGGCGTGACGATGGATTTGGAGGCGTTGTTCGCCAAGCCGCCGGGGGTGGAGTAGGTCTGCCTGACGCCTTTGGTGGGGGGCTACACAAACGCGCGGAGGTACGGAGGTTTGGGTGGACTTGGTGAGGATGGCCCATAGAGGTCCCATTCGACCTACTGACAAGTCTTTGGGATAGACTACACTATGTTTATGTGCGATAGTGCGATCTAATGAAGCAAGACGGCCGCAAATTGGACCACAAATCACTGGAAACACTCCGCCTGCTGGCCGTGCGACGGGTAGTCG
>CAINXC010000348.1 GCA_903854655.1 uncultured Verrucomicrobiota bacterium | reverse complement strand
CCGGAATTACTGGCTCCAGGAATACCCGGTCCTTTCTGACAAGACCCGCAGCATCATCACCCTGTCATTCTCGATGCTGGTCCGCCCGTTCATTACACGCCCTTTGCGTAAATTGTTCTCCACCGATACGACGGTCAAACCTGAAGACGCCTTTGACGGCAAGATCATCATTATTGACCTGCCCGTGCAGGACTACCGGCTTGCTGGCCGAGTCGCCAGCCTCGCCTGGAAATACTGCTTCCAGGTGGCAGTGATGCGCCGCACACCGCCCGCCACTGGCTACCTGCGCCCCGTCTTCCTGTGGGCCGACGAGGCGCAAAACTTCGTCACCGACTTCGATGCCGAGTACCAGGCCGTCGCCCGTTCCGCTGGCGGCTGCACCGTTTTCCTGACCCAGAACCGCGAGAGCTACCGGCGCGTCCTCGGCAACGCCGATGCGGTGGACGCGCTGCTTGGCAATTTGCAGGCCAAGTTCTTCTGTCAGAACAGCGGCGACACCAACGAATGGGCGGCCAAGCTGTTGGGCGAGCGCTGGATGGACGTGATCAGTACCAACGTCGGGCGCTCCGGGACGGACACACCCCAGCAGTCTTCGGGTGTCACCCGCAGTGAACAGCGCCGCTACTTCGTGGAGCCCTCGCGCTTCACGACGCTGAAGCGCGGAGGTGAGCATCACAACTTCCAGGTACAGGCCATCGTGTATAACGGCGGGCATTTGTTCCCGACCGGTGCCGCAGGCCGCGAAGAGTTCCTCCCCTACAAAATGCTCACCTTCAACCAGAAGACCTGAACCCATGGACACGAACAATCAGAACCGCAAATCCGACGAGCTGACCTACTGGCAAAAGCTGGAGATCATCCGCGCAGTGTCCATGTACCCGGCGCTCACCCTGATGGTGTTCACCCGCCGCAAGATCGGGTTCCGCGTGCTCAAGACGACCGGCATCGTCATTATGGGCTTGATCATGCTCTTTGTGGCCTCGCTGGTGAGCAGCAACTCAGACACCTCTGGCTTGCCTCTCACCCTCTTTGCCCTGGCGATGATAGGCATGGCCATCTTCCAGCGCACCATGCGCTGGCGCGACCTCACCCAGGGCGTGCGCTGGCACACCTATTGTGTCGGCATCTCCTACCTGGAGATGGTTCCGTGGCCCCCGGTCATCGCCTCGCACCGCAGGGTCTATCGCTACATTGAGCCGGTGGCGTGCTTCCTCGTCGGGATGCTGGTCGCAAGCGTAATCTCCCGGCCACTGGGCATCTGGATCATGTTCTCCTCCCTGGCGCTCTCCGTTTTTGAGCAGACGCTTTTTGAAAAGCATCTGGAGCGCGACCTCGATATTCTGGACGGGCTAATTTCAGCCGAGGTCCAAGGCGAGACCGCGAAGTTCTTCGACGGCCCGCAGCCCGATCAAAAGCAACGCACCCTGGAGGACACCGCCGGCATCCCGACCGGCGTCGCCCCTGACATCCATCGCCAGGTCGAAATCCGCCGAGCAAAGCTCGCCAAAGCGCCGCCGTATAATCTGGTGGCAGAGACGCCGGAAGCGGCGGGGTGAGTGATCCACCCCGAGTCCTTTCGCCATTCTCTTGATTGATATGGATTTCCCCGCTATGAAATGTGAATGACAAAAATCAGCGACTTAAAATCATCTGGTAAATCAGACAGTGCATTTGGTTATTGCCATTCATTGGTGCCCACTGGTCTATTAAATAAATGTACTTACGCCATTACATTTACCACCGAACAAAAAGGTAAATAAAAAGCATGAAAACCGTTCGCGACGCTTGCAAACTTCAATCCAGCGCACTTTCCATTAAGCTCAGTGACCAAATCGAGCAGCTCGACGAATTGATCCATGCGGAAGGAGACGGCACCACGTTTTTTGAGAAGACATTCATCACGCAAGGAATGCAGGATCTCGTCACCGAGGGTTGTGCTCGCCTCGCTGGCTCTTCCACGCAGGCCATTTTTCATCTAAAACAAGCGATGGGTGGCGGCAAAACCCATTTGCTCGTCGGCTTTGGTCTGTTAGCCAAAAATCAGGCACTCCGT
>CAINXC010000347.1 GCA_903854655.1 uncultured Verrucomicrobiota bacterium | reverse complement strand
AGGAAAAAAGCAAGGAGCTGAAGCCGTGCGCCCTGGCGGTCATGACCGCATCCGGGACAAGGGGCGGGGCTGAAAGTGGGGCAACCGGCGGCTTGCCCGCTCGTTGATCCTGCCCTATGAACCGAGGTTCGCTTTGTGGGTTCCGAACCTCCAACCTGGGGTACTTTAGTCTGCTTTCCGGTTCACGCATCTCCGCCTACCGCATACCCGTCTTCTGGAAATTGCAGATGACGGGGTGGGGCCTGTTCATGCTCTTCGGGTTCTTTGCCCGGTCGGTGTATCGCCACGACATCGCCAAGTCCCTGGTCCTCACCTTGCTCATGGAGCCCATCGGCCTTGGCCTGTCATGCGGCTTGCGCTGGGTGTACGGGCGGGCCCGCCTGCGCAGCGGATTCACCGTGCGGAACATGTTCGTCATCTCGGCCAGCAGCAGCCTGATGGCGGTGGTGGAGGTGGTCTGCAATGTCGCCTGGGATTGGTGGTCAGGATGGGCCTTCGCTCCGCGGGCACCGATGCTGGCCCTGCGTTTTGTGTTCTACCTCATGGTCTTCATGGGCTGGAGCGTGGTGTACCTGTGGCTGAAGGCGGAGTTTCGCAGCCGCACCGAGCGGGAGCAGTTCCTGGAGGCTGAGCAGGCCGCCCAGCGAGCGGAATTGCAGATGCTGCGGCTGCAGCTCAATCCGCACTTCATGTTCAATTCCCTGAACAACATCGCCACCGAAATCCTGCAGCGGCCCCAGGTGGCCTTCGAGATGACCTGCCGGCTGGCGGGCTACCTGCGGTACTCCCTGGATCATCGCGATGAACTGATCGTGCCGCTGTCGCGCGAGCTGGATGCCGTGGTCACCTACCTCGCCATCGAGGAGGAGCGGTTCGGCGGCAACCTCCAGGTGAGCATCGACACTGATCCGCAGGTGAAGGAGCTCAAGGTGCCCTGCTTCTTGCTTCAGCCGCTGGTGGAGAATGCCGTCAAGCATGGCCTGAGCTCCGGTGCGCCGCCCTGGATGCTCGGTATCAAGGTGTGGCAGGAGAACGAGAGGCTCTGGATCCAGGTGCACAATTCGGGCGCCTTGATGCCTGACAACCGTCGTCGTACCGACACGGGCACCGGCCTAGCCAACCTGCGGCGGCGGCTGGAGCTGCACTTTCCCGCACGGCACCGCTTCAGCCTGCGCGAACAGGAAGGCCGGGTGTACTCGGAAATCGTTCTGGAGGGCCTGCCATGCACCGTGTAGTCATCGTGGATGACGAGCCGGCCGCCCGCCGGGGCCTGCGGCACCATCTGGAGGCATTCCCGGATATTGAGATTGCGGGCGAGGCAGGAAACGTGGAGTCGGCCCTCGAACTGATTCAGGCTACCAAGCCGGAGGCGGTGTTTCTGGATGTGGAGATGCCCGGCGCCGATGGTTTTGAAGCAGCAAGCCATCTGAGCCCCGACATCAAGCTGATTTTCGTGACGGCCCACTCGCGTCATGCCCATCGCGCCTTTGAAGTGGAGGCGCTGGATTATGTCCTGAAGCCTCTGCACCCGCGCCGCATTGCCCAGGTGGTGGATCGTTTGCGGCGCACCCGTGGCGAAAGCAGGGCGGTGCTCTCCACCCTCGTCGATGGAGTTGAATCCACAAAGCCCGATGCCGAGGAGTTAAATGCCCAGGCCTCCAGCGTATTGGAAGATCCGGTTCGCAGGCCGCCGTGGGTGCCGCCCTCGCCGGAGGACCTGGCGGCGGTGCTGCCGCAGTTTGAGATCACGAAGTTGATCGGGCGTGGTGGCATGGGGGCGGTTTATGAAGGCCTGCAGCGCGGCCTGGAACGCCCGGTGGCGATCAAGATCCTGCCCACGGACGCACACCGGGGGGACAACGCGTTTGTGGCGCGGTTTAGAACCGAGGCAAGGGCGATGGCGCGGCTGAAGCACCCGGGCATCATCACCGTGCACGACGTGGGCGAAACCTCGCGCGGCATGCTCTACATCGTGATGGAACTGGTGGACGGCATCGACGTGCGGCGGATGATCGAGCAGCGCGGCAGGCTCGCCCCGGCGGAGGCGTTCACGATCACGGCGCACGTGTGCGATGCGCTGGCCAGCGCCCATCAGCGGGGCGTCATTCATCGCGATATCAAGCCGGCCAACATCATGATCGATGCCGACGGCACGGTGAAGGTCGCGGATTTTGGCCTGGCCAAGGTCACCCGTGAAGGGCAGCCCCTGGCCACCGCGACCGGGGCGCCGATGGGCACGCATCATTACTCCGCACCGGAACTGCTGGCGCGCAACAGTGTCGTCGATCAGCGGGCGGACATCTATGCGGTGGGCGTCATGCTCTATCAGATGCTCACCGGCAGGCTGCCGCAGGGCGTGTTCGACATGCCCTCGGTCCAAATCCCCGGTCTCGATCCGCGCTGTGACGACATTGTCGTGAAGGCCCTGCGCCAGGACCCGGAGCTTCGTTATCATCAGGTGCAGGATCTGCACCAGGATCTGAAGGCCCTCATGACCCGGCCTGTGGCGCTGGGCCGGGGCTTGAAAAAGAAGCCCTCACCCTCGGTTTTCCACCTTTCTCCCGAACACTCCGCAATGCCCATCCCAGCCTCCTGGCGGCGGTGGCTGGCGGCGGCATTGGTCCTGGCCTTGATCAGCATCCTCGCGGCGCTGCGGCCACGGTCTGACAAGCAGACTGTGGCCCCTGCTGGGGTCATCGGGCGTAATCAGTGAATCTCACCTCAAGACAGTGAATCTCACCTCAAGAGCCGAACTGATGACAAGGGGAGTGGCAGACGCTGTCTCAGAATCTCCTCACCGTACCGTGTGGCGGTCAAGAAAGTCTGCCTGAATGTTTTATCAGTTCATCGCCCGCAGGGCCTCGCGTACCAGGTGGTCCACGGTGTGGGCGCCTTTCAGGCTGGGCTGCTTGAGGAGCTGCTGCACGGTCTTCTGCGCTTCGCCCTGCTTGTAGCCCAGGGCGATGAGGGCCAGGATGGCGTCGTTTTGCACGGTCTTCGTGGGATCGTCGGAGGCGGTGGCTTTCGCTTCCTGCCAGGCGCCGACCACGCCGACCTTGTCCTTGAGCTCCAGCACGATGCGCTCGGCGGTCTTCTTGCCCACGCCGCTGATGCGCGACAGCGCCGGCACATCCTCCCGGATCACCGCATCCTTGAAGGCGGCGACGGGGAGGCCGCTGAGGACGGCGAGGCCCATCTTGGGGCCGATGCCGGAGACGCGGTCGATGAGAAGGCGGAAGAGATCGCGTTCCTCGCCGGTGATGAATCCGTACAGTGTATGATCGCGGTCCGTGACGTGGTAGTGGGTCAGCAGCTTCACCTCCGCGCCCTGCTGCGGCAGCTTGTCATACGTGGACAGCGGGATGAGCACATGGTAGCCCACGCCATTGACATCAATGATGGCCTGGTTGGGCAGGGACTCAGCCAGGCGGCCGCGGAGGAAGGCGATCATGAGGAGGGTTACTTGCGCACGAGCAGGGTCTTCCCCGTCATCTCCGCAGGCTGGGCCACGCCGAGCATGTCCAGCAGGGTGGGGGCGATGTCGGCAAGAATGCCGTTGCGCACGGTGAAGCTGGAGGCGTCCTCCGCCACGTAGATGCCGTGGACGAGGTTGGTCGTGTGCGCGGTGTTGGGCGAGCCGTCGGGATTGCGCATCAGCTCGCAGTTGCCGTGGTCGGCGGTGATGAAGAGCTTGCCGCCCAGTTCCTGCACCTTTTCCACCATCATGCGCAGGCCCAGGTCGATGGTCTCGCAGGCGTGGATGCCAGCCTCAACCACGCCGGTATGGCCCACCATGTCGGGGTTGGCGTAGTTCATGATCACGAGGTCGTAATTCTCCAGGCGGCGGATCACCTCAAAGGTGAGGTCTGGCGCGCTCATCTGCGGCTTCTTGTCGTAGGTGGGCACCTCCTTGGGGCTGATCGCGAGGTAGCGGTCCTCGCCAGGATTGGGCTCCTCGACACCGCCGTTGAAGAAGAAGGTCACGTGCGGGTACTTCTCCGTCTCCGCCGCGCGCAATTGCTTCAATCCGGCGGCGGCCACGACCTGGCCCAGCAGGTGGTTCATGCTTTCGGGGCCAAAGATCACCTTGCAGCCGAGATCGTAGTAGGTCGCATCATACTCGGTCAGCGTGTAGTAGGCCACCTTCGGGGTGACTTCGCGGTCGAAGGCGTTGAAGTCCGGCTTCAGGAACGCCTCGCTCAACTGCCGGGCGCGGTCCGCGCGGAAATTGAACCACAGGATCACGTCGCCGTCGCGAATGCGCTGCTCGTTGCCATGGCTGAAGATCATGGGCTGCAGGAACTCGTCGCCGCGCGGCTCCGTGGCGTAGGCGGCCTGGGTGGCGGCGCTGGGCGAATCGGTGTGCTGCGCGCCACGACCGAGGACGATGGCATCCCAGGCGAGCTTGTTGCGCTCCCAGCGCTTGTCGCGGTCCATGGCGAAGTAGCGGCCGATCACGGTGCCGATGGTCGCGCCGCTGGGCTCCAGATCCTTCTCCAGCTTCGCCAGGTAGCCGGCGCCGCCGGTGGGGGAGGTGTCGCGGCCGTCGGCGATGGCATGCACCATCACATCGGTCACGCCCGCCGCCTTGGCCGCGTTGCACAGGGCCACAAGCTGGTCCTGATGGGAATGCACGCCGCCATCACTGACGAGTCCCAGGAAGTGCAGGCGCGCACCCTTGGCCTTGGCGAAGGCTTCCTGCAGGGCGGGAATGCCGGCGAGTTCGCCATCGCGCACCGCCTTGTTGATGCGCGTGAGGTCCTGATAAACGATGCGCCCGGCCCCCAGATTGAGATGGCCCACTTCGCTGTTGCCCATCTGGCCGGCGGGCAGGCCCACCTCCTCGCCGCTGGCAATCACAGTGCCGCGCGGATAGGTCGCGTAAAGGTGATCGTGGAAAGGAGTGCGGGCGAGCAGGGTGGCGTCGCCATTTTGCACTGCTTGGGCGCGTCCGCCGGGGTTGATACCCCAGCCATCGCGGATGATGAGAACGACAGGTTTTGTGGCCATAAGCTGCGGAGACATGCCCGCTGCCGCCCGCAAGGTCAATGCCAACCTTTCTGCGCCAGGCTGGCTTGCGAATTCTTTCCATACCCGCAGGGACATGGTGTGAGGGCCCGCTCTGCGGAAGAGGCCAGACTGTATTAAACCGGGGTCGCTCGTGTGCCAATAGAGCGGGGGGTGATCTCTTGACGTCAGCCGCCCGCCAATGCGGGCATCTCTGGTGCTCGTAGCACCGACATTGAGTTTCGTGGTGTTTGGCGGACCGGTTTTTTCCAGTGCCCTTTTGCCTCTGCAAGCACCCCGGCGGCACGAATGCAGCGGCGCGAAGCGGGGGAATTCTGTACCAACATCGCAAGCCTCCTGCTTGACAGAAAGCTGGGAAACCAGCAAAATGGGAGCATGAAAACGACCCTCGACCTGCCGGATGCTTTGGTCCGTGAAATCAAGCAGCACGCTCTCGACGAGGGCTCCAAACTCAAGGATGCGATGGCGGCGCTGCTGAAACGTGGATTGAGGGCGGGCAAGGCAAAAGCAGCAGGTTCGGGCAAGCGTGTGAAATTGCCGCTTATAGTCTGCAAACACGGGGCCGAACTGACGCCTGAGCAAGTCGCGGCGGCATTGATTCAGCAGGAGCAGGAGTGGCATTCATGAAGCTGCCGGACACCAACATCTGGCTGGCGCTCTGTTTGTCCGGGCACTCGCATCATCAGGCGGCCAAGACTTGGTTGAATGGTGAGTCCGCCCCTGACAGCCTTCTCTTTTGCCGTTCGACCCAGCAGTCGCTGCTGCGGCTTCTGACAACGCGCGGCGTGATGTCGATCTATGGGCTCGAGCCACTGACCAACGCCGCCGCCTGGGCTGTGTACGAGCAGTTCATCGCCGATGAACGAATCTCATTTTGCAGTGAACCGGCTCGGATGGACGCGACCTGGAAGAAACTCGCTGCCCGCAGGACCAGTTCTCCCAAGCTCTGGATGGATGCCTACCTCGGTGCTTTCGCCATTGCCAGCAGTGCTCAAATCATTACGACTGACAAGGCATTCACTCAGTTCCCCGCGCTGGATGTGTTGGTCGTCGAACTGTGATCGACCCAACTCCAAGTGCTCGCCCATCGCCGCCTCTACAAGCCCAAGTCTGCAACCGCCACGCTCTCGTCGCCAAAAGCAGAGAGAGGAATCGTATCTCCTGGGCGATAGACCTGCTCGCTGTGGTAGGCATTGCCTTTGGGTTGGCGATAGACGGTGACGGTCGCCGCTTGCACATCCATCAGCCACACTTCCGCGATGTCGGCGGCGGCGTAGAGCGGCACTTTCAAATCGCGGTCATAGGCCAGGGTGGAGTCTGACACCTCAATGATGAAAAGCACATCTTTTGGCTCGGGCAGCGCGCCTTCATTGAAATCCTCGCGCGGACGCAGCACGGCGAGATCCGGCTCGGGCTCGGAATACTCGTGCAGGGCGATGGAGTTTTGGCAGCCGACGAGACAGCGCTCGCCAAATCGGCGTTCGAGCAGCTTCGCGAGCCGCAAAATCAAGGCATTGTGTTTGGGCCCCTTGGGAATGGCTTCGTAGATCTGGCCGTCGAGCAGTTCCACCGCATCGTTCTCCGTGAGGATGCCGGCCTCGATCATGGCGTCATAGCGGGCGCGGCTGAGGCGCGCGAGCTTGGGTTGAATCGCAACAGTTGGCATGGGCTGAGGATAATTTGCCGCCGCCAGAGGCGCAAGCACAGGTTTGTTCTGCAAGGCTGGAGCGCTCGCTATGTTACACGCTGCTGCTCACCCCACCACGCACCCATAGGCCCCGGTGTTGTAGCCGGGCATGGAAACGAGGGAGCGGCGTCTGTGAGTGCGGGCCAGGGCTGCGGCGAGCACCAGTTGCAGGGCGCTGCTGCAGCCCATGCCTTCGCCCAGCAGGCGGCGCGGGCTCATGATTTCTCCATGCCAGCGGTGCGACCAGGCGGCCTGCTCCTGCCGATCGAACCGGGCCAGGCCCAGCGCGTTGTCGATGAGCACATCCGCAGGGTGTGCGGACAGCGCCTCGGCCATGCGGCCCACCTCCTGCTGGCGCTCCAGGGTGGAATGGTAGGCGAAGGGGCCGGCGAGGTGCTGCAGGCGGGGCCCGTCGCCGTTGGGGGCCAGCAGCAGCGCCCCGGCTCCCTCGCTGACGACCACGCGCTGGTCATAATACGTCACGCCCTCGGTGCTCAGCCAGTCCGCCTCTTCGGCACCGATAACAAGGCATTGCTCCACGAGGCCGAGGTCCATCCACGTCTGCGCCAGGCGCAGGGCCTCGGCGATGATGTTGGGTTCGCCAATCAATGTGGTGACCGGCCCGCTGATGCCCAGGTAAGAGGCGACGTGCGAGGCGGGCGCATTGAACACCGTCTCCGGGAACAGGATGGGGCTGGCCATTGCCGGTTCGTCCAGCACCTCTTGGTAGAAGCGGTTGGTGAATGAAACGCAGCCGTTCATCATGCAGACGATGATGCCGGTGGAGACGGACGGCCCAGCTCCCATGGCTTCCACCGCCGCCGCCATGGCGAAGCGGGTGACATTGCTCGCACGGCGCAGCCGGTTGTGCTTGGGAAGCTTGTCCAGTGGTGCCCCTGGAACCAGCCGCACCAGGCAGTCCCAGTCACGTCGACCGCCGGTGCGTGGCAGCAGCGTGGGCGGGATGTCGCGCTTCTCCAGAACGGCGTCCATCAGGTCCGCAACGTTCCAGCCGGCGGCACTGACCGCTCCGATGCCGCGAATGACGAGGGGGGATTCGCTGATCATGCCTGGCGAAGAACAAGGGTTGCGTTGGTGCCGCCAAAGCCAAAGGAGTTGGTGAGCGCCGTGTTCACGCGGGTCCGGCGAAAGCTGCGCACCACATCAAAGGTGGCCACGGGATCGACTTCGCGGATGTTGAGGCTTGCGGGCATCCACTGGCCTTGCAGGGCCATGAGGCAGATCACGGCCTCCACTGCGCCCGCGCCGCCGAGCAGATGGCCCATGGCTGACTTGGTGGAGCTCACGGCGATTCCGGCCGCGTCTTCGCCCGCCCAGGCCCGGATGGCGGAAGCCTCGGCCACATCGTTGAAGGGCGTGCCCGTGCCGTGGGAGTTCAGGTAGTCAATCTCGCGCGGTTGCAGGCCGGCCATGCGGCAGGCCTCGGTCATGGTGCGGATCGCGGCCTTCCCTTCCGGGTCCGGCTGGGTGAGGTGGTGCAGGTCCGTGGCGGTGCAGTAGCCGGCGGCCTGCACGAGGGCGGTCGCACCGCGTTCGGCAGCAGCCTGCTCGGATTCGATGACGACCACGCCCGCCCCTTCGCCCAGGGCTAGACCGTCCCGGTGGGCGTCAAACGGTCTAGGAATGCCAGAGGGTGACAGCGCCCGCAGGGTGTCGAAACCGGCGAATACGAGTTCCGAGACCGCATCGTACCCGCCCGCGATCACCCGCCGCGCCCTGCCGGACCAGATCATCTCCATTGCCATGCCGATGGCGTTCGCGCCCGAGGCGCACGCATTGGAAACCAGCAGCACCGGGCCGTGCCAGTCCAGCTCGTGGGCCAGCGTGGTCATCTGCCGTTGCGGCTGATAGTGCTCCACCAGGGAGAGCTGCCCTGACTGCCGCCCGGGGCTCTTGCGGAGCTGCCGGCAATACGTTTCGCCCAGCATCATCGCCCCGGCGGAGGTGCCGATGACCATCGCATCGACCGTGCCCAGGCTGCCCAGCCGCGCCTGCGCCAGCGCCTCGCGCAGGGCCAGCAGCAGCATCCGGCTGCCCCGGTCCACGCGCGCTTCATGGCGTGCGGACAGCGTGCGGTAGAGACGCCCTGCGGGCAGATCGACGAAGGCCGCCGTCTTCGCGATGCGCGCGCTGACATCAAACATCTCCACCGGCTGGAACGCCAGGCGCTCGGCCGCGAAGGCTGCTTCGTTCTCCCCCCGGCCGAGGCCGAGTGGGGAAACAATTCCCGCTCCGGTGATCAATAGGCGCTGTCGGTGAGTCTGGGGCACGGAGAGAAAAAGACGGCGTCAACAGGGTCATGGAGCTTGAACTGCCGGGCGGGGCCGGTCAATGGTGCAGGCTTGCGCAGCTCATGGTTTACCGGCTGGGCGCGCAGGCTGTCAAATGATTGGTGAGAGGTGGCAACAGGTCCTTGAGAAGCATGGCGATGAAGTGGCCCTCCACCATCCCGCCGGCCGCCTTACGTTTGCACGGCTGGACGAAGAGGCGAGGAGGTTGAAACCCACCGGAGATTACGTGCTTGCGCAGGGCGGGGCCGCCGAATTGTTGCGCGCCGTGCTCGCGGGCGTCCTGCACGGCAGGTGCGTGCATGTGGTGGAGAAAGACCGGTCCCGCCGCGTGCCTGAGGGGGGCGTCCCGGCGGGCGCCTTCCTGATCAAACAAACGGTGGGCGGCTCCGGACTGCGCCGCTGCCAGTTCTTCACCGCAGCGCAGGTCCTGGCCGATGTGGACCGGCTTCATGCCGCCCTGGGGCTGGATCAGTGCGGTGCCTGCGTGGCCGCGATTTCACCGGCGCACTCCTACGGGCTCTCGGTCACGGTGCTGCAAACGCTGCTTCACGGCCTGCCGATGCACTGGGTGCCCGAGCCCTTTCCCGCGCCGCTGGGCGAGGCCCTGCGCCAGCACGAGCGTGTGTTCCTGCCCGGCATTCCCGCGCTCTGGCGGGCTTGGCTGCGGGCCGGGGTGCCCCTGGCAAACGTGTCGCTCGCGGTTTCCGCCGGCTCGCCGCTGACGCTGGCCCTGGAGCGCAACGCCTGGGAAGCCGCCGCCCTGAAACTGCACAACCTCTACGGCGCCAGCGAGTGCGGCGCGGTCTCCTACGACGCATCGCAACTGCCGCGCGAGGACGAACGCGATGTGGGCGCCCTGCTGCCGGGCGTTTCGGCGGAGGTGGATGCGCAGGGGCTGCTGCTGGTGCAAAGCAGCTCGGTGGGCCTGGGCTATGATGAGATCCTCGCGGGCGAATGCTTTGGCGAGGGCCGCTTCCGCACCTGCGACAGGGGGGAGGTGAAGGATCATCGGCTGCTGTTTCAAGAGTGCGCCGGCGCCGGCATCAACGTCGCAGGACGCAAGCTCAGCCCGGAGGAAATCGCCGCCAAACTTCGGGCCGCCACCGGCCTGAAAAAACTCTCCGTGCACGGGGTGCCCAGCCGCGACCCGGAGCGCTGCCAGGAGGTGGTCGCCGTTGTCGGGGTTCCCGCCAGCGAGCTTACCCCTGCCTTCCGCGGCACCGCCTGTCTCGGTCTGTCCCCCTGGGAGATCCCGCGGCGGTGGGTGGCGGAGGAAGACAAAAGACACCAGACTTGAAGACAAAAGACATGAGGGAGAGCCGCGCAGAGGTGCCGCTGATTCAGAGATGCTGGTCGCCGTTCGTGAATCGATCACCAGGCGGCAAGGAGGCCCCTGCCACGGGGGGCAGATGGTGGCCCTGGGGCTCAGCCATGTGATTCATGAAGGGCCAAACAGGGCTCGGGCCATCGCACTGCCTGGCCAAGAAAGCCACGCGCGGGATTTGCATGAGACTTGTAGGGCCGTTATGTTCCAACACAGCACGTCGCCGCCGCTTGAACTCCATTGCCACAGCCGACCCTCTTCCCTCCGCCGCCATTTTCCAGGCGGCAGAGGAGCAGTCGTCGCTTGCGTTCCGGGCCATCGCCGACAAGCTTGAGCGCGAGCCCCGCCTGCTTGCTATCCCGCTGGCCAACATTGCGCGATGGCTCGCAAATGGGCACTCCAGCGTGGCGAGGCTGAACGGCTGGCGCGCGAAGATCGAGAACGCGATGGAATCACCTGCGGGAATGGCCCTGTTGCTGGCCTTGCTCCGAGATGAATCCGCACCCGCCAGACAGTGGAAGGGCTTCTCTCCTTTCCCCGGAGTGCTCACTCCCGACGAACTCGATGCCCTGCAATCGTCTTGAGACATCGATTGTGGAAAAGATGATTGCCGGTCTGTGCCAGAGTGCTGCCCTTTCAATGAGGCTCCCAACGCCCCAGGCGGCAAGAAGGCCCCTGCCACGGGGGTTAGACGGTGGCCCTGGGGGGCAGCCACATGAATCCTGAAGGGTCTCTCCTGGAGTTCTTGGTAACGTCAACCATAGTTTGGCTAGCAGCTTTCAAGGAAGCCTAATGTTTCGGATCAGGCGACGGCGATGGGGAAGCGGCGATGACACGACAGATGCCATACGAGACGTTACCTGCATCCGTTTTATTAGCCTTCTTGGTCATGGAGCAGGTGGAAAACATCGGTGCGTATCTTCGATGGGTCGGAATTCCAACTCTCGTCCCAGTGCCCGTAGATCTCCCAACAAATGCTGGAAAGCCGATGACCGTGCCCAGCACACCACTGGCGAATCTCAGAATGGGCGTAGCCGAGACGAGGATACGGGCCGAAGTGGGTAGTAGTCACCACGCGGCCAGCGGGCAACTGTGAGCAATGGACGCAGTCATTGCCTTCAAATCGTTCAGTCACCTCTGCCCCGACCTCAACTAACCCTGCATCCAAATACAAGGCAACGTGGCGACCTGGGCGCGGGAGGTTGGCGGAGCGAATAAATGACCAAACCTCGCCACACGCCGCAGGTACGAACTTGGACATCTCCCTCGGCTGCACATGGCGTCGGACTACAGCGGTGGGAATCACCTCCGCAGTCGTTAGTTTGATTTCGTAAGGCATACGGTTGTCGGGCTAACGTCCCCAGGCTCAGCGACGGCGGAGGCTGGCGCGATGGCTGCTCGGGCGAAGGTGGCGGGGCAGTTCGCTCCGGCGCTTGGCTAGGCATTTCCGGTCGATTGCGGGGTGATGGGTGCTCCATGCTCGTCTCTGAGTCGTGGTCCGTGATGGATGTAGAAATGAAGGTGCTTGGTGGTCTGGTAATCGCCACTGTTGGTGGACAGTCGGCAGCCGCCGTGCTCGTCGGTGACGCGGCGGCAAAGCTCGGCTGCAACGGTGAGCATCTCGTGGGCGACTGGTAAAGCGCCGGCCTCCAGAGCCGCGAGCGACGAGACATGGCGTTTGGGAATGATGACGATATGCACGGGCCAGTATGGTTGCGTGTGGTGAAAGGCGAGGACGTGCTCGGTCTCGGCGATGCGTTCGACGGAGATACGCCCTGAGAGTACTTGGTCGCAGTAGAAGTCCATTCGAGTGGGAGAAATCTGTCAAAAAGATGTAACCAAAATCGCTCATTCCGGTGGAAGCGAGGAAATACCGAACTGGCTGATAAGCAACAAATAGGTGGGTTT